>CAXUEX010000287.1:0-2016 GCA_964250215.1 uncultured Acetobacteraceae bacterium | reverse complement strand
GTTGGTGGGGCGGCGACCACGCCGCAGCCGCCGCCGCCGGGCTACTACCAGCAGCAGCAACCGCCGCCTGGCTATTACCAACAGCCGCCGCCGCCGCCTCCGCCGGGGTATGGGTATTAGGCTCCGGACTCCAAGAAGGGGACTCCGGCGCGAGCGCTTGTCTGATTCTAGGTCTCCGGACGGAGACGTTCGATGGATCGGGGCGGTTTTTGGCTGAGCGAGACACGGGCCGCGCCTGTACGACTGAGCGCGCATCGCGCGGCCATGGGCGGTGGACGAAGGCTTTGAACGCTGGCTGCTGATCCGCCGCAGCCGGCGCGATGCCGGCGAGCCGCCGCCAAAGCCCCCCGCCGACGCCGACTCCCCATCAATGCGCAACAGTACTATCGAGAGATATAGCCTCGCTCTGAAAGGTAGAGGAAATGAAACTTGGCATAGTGGGGGCCGGGTACATAGGCCGTGCTGTAGCGCGCCTCGCGGTCGCACACGGTCACGAGGTGATGATCAGCAACTCCCGCCATCCACGCACGCTGGCTAGCGCCATGGTTGCACTCCGCTGCAACATCGGCTTTGCAGCCGAAGCCGCGCAATTCGGTGAGCTTACGCTATTAGCCGTGCCGTTCTTTGCCGTGCACGACCTGGATCCCGCGACGTTTGCCGACAAGGTCGTCATGGATGCCTGTAACTATTATCCGGGGCGGGACGAGGCCGTGCAGGCGCTGGATCAAGGGAGCACCACCACGAGCGAGATCGTGCAACGGCAGCTCTATACTGCAAAGATTGTAAAGGCGTGGAACGCCATACTGGAGCGCGACATCGAGCCGGATGCCGCACCTGCGGGTAAACCCGGCCGCCGCGCTTTGCCGATCGCCGGCGAGGATGCGGATGCCAAGCGGCGTGTTACGGCATTCTTCGACGATCTGGGCTACGACATCGTCGATGCCGGTCCGCTGGCGGAAGGCTGGCGTTTTGAACGGGCGCAGCCGGCCTATTGCGTGAAGCTGGACCGCGCAGGGCTCGAAGCCGCACTTGCCAGCGCCGGCGTGCGCGTGGCCGAGGGCTCCTGGCGAGGCACGGACGTGAGCCGCTGAAGAGTCCGCGGTCGCCTGCGCCCCTCTCCATCGTTGGACCGGACCGCCCGAAGCGAGAGTTTTTCCGGCTCCTTCCGGCAGCGGATCGGTACTAGAGCGTGACCGGCTCGGATTGAATCGGATATCGGTGCCGGTCACGCTCTAGGCCATTGTTTTGTCGAGCAACTTTATCGGCGCGCGGACGCGGTGTGTGCCGATGTTGCTCTAGTCGTGGCGACGGCTCGGCCATTTCAGGCGCGCGGCACCACCCCGAACCGCCAGACGAGCAAGCCCGAGAGCGAGACCGCGAACTCGCGCAGACGTTTCACCATCGATAACGCAATGGCGGTGGCTGGCGGGACGCCGAAGGCGATGCCGGCCAGCACGAAGCCGGCTTCTTGCGCGGCCAGGCTTGCCGGCAGCACGAACCCGGCGCTGCGCGCGGCCATGCCCAGGCCTTCCATGGCAAAGGCGGCGCCGGGCGAAACCGGATGGCCGATCGCCCGCAGCACGATCCACACTTCGGCGCCGCCCAACGACCAGGAAACGATATGCAGCGCGAAGGCGCGCAGCACGCGGCCGCGTTGCGCGTGCAGCGCCATGAGCGCCGTGTGCAGGCCTTCCAGCGCGCGGCCGGCGCCGAGGCGCGACGCGGCGTGCTCGATCCAGCGTGCGGCGCCGTTGCTGGCGCCGGCGCGCTGAGCGGCGACGAAGCCGGCAATGCCCAGCAGCAGCGGCAGGATGGCCAGCGCCACCTGCACCGGCGTGATGCGGGCCGGCGCCAGCAACAGCGTGGCAGCGATCGCACCCAGCAGAAACGGCAGTTGCGCCGCTGCTTCCACGGTGAGGTCTGCAGTTACGCTGGCCGCGGCCACCACGCCGGGCATCGGCGCCTCGCGCGCCAACAGGCGGCCGGCTGCAACACCGCCGCCGATGCCCGGCGTGG
>CAXUEX010000286.1:0-2022 GCA_964250215.1 uncultured Acetobacteraceae bacterium | reverse complement strand
TTGCGGGGCCGACACTGATCCTCGCCGGCGTCGCGCTCTCCGCCCTCGCCGGCGCCTTCCTCGCCCTCGCACTGAGCGCCGCGCCAAACCCCTTCGCGCTCTACGAAATCACCTTCTGGCTGATGGGCGGCCTGCAGGACCGCACGCTCGCGCATCTCTGGCTCGCCCTGCTGCCAACCGCGCTCGGCTGCGTGGTGCTGCTCCGGCTCGGGCGCGGCCTCGATGCGCTCAGCCTCGGGGAAGCCACCGCCGCGAGCCTCGGCCTGCCGGTCGGGCGCACACTTCGCCTAGCCGCACTCGGCACCGCGCTCGCGGTCGGCGCGGGTGCGGCGGTCGCCGGCGGCATCGGCTTCGTCGGCCTGGTGGTGCCGCATCTGTTGCGGCCCTGGATCGGTTCGCGGCCCGGCGCGCTGCTGTTCCCCTCGCTGCTCGGCGGCGCCGCGCTGCTGCTGGCGGCCGATCTGCTCGCCCGCATCGCCGTGCTGCTGCTGCCGCTGCAAGCCGAGCCGCGGCTCGGCGTGCTCACGGCGCTCATCGGCGCGCCGATGCTGGTCGTGATCCTGCGCCGGACGCGCCCATGATCGGCGTCCGCGATCTTACCGTGGTGCTCGGCGGCGCGGCGGTGCTGCGCGGCGTGACCTTCGCCGCGTCCCCCGGCGAATTCGTGGCGATCTGCGGCCCGAACGGCGCCGGCAAATCCACCCTGCTTCGCGCGCTGGCCGGGCTGCTGCCCGGCGGCCGCCCCGATGCGCGCGAAATTGCGTATCTGGAACAGGGCGCCCGCGCCGCCTGGCCGCTCACCATCGGGCAGATCGCCGCCCTCGGCCGAATCCCGCATCGCGATGCCGACGAAGCGGCGATCACCCGCGCCCTCGCCGCCTGCGGCATCGAAGCACTCCGCCACCGCCGCATCGATCAGGTGTCCGGCGGCCAGGCCCGCCGCGCGATGCTGGCGCGCGCCTTCGCCACCGATCCGCGCGCGCTGCTGCTCGATGAGCCGGCGGCCGATCTCGATCCCGCCGCCGCGCACGAGATCATGGCGTTGCTGGCGCGTTTCGCGGCTGCGGGCGGCATCGTGGTTGCGGTGCTGCATGCGCTGGATCTGGCGTGCCGGTATGCGACGCGGATGGTGGTATTGGAGCGAGGACGCATCGTGAGCGACGACCGGCCCGAAGCGGCAATGGCCTGCGCGGCGGAAGCGTTCGGCATGGCGCTGGTAACGGATATGCAGCCGCGCCTGCAACCGCGTGATCCGTAAACGAACAAAGTTCTTTGCTCTTCTTCCAAGAAAGAAGTGCTTTCTTGCTTTCGTTTCTGCGTCAATGCTGTCGATAAAGTATCTCATAATCCATCGTCAGCGTGAACGTGCGTTCCTTTTCCTTCATGTCATCCGGGAACGGCGCGAACTGGTGGCCGCGGAACAGGCTGATCCAGGCCATATCGAGCCAGCGCGATCCGGCGGATTCCACCAGTTGCACATTGCGCACCCGGCCGTCGCGCGAGATGGTGACGGCGAGCACGGAATTGCCTTCCTCGCCGTTATCCGCCGCCTGCTGCGGATAGAATTTGTGCGTTTCCACGTATTCGCTGATGCCGGCGATGTAGTCGCTGGAGGCGCCGGGGCTGGCGACGTGCGCCACCGCGTCGCGGATCTGGCCGCCTTGGATCACCGGGCCCATCGAGAGATCGAGGCTGCGGGAATTGCGCAAACCGCGGCGCTGCATCATGGGGGCGGTTGGCGCGAAGCTGAGCTGCATCGGGTGCGCGAACGGATTGTTCCGCTGTGCCTGCCGAGAGGCGCGCTGGCGTTCGGTGCGGGGTGCGGGGTGCGGCACCGGTTCGGCCTGCGCCTCGGGCGGCGGCGGCTCGAATTCCTGGGCGTATTCGGGCGGCATCACGTTCAACGACGGCACGCGGGACATCGACGTGCTTGGCCTCAAGGGCGCGGCTCTGCGGGCCTTTCGCCCCCGCCTGCAGATGATCTTCCAGGACCCGGTGAGTTCGCTGTCGCCCCGCATGACG
>CAXUEX010000285.1:0-2035 GCA_964250215.1 uncultured Acetobacteraceae bacterium | reverse complement strand
GTGGGGTGGCGGACCCGAGACGATTCGAACGTCCGGCCTTTGCCTTCGGAGGGCAACGCTCTATCCAGCTGAGCTACGGGTCCTGCGTGGTGCGTGAATACCGTATGGGCGGGGGGTGCGGCAAGGAAGGCGGGCGCTGTTCCCACGGGAGCCCGGTTTGGGGGGATGAGATGGTTGATATGCGTGAGGCGGATGGGCGGATTGTGATCGAAGCGTCCCGAGCGAAGTATTTTGATATAGAAACTCTGGTGGCCGGTATTACGGACGAGAATCTTCATGAACCGGTGGAAACGAGCCAGAAAGTGGGCCGGGAAGTTTGGTAGGGTTTGACGAAAATCGATCCCGCAGCCGGTTTGGAGATCGAGCGGCGGCTTTTCGAGATTTGCCGCGTCGAGCGCGTGGCGGTGCCGCTGGCGGTGGAAAGCGGCAGCCGGGCGTGGGGATTTCCATCGCCGGATAGCGATTACGATTGCCGTTTCCTGTATGTGCGGCCGGTTGCGCAGCATCTGACGCCATGGCCGCTCCGCGACGTGATCGAGAGGCCTTTGGATGGCGTATTCGATCTGAATGGGTGGGATTTGAGCAAGGCGCTGCGGCTGCTGTTGAAGGGCAATGCCGTTGTGCTGGAATGGCTGCAATCGCCGATCACGTATCGCAGCGAGACCGGATTTGGGGAGGCGCTGCTGGATTGGGCGGAGCGGCACGTGGATCGGGCGCTGCTCGCACGGCATTACTTGCATCTGGGGGAACGGCAACGGAGAATTTATTTTTCGGATACCGACTGCATTCCGCTGAAGAAGATGTTCTACGCGGTGCGGCCGGCGGCGGTGTTGCGATGGTTGCGGCTGCGCCCGGAACGGACGGTGCCACCGATGCATTTTCCGCAGCTCATGGCGGAATGCGACCCCTCGCCAGCATTGTCGGAAATCGTGGCGGGGCTGCTGGCGCGGAAGGCGGTGACGCGCGAGCTGGGTTCCGGAAGATTGCCGGCGGTGATCGCGAAATTCGTCGATGACGAGTTCCGCCTGGCGCGCGAGGCTTTTGCGACTGGGCGGCAACGGCTGTCCGAGGCGGCGCAGGTGGAGGCCGAGGCGCTTTATCGGGATGCGGTTCTGCGCGAGAGTCCGTAACAGATTGGGCTGCGGAGCGTTGGCCGCAGCTTGCTACAATGGGGGCGCCCGTGCGGCTCTCACCTTGATGCCTGCCATTCGGCCCATCCGGCGGCGCGGAGTTTGCAGGCGGGGCAGGTGCCGCAGCCGTAGCCCCAGTCGTGGCGATGCGTGCGGTCACCGCGGTAGCAGGTGTGGGTTTGTTCCACAACTATATCTATAATACCGAGATCGGCGGCTAGCGACCAGGTTTGCGCCTTGCTGTGCCACATCAGCGGGGTTTCGAGCACGAAGCGCGCATCGAGGCCGAGGTTGAGCGCGAGTTGCATGGCTTTCATCGTATCGTCGCGGCAGTCGGGGTAGCCGGCGTAATCCGTCTCGCACATGCCGGCGACAAGGCGCGTGATCCCGCTTCGCCAGGCGAGTGCGCCGGCGCAGGCGAGGAACAGCAGGTTGCGGCCGGGGACGAAGGTGGTGGGGAGGTTGCCCTGGCCGATGGCGATTTCGGCGTGCGAGGTGAGCGCGGTTGCGCCCAGGCCGGCGATGGCGGCGCGGAGATCGATCGTGTGGTCGGGGCCGAGGCGGTGGCCGTTTTCGCGGGCGGCGAGGACGGCGCGGATGGGGGCGCGGCAGGCGAGTTCCACTTCGTGGCGTTGGCCGTAAGCGAAGCCGACCGTCTCGACATGCGGGTAGCGGGCGAGCGCCCAGGCGAGGCAGGTGGTGGAATCCTGGCCGCCCGAGAACAGCACCAGGGCGCGGGGCTGGGGTTTGGCGGCGGCGACGCTATCTTCATGTTCCATGGACGGCGAGTTGAACCTGGATTTTTCGGAAGACGAAATCCGGCGCTATGCGCGGCACATCCTGCTGGATGAGGTGGGGGGCGCGGGCCAGGCGCGGCTGCGGGCGGCGCGGGTGCTGATCGTGGG
>CAXUEX010000284.1:412-2089 GCA_964250215.1 uncultured Acetobacteraceae bacterium | reverse complement strand
CTTATGCACCGCCCGCCCATGCACCGCCCGCGGCGCCGCGCCGGCCCGCCCCGCTGCGCTTCGCGCTGATTCCGTCCGCCAACGCTTCCGAGCTGCGTCCGCGGCCGAGCGATACGCGCTGGGGGGTGCAGGTGGGCGCGTTCAACACGCCGGATCTGGCGCGGAGCGTGGCGGAGAATTCGCGGCATCTGGCGCCGGAACTGGCCGTGTCGCAGCCGGTGGTGGGGCAAACGGCGCCGTTCGGCGGCCGCGTGCTGTATCGCGCGCGGTTGACGGGGCTTACGGCGGCGGAAGCGGCGGCGGCGTGCCACAGCCTGGCCGCGCGGGCGGCGGCGTGCCTCACGGTGCCGCCGGGTGGGTGATCGCAACGCGCAGGTCGCGGCGCCTTCTCCCGTCGTTGTGCAGCCGGAAAGCCATGGCTACACTCTCTTGGGCGTTTGCAGAGAGCGCACCGCAGCGCGCGCAAAGGGCAGAGCGATGACCACAAGCACGATCACTACGCTGGTTCACCAATCAGTGCAGCTCGGCACCGGGCAGTACGGCGCGACGCTGACGATCACCGGCACTGGGGGCGTCTATCCCAACTACGGTGTAGCAAGCGCGATTGTCGGCTTCTACTCGGGCGCGCGGGTCGACAATATGGGAACGGTCACCGGCGGTTATGGCATAGGCAAGCTGCAAGCCGGCGATGGCATCTTATTCTACAGCAAAGGCAGTGTTTCCAACGGCGGGATGATCACCGGGGGCCGCGCCGGTGGTTACGGCACCGTCGCTGGCGTAGGCGTTTTGCTGGATGCGGGCGGAAACATTGCGAATGCCGGGCAGATTCTTGGGGGAAATGCGGTGGGCGGCCCTGGAGCCGGCGGCGACGCGGTCGTTGTTGCTGGTAGCGGCCGGATCAGCAACACGGGAACCATCGCCGGCGGCCACGGCGTCAACCGGGCACAGACCGGTTACAGTTACGGTGCCAATGGTGGAGCGGGCGTGTCCCTCGCTTCCGGCGTTCTGGTCAACGCCGGAAGCGTGTTCGGCGGCACCGGCGGCTACGGCTATGAACGTGGCGGAGCGGGTGGCGCGGGCGTGTCTCTGAGCGGGTCGGGGCTCGTCATCAATACGGGCGTGATCGAGGGGGGATCGGTGGGCCAATCCTATTTCGGTGCCGCCGTCGGTGGCGATGGGATAGATTTCGGCGCGACGGCAACGCTGCACAATGCCGGCGTGATCACTGGCGATTTCGGGTCCGGCAGCGGCGTCGTTTTCGCTGCCGGTGGAACGCTCACTAATTCGGGCACGATCAGCACAGGATACAATGGCGACGGCGTGCGCTTCGCGGGTGTTGCCGACGTAACGAATACCGGAACGATTATCGGCGGCGGCGCTGCCTCGACCTACGGCACGCTCGCTTCGGTAGGCAGCGCGGCAAATCTCGAGGCCGGTGGCTCGCTTGCGAATAAGGGAACGATTTTGGGCGGAACCGGGATTTTTTATTACGGAAATTCATCAATTCCGTTTGGTCCAGGTGCGGGAGGGATAGGTGCTAGCCTTGCCGGTTCGGTCTCGGCCGTGAACCAGGGCACGATCAGCGGCGGCGTAGGCGGCGGCAGCGCACAGTATTACGGAAACGCCGGCGGGCGGGGGGGGGGGGGGGGAGTTATGTGAGGGGGGGGGGGGGGGGGG
>CAXUEX010000284.1:0-402 GCA_964250215.1 uncultured Acetobacteraceae bacterium | reverse complement strand
AAATTACTGACAGGCGGCTCGTCGCTGCCGCACCGTGCCCAGGGTCATATCCTTGCCGGCGGCGGCAGCCCCTTTGCTTACTACAAAGGTGGAGCGGGCGGCGATGGGATCGCACTTGGCGCCGGCTCGATCGTGCGGAATGCCGGCGCCATCGTGGGCGGCGCCGGCGGCGCAAACGGCAGCAAAATGGCCCTTGCCGGTTTCGGTGCGGGTGGCGATGCCGCCACGATAGCCGCCGGCGCAACGCTGATAACCACGGGGAACATCGCAGGCGGTGCGGGTGGCGGCAGCGCGCACGGCGTCGGCGGCATTGGCGGTGTGGGCGTGTATATCGATGGCGGAACGCTAACCGGGCGCGCCGGATCGATCGCCGTAAAAGCGGGCAATCTGATCAAGGACAAT
>CAXUEX010000283.1:0-2106 GCA_964250215.1 uncultured Acetobacteraceae bacterium | reverse complement strand
GCGCGCTTGCGACGAAGCCATCCATGCCAGCAGCGCGGTGCCGCTCGCCGGCACGTCAACGGCATCAAAGCGGCGGATCTGGATGACAGGTCGCCCGACGTTGGACCGGTGCTCCAGCCGTCCGGCAGCGACTATCTCGCCTTCTTCGCTGCGAGCCAGCAGACGCCGGTCGAAGAGCTGACCTACACGCCAACGAGCGGCACGAAGTAAGGCGCGCGGCGCGCCCCGATTTCCGGCTTGCCGGCAACGCGGGTCTGGGCGCAGAGCCCGGGCCCGCGATGGCCAAGCCCCACACCCGATTCGTCTGCCAGCAATGCGGCGCCATCACGCCGAAATGGGCCGGACGCTGCGAAACCTGCGGCGAGTGGAACACCATCCTCGAGGAACCGGCTGCCCCCGGCCCCGCCGCCGCCGCCAAACCCGGCAGCCGGCTCGCGCTGCTGCCGTTGCAGGGCGAGACAGAACCGCCGCCGCGCCTGCCCACCGGAATCGCCGAGCTAGACCGCGTGCTCGGCGGCGGCCTGGTGCCGGCCAGCGCCGTGCTGGTGGGCGGCGATCCCGGCATCGGCAAATCCACGCTGCTGCTGCAAGCCGCCGCCAGCCTGGCCCGCGCCGGCGCGCCGGTGCTCTACATCTCGGGCGAGGAAGCCACCGACCAGATCCGGCTGCGCGCCCGCCGCCTCGGCCTGGATGCCGCGAAGCTGCGGCTCGCGACCGCCATCGACGTGCGCAGCATCGCCGCCACGCTCCAGGCCGAACGCCCGGCCGTGGTGGTGATCGACAGCATCCAGACCATGTGGCTCGACAGCATCGAAAGCGCGCCCGGCACCGTCACCCAGGTGCGCGCCGCCGCTTTCGAGCTGATCCGTCTCGCCAAATCCCGCGAGTTCTGCCTGATCCTGGTCGGTCACGTAACAAAGGACGGATCGCTCGCCGGCCCACGCGTGCTGGAACACATGGTGGATGCGGTGCTGCACTTCGAAGGCGATCGCGGCCACCAGTTCCGCATCCTGCGCGGCGCCAAGAACCGCTTCGGCGCCACCGACGAAATCGGCGTATTCGAAATGACCGATCGTGGGCTGGCCGAAGTGCCGAACCCCTCGGCGCTGTTCCTGGCCGAACGCCGCGGCCACATCGCCGGCAGCGCCGTGTTCGCCGGTTTGGAAGGCACGCGGCCGGTGCTGCTGGAAATCCAGGCTCTGCTCGCCGCCAACAATTCCGGCGGCCCGCCCCGGCGCTCGGTGCTCGGCTGGGATGGCGCGCGGCTCGCCATGCTGCTCGCGGTGCTGGATAGCCGTTGCGGCCTGAAGCTCGGCAGCGCCGATATCTATCTGAATGTCGCCGGCGGTTTGCGCATCAGCGAAACGGCGGCCGATCTGGCGGTGGCGGCGGCGCTGGCTTCCGCGGCTTCGGCCCGGCCGACCGATGCGGGCGCGGTCTATTTCGGCGAAATCGGGCTGTCGGGCGAAGTGCGCCAGGTGGCACAGGCCGATGCCCGACTGAAGGAGGCGCAGAAGCTGGGGTTTTCCCACGCCGTGCTGCCGCGCCGCATCGCGCGCGGCGGTGCTGCCGTGGCGCTCACACCACTGCGCCTGAGCGAAATCGGTCACCTCTCCGATCTCGTCGCGCAGTTTGCAAAAGACTGAGACGGGAACAGTCATCCCGGTCAGCAAACGGTAGCGCGAACGACCCCGATCGTGGCGCGTGCGGCGCCCTCGCCGATCCCCGGCACGCGCCGCACGCCGAGGATTCAGCGCTTTTCATAACGATTAATTACCATAAACGTCGGTCACGGCGCACAGCTTCGGGGGCATCGCCCGCCAACAGGAGTGCGCATCATGACCTACGTTTCGACCTTCGAAGTGCTTTCCGAATACATTGTGCCGCCGCCGCTGCTGCCCCCCGGCAGCATCGTGCCGTTCGCGCTGAAGGGCTATTTCCTGACCCTCTCGCGCCTCGCGGGAGACGGCCATGCCGGCAATCTGCACATCCGCCTTCGCTTCCATCCCAGCGTCGCCGGGGGGGGCCCCCCCCCCCCCCGCGGGGGGGGAACCACCCCCCCCCCCCCCCCCCCCCCCGCGCGCCCCCCCCCCCCCCCCCCCCCCC
>CAXUEX010000282.1:0-2125 GCA_964250215.1 uncultured Acetobacteraceae bacterium | reverse complement strand
GTTGCAGGCTGCCGATGACGAGGCCGCGGATCGCCTCGGGATCGCGGAAGCGCAGCTCGCTCTTGGCGGGGTGCACGTTCACGTCGAGCTGCTCGGGCGGCAGGTCGAGGGTGAGCGCGACGACCGGGTAGCGGCCGGCTTCGATGACGCCGCGATAGGCGACCCGCACGGCGGTGCGCAGCATGGGATCGGCCACCGGCCGGCCATTCACCACCAGCGAGAGCGCGGCGGCGGTGGCGCGCGTGACCGAGGGCGGGGCCGCGAAACCGCCGAGACGGGCCTCGCCGCGCTCGCCTGCAACCGCCAGCAGCGCGGCTTCGCCGGTGAGCGCGCGAATGCGGTCGGCGGCTGCGTGGATTGGGAGATCGAGCGACTCGCGGCCGTCGAGCGAGAGCGTGAAGGCGGTGCCGGGGGCGGCAAAGGCGAGGCGGCGCAGCGCGGCCTCGGCATGATCGGCTTCGGTGCGCGGGACTTTGAGGAATTTGCGGCGGGCCGGGGTGGCGAAGAACAGATCCTCGACCAATGCCAACGTGCCTGGCGTGCCGGCGCAGGGTTCGACGGGCCCTACCGCGCCACCCGCGACAACGATGCGGTGCGCCGCTTCGCCGCGGGCGCGGGAGATCAGCGTGAGCCGGGCGGCGGCGCCGATCGAGGGTAGCGCCTCGCCGCGGAAGCCGAGCGTGGCGATGCGCACGAGGTCGCCGTCGGCGAGCTTGCTCGTGCAATGACGCTGCACCGCGAGCGGCAGTTCGGCGGCCGGAATGCCGGCGCCGTCGTCACGCACCTCGATGCGGGCGATGCCGCCGCCTTCGATGGCCACGGCGATGCGCGCGGCACCGGCGTCGAGCGCGTTCTCCACTAGTTCTTTGACCACCGCCGCCGGCCGCTCGATCACCTCGCCGGCGGCAATGCGGTTGATCAGACCTGTTGGCAGGTGGCGAATCATGGGTTGTTCTTAGTTGCCAGTTGCCAGTTACCAGAGGCCCTTCTGAAAACTGACAACTGAAAACTGGCAACTGGTTACCAGACGTATGCTCCCCACGGGCCGCCCCATAGGCCCCAGTCGAGATTTGCCTGCATCTGGGCTTCCTCGTTCATGTTCGCGGCCATCTCCTGCTCGTCGGCGAGGCGCTGCTGGAACACTTCCTGGCGGTAGCGGCTGTAGGCGGTATCGTCGCCGGCATAGACGCAGCCGCAGATGGTGGGGTCGGCGTAGAGATAGACGGTCTTGCCGTTGCGGACCTGGTGGGTGAATTTGTGCGGCGGCATGCGGGCGAGCGCGGCTTGGCGGGCGGGCGTGTCGGCGGGCTTGGTGGCGAAGCCGGCGGCGGCAAGCAGGTCTTCTTTCTGCACCACCGGGTTGACGCAGCCGGTGAGCGCGGCGGCGGCGATGAAGACGATCCAACGCATCCGTTTCCTCCTGAAAACGGCTACAGCAAGGCCCGGGTGCGCCGTTGCGTCAAGCGTTGGTGATCAGAACAGGCCCAGGAAGCCGCCGCTGCTCGGCTTTTTCGCCTGGATGATCGGCGTGTCGCCGACCGTGGGCGACTGGCCGAGGGCGGCGTTTTCACGCAGGCGCTGCGCCTCGCGCACCGGATCGAGCGGCGTGCCGGGCTCGGGCGCGGTCTGCCAGAACATCAGCCGTTGGGTGAGGCCCTGGCTCGGCCTGTCGAGTTGCTGCTCGGCGTTGACGCGATCGCGGATATCGGCTGGCGCTGCCGGACCCGCCTGGGCGATCAGCGCATTCTGGCCGGGTGAGGCGGCGCCGGAGGGTCGGCCGAGCGCTGTATCGGGGGCGAGGGCGGCTTCGGCGGCCTGTTGCGCGGTGAGTTCCTGCGGCCGGCTGGCGCCGGGCTGCGGCGGGCTTAGCGTGTAATCGGGCGGCATCGAGAGGGGCGCGCGCGTGGTGACGGTGAACTCGTCCGGCACGTCGCGGGTGAGGCCGAACGTGCGTTCCCAGTCGGAACTGCACGCGGCCAGCGCGAGCACCGCCGGCAGCGCGAGAAAAGCGAGGCGTGGCATGGCGATCTTTTACGCTTGAGCGGTCGGAGTCAGCAAGACGGTCATCGGTCGTCGGCCGCCGGTGCCGGCGGTTGGGCGGCCGACGGCCGAGGACTTATGGTCC
>CAXUEX010000281.1:0-2150 GCA_964250215.1 uncultured Acetobacteraceae bacterium | reverse complement strand
TCGAAGAACACGAGGTAGGTGCGGGCTTCCTGCACCGGCGCGGGCGGCGGCGGGGCGGGTGGGGCCGGCGGGGCCGGCGGCGGCGGCTGGAACAGCGCATAGCGGAGCCCGATCAAGCCGGCGTGGTTGTAGGTGCCGTCGGTTTTGAACAGCGCGCGCGTGGACACGCCCGGGGCGAAATACTGGCCCTTAAAGTTCAGGTCTTCGGGAATGGTCATGAACCGGTATTCGGCCGTGACCGCGAGACCGGGGACGGAGGGGATGTTGTAGGCGATGCCCAGGATGGCCTGCGCCGCGAAATCGCCCTGCGTGCTGGTGGTGCGCAGATACTCGGGGAAGCCGGCGCCGAAGGTGCTGGCGTTGCCGTTCTGGAACTTCACCTGCTCATAGCCGGCGCCGGCGCCGATATACGGCGCGACGCCCGGCAGGCCGAACGGGGTGAGATCGAAATCGTACAGCACGTTCACGAAGCCGCCGAATTGCTGCTCCTGGCCGCCGGCTGAGGCGCCGGCGAAGCGGTTGAGCTTGTTCTGGCGGTAGTCGCCCTGGATTTCGACGCGCAGCCCGTTGCCGAGACCGTAGCCGACGGCGCCGGACCCCATCACGTCGACATCGGTGCGGATATGGCCGCTGAAGTAGTTTCCGTAGCCGGACAGGGCCGGGACATCGGAATTTTTGATGTTCTGATCCTGCAGGTAGTTCGCGCCTACGCCGAGGCTGACATAGGGGCCCAGCACCGGCTGCGCCAACGCGGCACCTGGGATCGCCATCAGGCTCGTCGCCAGCAGCGCATTCCGAAGCTTCATTCCAACTCTCCTTCGCGATTTCACGGTCGGCCGCCCGAAGGCGAAGCCGGTGCGGGCGGTGCCGCCGGCCGGTGGGCAGGCATCTAACGTCGCAGGCGTGGAAAGGCGAGGGGGCGATGACGCGATGCACAACGGCCGTGGCGAAAACACCACAGAAACGGCACGTGTGGGAAAAGAAATACTCCCGGCCTCACGGGTAATTGAAGATTTTCCGGCTGGATTACTCCCGGGCAAGCGGGTTTCCACTGTCACGATATGTTGCTTGCGACAGTAATGGGCCCGGAAGCTGGGTCCGGTCCCGACATTCCTGCAAGGCTGAGCAGCGCTTCGAGCCGGTCGGCGGCGGCGGCGGGTTTGTCCCAGCGCAGGCGGGCGATGCGGGGGAAGCGGAGGGCCACGCCGGATTTGTGGCGGGTGGAGCGCTGCGCGGCGTCGAAGGCGATTTCCAGGACAAGCGCGGGCTCCACTTCGCGCACCGGGCCGAAGCGCGCGACGGTGTGGGCGCGGATCCAGCGATCGAGTTTCAGCAATTCCTCGTCGGTGTAGCCGGAATAGGCCTTGCCGATCGGCACCAGCGCGCCGTCGTCCCGCCATAATCCGAAGGTGTAATCGGAATAGAAGCTGCTGCGTTTGCCGTGGCCGCGCTGGGCATACATCATCACCGCGTCGATGGTGAGCGGATCGCGCTTCCATTTCCACCACAGGCCTTTCGGACGGCCGGGGAGGTAGGGGCTGTCGGTGCGTTTCAGCATCAAGCCTTCGATGGCCGCTTCGCGCGCGCCGGCGCGGAGTTCCGCCAAGCGCTCGCGGGTGTGGAATTCGAGCAGTGGGGAGAGGTCCATGCGGCGCGGGTTTTCGCGCGCGGCGAATTGCGCGAGTCGCGCGCGGCGTTGGCGGAACGGCAGCGGACGGAGGTCCTCGGCGCCGTCGAACAGGATATCGTAGAGGCGCACATGGGCGGGGAAATCCTTCAGCATTTTCACGCTGGCGGATTTGCGGTTCAGGCGCTGTTGCAGATCAGCGAAGGGGGCGATGCGGCCGTCGCGCGCGACCAGCATTTCGCCGTCGAGCACGGCGTGGAAATTGAGGGTTTCGAGAATGTCCGGGAAGGACGCGGAAATATCCTCGGCGCCGCGCGAGTAGATGCGGTGGCCGCCGGGGCCAGACACGAGCTGCACGCGGATGCCGTCCCATTTCCATTCGGCGGCGAAGGCGGCGGCATCGAGGGCGGCGAAATCGGCCGGTTCCAGCGGATGGGCGAGCATGGGCGGGCGGAACACCGGCGCGTCGGCGGGGTCGGGCGCGGGGGCGCGGCCCTCCAGCCAGGCGAAGAGCGGGGCGTAG
>CAXUEX010000280.1:0-2168 GCA_964250215.1 uncultured Acetobacteraceae bacterium | reverse complement strand
GCCCCCCCCTACAAACCCGCCGCCCCCGCGGCCTCACCGCCGCCGAAATCGCCGACATGGCCGCGCGCTACGTCGCCGGCGCCGTCGCCGGCGCGCTGCTCTTCGGCTGGCTCACCGACCGTTTCGGCCGCCGCCTCATCTTCAACATCACCCTCGGCATCTATGTCGCCGGCGTGCTCGCCTCCGCCTGCGCCTGGAGCTTCGCCTCGCTCGCCGCCTTCCGCGTGCTCACGGGCCTCGGCATCGGCGGCGAATACGCGGCCATCAATTCCGCCATCGACGAACTCATCCCGGCCCGGTTGCGCGGCCGCATCGATCTCATCGTCAACGGCAGCTACTGGGGCGGTGCCGCCATCGGCGCCGCCGGCGCCCTGCTGCTGCTCGGCGGCGCCGTCATCCGCCCCGAAATCGGCTGGCGCTTGGGCTTCGGCATCGGCGGCGTGCTGGGCCTGTTCGTGCTCGTGCTGCGTCGCTGGGTCCCCGAAAGCCCGCGCTGGCTCGTCACCCACGGCCGCATCCAGGAAGCGGAAAAAACCATTGCCGAGGTAGAACAGCGCGTCGAGGCCAGCGGCGGCGGCAAGCTCCCGCCCGTCACCGAAAAACTCAAAATCCACCCGCGCCGCGTCTTCGGCTTCGGCCTCATCCTGCGCGCCATGCTCGGCACGCACCGCAAGCGCGCCTTCCTCGCCCTCAGCCTGATGACCGCCCAGGCCTTCCTGTTCAATGCGGTGTTCTTCACCTACGGCCTGGTGCTCACCCACGCCTACCACGTGCCCGCGAAAAACATCGGCCTGTTCATCCTGCCGCTCGCCCTCGGCAACCTGCTCGGGCCCGTGCTGCTCGGCCATCTGTTCGATACGGTCGGCCGACGCAAAATGATCGCCGGCACCTACGGCCTTGCTGGCATCCTGCTCGCCGCCACCGCCTTCGCGTTCTCCGCCGGCTGGTTCACCGCCGTCACCCAAACCGCCGCCTGGGTCGCCATCTTCTTCGTCGCGTCCGCCGCCGCCAGCTCGGCCTATCTCACCGCCAGCGAAATCTTCCCGCTGGAAACCCGCGCGCTCGCCATCGCGCTGTTCTATGCGCTCGGCACGCTCATCGGTGGCGTCGCCGCCCCGGCCATCTTCGGCCGCCTCATCGGCCAGGGCGTAGGCGCGGTTGCCTGGGGCTATGCCGCCGCCGCCGCCCTCATGCTCGGCGCCGCCATCGTCGAAGCCCGGCTCGGCATCGATGCCGAAGGCAAATCCCTCGAATCCATCGCCGAACCGCTCTCCGGCTAATACCCTGTCTCGTTGCGCATCACTCGCGCTGTCGCCGTCGTTGCGAGAAGCGCTTGCGACGAAGCCATCCATGCCAGCAGCGCGATGTCGCTCACCGCCACGGCAACGGCGTCAGAGCGGAAGCGTGCAAATCGCTCGTCATGCCGCCGGCTTCGTCTTCGGCGAAACCGCCAGCCCAAGAAACACCAACACGGCCCGGTTGAACCGCAGGATATCCTCGTCGTCCAACTTGCCGATGCGTGCGCCAATTTTGGTCTTGGGAACCGTAGTGATCTTGTCCACCATCAACCGGCACGCCCGGCACAAGCCGTTACGCTCGTTTGGCTCCACGGGCAGGCGGAACAGCGGGGCTTCGGTCTCGTCGGTGGTGAAGGCGCAGACCGTGATCGAGTCGGTGGCGTCGAAGCTGTCGTCCTGAACAACAACCACCGGCCGTGGCTTCCCGGCGTAGTCGCTGCCGCCGGCGACGGTCCAGATGTCGCCACGCTTCATGCATCGCCCCAATCCGATGCCGCGTCGATGAACGCCTGATCCTCATGTTCATGCGCGCTCGTGGCCACGGCCACCGACTGGCGATGCGCCTCCAAGCGGAACGACGGCGCATGCACATCCGGCACCCAAATCTGGATTGGGCGCAGACCCTGCGCGCGCAGCCGCTCGCGATGTTGCCGCACCTTTGTGCGAGAAGGCGTGGGTTTCGATGCCGGGGCCATGACAAGTCTCCGAGAGGGTTACATGTAACCTATCGGGGGCTGCGGTGTTTGGCCAGCGCCTTTGCCCGAATTTCCCGCTCTCCGCCAAGCGCAAGAAAATAATCCTTGACAATCTCCGCATCTGCGGACATAATTCCGCCGTGCCCGCCAACCCCCTCCAGCCGCTGCTCGCCCG
>CAXUEX010000279.1:0-2174 GCA_964250215.1 uncultured Acetobacteraceae bacterium | reverse complement strand
AAAAGTGGCTAAAGTCAGCCCGGTTGCTAATCCTATGGTACCGACCGGGAATAGGCCCGGCCGGCACGTTGGAGGCATGCATGCTAGCACATGCTTGGCTTCCGCTATCGATTGTCGTGAAGATCTCGGTGAAAATCAAGATCCAACGCCGGCGATAGCGGGAGGCGCCTGGCGGGTTGTGTATCCGTCAGGCGCTTCCTGGGAGTTCCCCAACCCGCATGCGCAGGCTAGGCGTGCGCGCCCGCCAGCCCAGCATTCCGGCGCTCGGCCACCTGAACCCGCATGGCCTTTTGCAGCTTCTCGAATGCGCGCACCTCGATCTGCCGCACGCGCTCGCGGCTGATGTTATACTGCTGCGACAATTCCTCGAGCGTGGTCGGCTGGTCCTTGAGCCGGCGCTCGATGAGGATGTGGCGCTCGCGGTCGTTCAGCGTGCGCAACGCGCCGCCGAGCAGCGCTTTGCGGCCGGTCAGTTCCTCGCGCTCGGCGAGCTCGGTTTCCTGGCTTTCGCCTTCATCGACCAGCCAATCCTGCCACTCGCCCTCGCTATCGGCACGGACGGGTGCGTTCAGGCTGTGATCGGGCGCGGCCAGCCGACGGTTCATGCTCACCACGTCCTGCTCCGGCACGCCGAGCGTGGTGGCAATCTTGGCCACCTGCTCGGGCTGCAGGTCGCCGTCCTCGATGGCCTGCATCTGGCCTTTCAGCCGGCGCAGGTTGAAGAACAGCTTCTTCTGCGCCGCCGTGGTGCCCATTTTCACGAGCGACCAGCTGTGCAGGATGTATTCCTGGATGGCGGCACGGATCCACCACATGGCATAGGTGGCCAGGCGGAAGCCGCGATCGGGATCGAAGCGCTTCACCGCCTGCATCATGCCCACATTGCCCTCGCTGATCAGCTCGCCCACCGGCAGGCCGTAGCCGCGGTAGCCCATGGCGATCTTGGCCACGAGCCGGAGGTGGGAGGTGACAAGCTTATGCGCGCTCGCCATATCCTCGCTGTCGCGCCAGGCTTTCGACAGGCGCAACTCCTCCTCGGGGGAGAGCATGGGAAACTTGCGGATCTCCTGCAGGTAGCGGGAGAGGTTGCCCTCGGGGGCAACGTTGATCACGGATGCAGCCACGTTTGGCTCCTTTGCGGGCCGTTCTGTCCACCCTTAAAAGGCGCGGAGGGGAACGGGTTCGCCCATTATTCGGGCGGAGCGCGGGATCGGTTATCACGAGCCGGATAACACCCCGTTTCTGGCGGTGGCCGGCTCCCCCCGCCGCCGCACGCCCGCGACGACAGTAAGCCAGCTTATAGTGGACCGGAGCGGTCCGGTCAACTTACGGATACGTTACCTCTGTTCAGGATCTTCCGCGCCGTCGAGGGCTGCGAGCAGAGAAGCGAAATCGCTAGGCGGCAGTGCCGTGAAGTGCAGCGCCTCGCCGGTCGCGGGGTGGCGAAAGCCCAGGCTTGCCGCGTGCAGCGCCTGCCGCGGGAAATCCAGCAACGTCCGGCGCAACGGCTCCGACAGCGATTTCGCCGCCGCCGGCACGCGCCGCAGATACACGGGATCGCCCACCAGCGGGTGCCCGATCGAGGCGAGATGCACGCGGATCTGATGCGTGCGCCCGGTGCCCAGCCGGCATTCCAGCAACGAAACGGCTTGCCACCAGCTCTGCTGCGCCTTGTAGTGCGTCAGCGCCGCGCGGCCGCCCTGGCGCACCACGGCCATGCGCTTGCGCTCGCGCGGATCGCGGCCGATCGGCGCCTCCACGCGGCCCTCGGCGGGCGCCGGCAGGCCCCAGGCAAGGGCCAGATAATGCCGATCCAGATCGCGCGCCGCGAAGGCGGCGGAGAGCGTTGCCAGCGCCGCCTCGGTCTTCGCCACCACCATCACGCCGCTGGTCTCCCGATCCAGCCGGTGAACGATGCCCGGCCGCAACTCGCCGCCGATGCCGGGCAGCGTGGCGCCGCAATGCGCCAGAAGGGCGTTCACCAGCGTGCCCTGCTGGTTGCCCGGCGCCGGATGCACGGTCAGCCCGGCCGGCTTGTTCAGCACCAGAAGATGCGCATCCTCGAACAGGATGGGAAACGGAATCGCCTCCGGCTGCGGCGTGGGCCGCCCCGGAGGCGGCGGCGCCCAGCCCGAAAGCGCGCCCGCCCCCCCCGGCTCCGCCCGCGCGCGGCC
>CAXUEX010000278.1:0-2186 GCA_964250215.1 uncultured Acetobacteraceae bacterium | reverse complement strand
CATCCCGCCCAGCGCCGCAAAAACCTCCCGCCGGCACATCGCCAGGTGGCACACCAGATTCTGTTGCAGCAGCAGATCAGGATTCCACCCCGGCTTGAAATACGGCGCCCGCAACCGCCCGCCCACGATCTGGTCCTCGTCCGAAAACAGCAGCCCTGCCGCCGGATCCGCCCGCGCCGCCGCCGCCATCACCGCCAACGCCTCCGGCGCCAGCACATCGTCATGATCCAGAAACGCCACATAGTCGCCGCCCGCCAGCGCAGCCGCCGCGTTCGTCGCCCCCGCAATCCCCAGCCGGTCCGGCAGATGCACCACCCGGATGCGCGCATCCCGCCGCGCCGCCCCATCCAGCACCGCCGCCACATGCGGCGCCCGCGACGCATCGTTCGCGACGCACAACTCCCACGCGCCCCAATGCTGCGCCTCCACCGACGCAATCGCCTCCCGCAACCAATCCGCGCGCGTCTCATGCACCGGCATCACCACGCTGATCCGCGGCGCGCCCTCCCCCGCCCCCACCGTCACCGGCGGCCGCGCGCGCCGCCAGCCCGGATAAGCGCGATCGATCCGCGGCTCCTCCCAGAATCGCCGCCTTATCCGTGAAATCGCCGCCGCGTCACGCCAAGGCCGGAGCCACACGCGTTGGGTCGCCATCATGTCCGTCCGATTTCTCAGTCCGATGCGTTGCCCGTAATTCGCCAGCTCCCTAAACTTCCCGCAGCAATCGGGTGAATACGATGAGCGTCCGCATTTCCGTCAGGCTGGATGACGGCGTGCGCCGAGAGCTCGAACTCCAGGCCCGCGCGCGCGGCATCGGCCTCGGCACCCTTATGCGCGACCTGCTCACGCAAGCGGCCACCAACGCGCAACGGTCCCGCATCCACCGGGCCAGCGCCGCCATCGGTTGCCGCGCACGCCACCGCTGTCCGACCAAGCCATCACCCGCGAGAGCATCTATCCCGCACGCGAATGAGCGTGCCGGTCGATACCAACGTCCTGCTGCGGCGCGCGCAGCCCGACTCTTATTTCGACACCGCGATCACCGAGTATTTCCGGGCGCTGGGCTATGATTACGCGGCGCAGTTGGCGGCGGCCGCCACGGATTTCCACGCCGTGCGCGCCGAGGTGCTGTTCCGCGCGCCGATCGGCTTCGACGAAACCCTCGCCATCGGCTGCCGCGCGGCGCGGCTGGGGCGCACGAGCGTGACCTTCGCCCTGGCGGTGTTCGCCGAAACCGCGCCGGAATTGCGGGCCGAGGGAACAATCGTCCACGTCAACACCGACCAGACAACCGGCCGCCCGGCACCGTTGCCCGACGATTTTCGCGCCCGCGTTCTGGCGCGCGAGACGGCGGTGGAATGCGCGTGACGGGTGGTTGTGCCAGCGCCGCCCGCGCAGCCAAACTACCGGGAATAAAACTCCACCACCAAGTTCGGCTCCATCGTCACCGGATACGGCACATCGTTCAGTTTCGGGCTCCGCACAAACCGGCCCTTCATCATCCGATGGTCCACCTCTACATATTCCGGCACATCCCGCTCATTGCTCTGCGCCGCATCCAGCAGCGCCGCCATCTGCTTGGATTTCTCCTTCACCTCGATGGTGTCGCCATCGCGCACCAGGAAGCTCGGGATATTCACCTTGCGGCCGTTCACCGTCACATGCCCGTGGTTGACGAACTGCCGCGCCGCGAACGGCGTCACCGCGAACTTCATGCGATAAATCACGGCATCCAACCGCCGTTCCAGCAGCTCGATGAGGTTTTCCGACGTATCACCCCGCCGCCGCACCGCCTCCTCGTAGTATTTGCGGAACTGCCGCTCGCCGATGTTGCCGTAATAGCCCTTCAGCTTCTGCTTGGCTTTGAGCTGAATATTGAAGTCGCTGGGCTTGCCCTTGCGCCGCTGGCCGTGCTGGCCGGGCCCGTAATCGCGCTTCGCCACCGGGCTCTTCGCGCGGCCCCAGAGGTTCACGCCGAGCCGGCGATTGATCTTGAACTTGCTTTCGGTGCGCTTGGTCATGCGCAGCCACTCCTGTTCTATGCCGGGCCTTGCAGGTCTGGCGTGTTGCACCGGTAGGCCATGCGGCAAGCGCATCGCGGGCGCGGACCCCGAAGGCCCGTCCACGTTCCCGGCAGTAAGCCGCGGGCCATACACGCGCGCCCCTCCCCTCGCAAGCCACTTGCC
>CAXUEX010000277.1:0-2188 GCA_964250215.1 uncultured Acetobacteraceae bacterium | reverse complement strand
CGCCATCACTCCACCACCTTCGGCACGGTGAAGAACGCGCCCTCCCGCCCCGGCGCGTTCGCCAGTATCTGTTCCGGAATGTTCCCATCGGTCACCGCATCCTCGCGCAGTCGCAGCGCGATATCGGCGCCCCCGGCCAGCGGCGCGACGCCTTCCACATCCACCTCGTTCAACTGCTCGATCCAGCCAAGAATGTTGTTCAGCTCGCCCTGCAGAAGCGGCACATCCTGTTCCGCCACGCGAATGCGGGCGAGCTTAGCAATGCGCCGGACGGTCGCGGGATCGAGCGACATGATCAACCTTGGCAGATGGGGAAGCGCCAGACGATAAACGCGACCCTTTCAGGCTTCAACCTGTGCCTCTGCTCTCCGTGCCCGAGCTGCTTGCCGCGTTGCGACCGGGCGAAAGGCTGCTCGGCATCGATCCCGGCCGCCGCACCATCGGCCTGGCGCTGTCGGATGTCGGGCGCCGGCTCGCGAGCCCCTATGGCCAGATTCGGCGCGGCAAGCTCGCCGTGAACGCCGCCGAAATTGCCGCCATCGCGGCGCGGCAGGGAGCGGCGGGCCTGGTGGTCGGCCTGCCGCTCGGCATGGAAGGCGAGTTCGGCCCGGCCGCGCAGGCCGCGCGGGACTGGGCGCGCGACTTGTCCCACGCCGCCGCGCTCCCCGCCGCCATGTGGGACGAACGGCTGACCACCGCCGACACGCACCAGATGCTGATCGAAACCGCCGGCATGGGCCGCGCCCGCCGCGCCCGCATCGTTGATCGCCTGGCGGCCGCCCGCATCCTGCAATCGTTCCTAGATGCGGCGGCATAGGAACGGGAAAAGCCGACTTCCGATGCTATCCGGCGGGAGAGGCCGCCAGCAGCCGCTCGATCGGATCCCACGCATAGGCAAGCTGCGGCAAAACTTTCCCCGCTACCCGCGTGCTGCCCTGCGCCGCCGGTTGACCCCCCAAATGCTGGTAGAAGAAGCGGCTAGGATTGTCCCGCAGCACCCACAGGAACGCGCTGCGGCAGCCCGCACCGGCAAGCTGCGCGGCGGCGGACCGCATCAGCCGGCGGCCCACGCCCTGGTCGCGGAAATCGTCCAGCACGTAAATCGTCTCGATCTCGCCATCGCCCAGCCCCCGCACCCGCGCCGGCCCCAGCGTCGCGAAACCCACCACGCGCGGCACGCCGGAAGCCGGCGACGCCACCAGCACTTGCGCGCCCGCGGCGATCGCAGCTTCGTAATGCCGCGCCTGCCGCGTGGCCGAAAGCCCGGAGAGATAGGAAGCCGGCAGAATGCCCGGATACGTGCTGCGCCAAGCCGCCACATGCACCGCGCCGATCGCCGGCGCATCTTCCGGCCGGGCGCGCCGCACCAGGATCATGCGCCGCTGCCCCGTTCCAGCACGGCGGCAAAGAACCCGTCGGTGCCGTGCTGGCGTGGCGTGAGCGACAGATACAAACCCGCGCCGGGGGGCGGCGCCGGCAGCTTCCAGGCGGTCTGCAACGGAACCACCGAAAATTGCGGATGCCGCGCGCGCATGGCCTCGATCTGCTCCTCGTTCTCCGCCGGCAGCAGCGAGCAGGTGGCATAGATCAGCCGCCCGCCCTGCCGTACCAGTTTCGCCGCCTCTTCCAGAATGACGGCCTGCTTTTCGCGCAGCTCGGCAAGATCGGTTTCGGCCAAATGCCGCCGCGCATCCGGGTTGCGGCGCCATGTTCCGCTGCCGGTGCACGGGGCGTCAACCAGAACGCGATCAAACTTTCCGGCCTGGCGCTTGGCCCATTTGTCGCCGGCCCCGAGCAGATGCCGCTCGGCATTGTGCACGCCGGCGCGGCGGAAGCGGCGCATCGCCGCTTCCAGCCGCGTTTCGTGCACGTCGCAGGCGACGATATGGCCTCGGTTCTGCATCGTCGCGGCGATCGCCAGCGTCTTGCCGCCGGCACCGGCGCAGTAATCCGCCACACGCATACCTGGCCCGGCATCCACCAGCGCCGCTACAAGCTGGCTGCCCTCATCCTGGATCTCGATCCGGCCCGATTGAAACGCCGACCCGCTCGTCACCGGCCGGCGGCCAGGCACCCGCAAACCCCAGGGCGAAAGCGGCGTCGGCTCCGCCGCCAAGGCCCACCCCACCAACCCCGCCCCCGCCCCCGAGCCCCGGCACACCAACCAAATTTGACCCCCCGCCAGCCC
>CAXUEX010000276.1:1953-2191 GCA_964250215.1 uncultured Acetobacteraceae bacterium | reverse complement strand
TTGCCGTCCAGAATGTTCACCAGCAGGATCACGCCAAGCGCGTAGATATGGAACATCGGCAGCACGCCGATCACCCGCTGCGTGCCGGCTTCGCCCAGATCGTCGCGCCACGCGGCATAGATGCTCGTCGCCGCCGTCAGGTTGCCGTGCGTCAGCATCGCGCCCTAAGGCGTGCCCGTGGTGCCGCCGGTATAATCCAGCAGCGCCAGGTCCGCCGGCCGCAGCGCCGGCCAGCCGT
>CAXUEX010000276.1:0-1943 GCA_964250215.1 uncultured Acetobacteraceae bacterium | reverse complement strand
TATCCAGCAGCTTCGACAGAGAAACAATCTGCGGGCCCGCGGGCACCTCGCCGGCCGGGCCGCCCCATTGCGCATCCTCGCCCACCAACAGCCGGTCGATCACGCCGGCCGGCAGCAGCGCCGCGGCCGCTTCCGCCATGCTGCCCAGGTCGGTGGTGATCAGCGTGCGCGCGCCGCTGTCGCCCAGCTTGAACACGATCTCGCGCGGCGCATCCAGCGGGCTCAGATGCACCAGTGTCAGCCCGGCCTTGAGCGCCGCGAAAAAACACACCGAATGCCAGGGCGTGTTCGGCAGCAGCAGCGCCAGCCGCTCGCCGGGCGCCAGGCCCAGTTCCAGCAGCCCCGCCGCCACCCGATCCACCATGCCCGCCAGCTCGGCGAAGCCGGTGCGCCGGTCGCGATATTCGATCGCCGGCTTGTCGCCAAACCGCGCCGCCGCGGCTTCCAGCAGCCCCGGCACGGTTCCCGTCTCGATGGCCGCCCGGCCCACCAGCTCCGGCGGATAGAATTTCTCCCAGGCAAAGCGCGGCGGCGCGTGCTGATCCATGTCCGTTCCCCGGGTCTGTCGCCCTTGTCCGAAGCGAAATTAGGGTATCCGCCCGAAGCGTCAAATCCCGGCCGGCCGCCGCCCCCCTAATACGCCTTGCCACCATTGAACGGCGCGTAAGTCATCACGATCCAGGCAAACGCCGCGGCCAGCACAATCCACACGCCCGCCAGCGCCAGGCGCCGGAACGGCTTCGATTTGCGCCGCATCTCGCGGTAGCCGCAGGCCGCGCAGCACCCATGCGACGGATCCAGCATCTGCCGCTTGGTCGGCGCCGCCAGGTAGCCGCGCGCCCGCCAAACTTTTTCGGGCATCTTCGCGCGCTTCTGCGCCTCCACCCACTCCTCCATGTCGAGCGGGCCGTGCAGCTTTATCTTCGTGCCGCACACGCGGCACTGGTCCACACCGTAGGTCATGCGGCTCCCGGCGAAGGTCTGGAACGCTCAGCCGGCTCAGGCGCCGGCCGCAAAACTCGCCATCGCGCGCTCCACCACGATCGCCCCCGCTTCCTGCACGAAATGCCCCGCATCCGGCAATTCCAGCGGCGGCGGACAGTTGGGAATGCAGGAATGCAGCGCGCGCATCGCGGCCGGCCCCAGCGCCGGATCCTGCATGCCGATGGCCATGAAGCTGCGTCCCCGCCAAGCCTGACGCCACCAATCCCGCGCCTGCCGCGAAACCCCCGCGCCATCGGCGTCCGGCCGGTCCGGCACCAGGTTCGGAAACCGCCGCACCCCGGCCTTGAACCGCGCATCGGGGAACGGAGCGCCATAAGCCGCCGCCGCCGCCTCGGAAATGCCAGGCACCGCGCGCCGCATCAGCGCCGGAATGTCCATGTCCGGATGGCTGTCGTTGAATGCCCGCCACGCCAGAAACCCCGGGCCAAGCGGCACATCGCCGGTGCCGAACCCCGTGTTCATCACGATCAGCCGCGCGAAACGCTCCGGCATTTCCATCGGCAGCGTCAGCCCCAGCAGCCCGCCCCAATCCTGGCAAACCAGCGTGATGCGCCGCAGGTCCAGCACCCGCACCAAAGCCAGCAGCGCCGCGCGATGAAAGCCGAACGTATAGGCGGCCTCCGACACCGGCTTGTCCGACCGCCCAAACCCGAACAAATCCGGCGCCACCACGCGCATTCCGGCACGCCGCAGCGCCGGCACCATCTTGCGATACAGGAACCCCCAGGTGGGCTGACCGTGCAGGCACAGCGCCACCTCCGCCGCATCCCCCTCGTCGATATACGCCATGCGCAGCGCCGGCGCCTCGGCCAGCGGATGCGCATAGCGCGGCGCATACGGAAACGCCGGCAGCGCCGCGAAACGGTCATCGGGTGTGCGTAGAACTTGCATTTCCCGCTATCCAAAATCCTGGGCGCCGCCGGCGTTTCCGTATGCGC
>CAXUEX010000275.1:0-2214 GCA_964250215.1 uncultured Acetobacteraceae bacterium | reverse complement strand
GCTCGGCGCCAGCCCCGGGCTGCTCGCGCAATACCGCGCCGCGGTCGGCGGCCTCGGCCGCGAAAAGGCCGGCGCGGAGGTGCTGCGCTTCGAGCAGGACCGCCCAGGTGCGGGATCGCTGGCCATAGGCTTCGTACCGCTCAGCAGGCAGGCGGATGGCGGCCCAGGCGATCACCGCGGCAACCGCGGCGAGCGCGACGCAGGCGGCGAGGGCAGGCAGCCGCAGACGGGGCGCTAGCAGGATGCGCCAGAGCGGGCGGGGTTGCGGCGAAAGCTGGCGCGGGGCGGGCACGCTTAGATGCTAGCGCAGATTTCGTTCCGCTTGGCAGCCCGGCGAGCGGGCGCTTGACGGGGTTTGCGGCCCCTTCCACTTCTAGCGCCACTATGCCGGTGCGTCTGGAAATCGATCATCGCTGCGAGGCTGCTGCGCGGCACCCGGAAAAACGGCTGCGGCCGGATACGCCGGTGGCGCGCAAGCCCGACTGGATCCGCGTGCGGGCGCCAACCCACCCCGTGTTCCACGAGACGCGGCGGCTGATGCGCGAGGCGGGGCTGGTGACCGTTTGCGAGGAAGCGGCGTGCCCGAATATCGGTGAATGCTGGTCGGTGCGGCACGCAACGATGATGATCCTGGGCGACGTGTGCACGCGAGCCTGCGCGTTCTGCAACGTGGCAACCGGTGTGCCCGGGCCTGTTGCTGCCGACGAGCCGGCGCGGGTGGCCGCCGCAGTGGCGAAGCTCGGGCTGCGGCACGTGGTCATCACTTCGGTGGATCGCGACGATCTGGCGGATGGCGGGGCGGCGCATTTCGCGGCCGTGATCGACGCCATCCGGGCCGCGGCTCCGGGCACCACCGTGGAGGTGCTGACGCCGGATTTTCTGCGCAAGCCGGGGGCTGCGGCGATCGTGGCGGCGGCGCGACCGGACGTGTTCAATCACAATCTGGAAACCGTGCCGCGCCTGTATCCGGCGGTCCGGCCGGGCGCGCGCTATTATCAGTCGCTGCGACTGCTGGATCGCATCAAGCAGATCGAGCCGCGGGTGTTCACCAAATCGGGGCTCATGCTGGGTTTGGGCGAGACGCGCGCAGAGCTGCTTCCGGTGATGGACGATCTGCGGCTGGCGGAGGTGGATTTTCTTACGCTGGGCCAATATTTGCAGCCGACGCCGAAACACGCGCCGGTGGCGCGCTTCGTGCCGCCGGCGGAATTCGAGGAGATCGCGGCGCTGGCGCGGGCGCGGGGATTTCTGCTGGTGGCCGCCAGCCCGCTCACGCGCAGCTCGTATCACGCGGATGCGGATTTTGCCATGCTGCGCCTCGCGCGGCAGGCGAAATTGGCGGCCTGAGGGAGGCCGATGCCGAGCTATCGCGACCGCATCGTAGTGGGGTTCACGCCGGAGCAACTCTTCGATCTTGTGGCGGATGTGGGACGCTATCCCGAATTCCTGCCGTGGTGCGTGGGCGCCCGGGTCCGTGAACGGGGCGAGCGCGAGCTGGTGGCGGATCTTACGATCGGCTTCGGACCGTTTCGCGAGAGTTTCACGAGCAGGGTGAGCCTGGAGCGGCCGCGCTGCATACGAGTAACTTACGAAAATGGCCCGTTTCGGTTTCTTAACAACCAATGGGTGTTCGAGCCGGCGCCTGGTGGCACGCGGGTGGATTTCTGGGTGGATTTCGAGTTCCGCAGCCGGCTGCTGCAGCGCGCGATCGGCGCGGTGTTTGGGGAAGCCGTGAAACGAATGGTAAGCGCGTTCGTCAAGCGTGCGCGGGACGTGTATGGGCTTCCCGCGTCCACCGGCAGGGCTGCCGCGCAGGTGGCCGGCACTTGAGGAGAATCGCCATGCGAGGGATTGCCGCAATGACTGGGCTGCTGCTGGCAGCCGGAGTGGCCTGGGCGCAGCCGGGGCCACAGGACATGCCGCCCGGGCCGCCGCCAGCACCGACGCCGCCGCCGGCGGAGATGAACGCGCCGCCGGCTGGACAGGCGCCGGCGCGCCAGGACGCATGTCGGCAAAGGACCGCTTCGCCGCAGCTAACGTGACGCATGACGGCCGCCTGACCCGGGAGCAGGCGCAGACGGCCGGGTGGCGCATGGTGACGAACCACTTCGCCGAGATCGACCGCGATCGCAAAGGCTACGTGACGATGCAGGATCTGCGCGACTGGCGGCAGGCGCGGCGGGCGGCGCGCCCTGTTGCGGCGCACCGGCTGGC
>CAXUEX010000274.1:0-2248 GCA_964250215.1 uncultured Acetobacteraceae bacterium | reverse complement strand
GAGCGGCTGGAAGGGGCGCAGGCCCGGGTGGCGGGGGCGGCTGGGTAGGCTTTTGTTTGGATTTGCGGTTGCCGGATGACGCTTCGCTTATCCGGCCTACTCCACGAATATTGCGTTGGCGTAATTTTGGCCGGGGGGTTCGCAGATTTCATGGGCGGGGAGGAGAACGAGCGCGTTCGCGATGCCGAGGGCGGCGAGCTGGTGGGGGACGCCGTTGCGGTTTTCCAGGTGGCCGATGCCCATGATGGCGACGATTGTTCGGGCGGGATCGGTGGCGCGGGCTTTGGCGATGGCTTCGGCCATGGCGCGGTCCCATGTGAGCTGGGCTTCGATGAAATGGTCCAGGCGGTCGGGCGATATTTTCGGCGCGCCGTGGCCGGACATGACATCCTGCAACATCTGTCGGTAGGACGGCGTGGCCGGGGCCGGGGTGGTGAGACCTTCACGCTGCGCGGCAGGTATGTTTGCGAAACCTTTCTGCGCGACCCGGTGGACGAGGGCTTCGTTCACGTTCAGGGCGATCATCGGTATGCGTCGATCGCGGGCGAAGCGGAAGATCGGCAGGTAGAGATTGGGATCGAAGCCCCAGACGTGTTGCCAATCGGATTGCCGCAGGAATTCGCGTTCGCCGAGTTTGCCGGCGACCCAGGCATCGAGGATTTTCTGGTCGGTTCTGGGGAACATCTCGAAGCCGAGCGTGATCGGCCGTGCGGCGGCGATGCGTTCGATGGTGGCGAGCTGCCAGGCGTGGTCGGCCGCGCGGTCATGCTGTTCGCCTAGGAGAACTATGCCGGCGGCCTGCGGCACGGGATCCGGCACGGGGTGGAGCGTGGCGGGGGCGACCCAGGTTTTCGGCGCGGGACAGATTGGGGCGAGCGTGCAGGCGCCGAGTGCGAGCAGCAACGCAAGCGGGGCGAGGCGGCGCATTCAGGCGGGCAGCAGGGCGGCGGTGCAATCGCCGAAACCGATCGGCACGGCGCCGGGCGCCTCGGCGCGGGCTTGGATGGTGATTTCATCGCCGTCTTGCAGAAAACGGCGCTGTTCGCGGTTCGGCAGCTCGATCGGGGTGCGGCCGCCGGCGGTGAGTTCCAGCAGGCTGCCGGCTTCTTCGGGGTTCGGGCCGGATATTGTTCCGGTTCCGATTAGGTCGCCCGGACGGAGATCGCAGCCGTTGCTGGCGTGGTGGGCGACGAGTTGCGCGGGTGTCCAGTAGAGATCGGCGGCATTCGACCGCGAGAGGCGGTGCGGCGGCAGGTTTTCGGCGGCCATGCGGGCGGTGCGGAGCGAAACGGTGAGGCGCAGGCGGAGCGCGCCGTTTTGCTGGTCGGCTTCGTTTGCGAGATAGGGCAACGGGGTGGGATCGCCGGACGGGCGGGATGGCTGCGCGGTGCGGAACGGGGCGAGGGCTTCTGGCGTCACGATCCATGGTGATATTGTGGTGGCGAAACTTTTCGCCAGAAAGGGGCCGAGCGGCTGGTATTCCCAGGCCTGGATGTCGCGCGCCGACCAGTCATTCAGCAGGCAGTAGCCGGCGATGTGGTCCGCCGCGCGGTCGATCGGGATGGGATCGCCGGGTTGATTGCCGGGGCCGATCCAGATGCCGAGTTCGAGTTCGTAATCGAGGCGCTCGGCGGGGCCGAAGAGGGGTTCGGTCGCGTCCGGCGGCTTGCGCTGGCCGTTTGGGCGGCGGAACGGGATGCCGGAAGCGCGGACGCTGGAGGCGCGGCCGTGATAGCCGATGGGGACGTATTTGTAGTTCGGCAGCAGAGGGTTATCGGGGCGGAACAATTTGCCTACGGCGGTGGCATGGTGGATGCCGGCGTAGAAATCGGTGTAGTCGCCGATTGCGGCGGGCAGGTGCAGCGCGCAGGCGGCGGCTTCGTGCAGAGCGGCTTCGACTTCGGCGGTTTGGTTGCCGTGCGCGAGCAGGCGGGAGATGGCGCGGCGCACGGCAATGCGAGCGGGGGCGCCGAGGGCGAGAAACGCGTTCAGCCCCTGCCCTTCCGCTTGCGCCAGCGCGCGTTCGGCGTCGGCTTCCAGGCCATGGCGGATGGCGCGCACATCCAGGATGTGGTTGCCGATGGCGATACCGGGGCGGGCGATGCCGCCGGGCGGAGAGAAGATGCCGAACGGCAGGTTCTGGATCGGGAAATCGGAGTGGGTTTCGGTGTTCGGCACCCAGGATTTCCGCGCGGGATCGTGGGTTTCGTCGAGCGGGATCATTCGGGTGTCGGTTCAGGGGCGGGTG
>CAXUEX010000273.1:0-2275 GCA_964250215.1 uncultured Acetobacteraceae bacterium | reverse complement strand
TTACGACTTCACCCCAGTCGCTGACCCTACCGTGGTCGCCTGCCCCCCGTCGCCGTGCTGTTCAATCCGCCCACAGGAAACCCCACGCGAGGCCAAAATGTCCCGTCTCCCGCTCGCCGCCCTGCTGCTGGCCGGCGCCGCTATTACCCCCGCCATCACTCCGGCCCTGGCCGACGAAGGCATGTGGACCTTCGACCATTTCCCGGCCCAGAAGATGCAGGCGAAATACGGCTGGGCACCGGATCAGGCCTGGCTCGATCACGTGCGCCTCTCCTCCATCCGCCTGGCACTCGGCTGCTCCGCGAGCCTGATCTCGCCGGACGGGCTGGTGATGACGAACCACCATTGCGCCCGCGAATGCATCGGCGGCTTGTCGGACAAGGACCACGACTACGTCGCCAACGGCTTCACCGCCCAGACCCAGGCGGACGAGAAGAAATGCCCCGAGATGGAAGCCAATCAGCTCGTCGCCATCTCCGACGTGACGAAAGCCATCAAGCAGGCTACCGCCGGCAAATCCGGCAAGGATTTTGCTGCGGCTGAGCGCGCCGCGATCGCGGATGTGCAAAAGCAATGCGGCACGGCAGCCGATATCCGGTGCCAGGTGATCACGCTGTATCACGGCGGCCTTTACGATCTGTATAAATTCAAGCGCTACCAGGATCTCCGCCTCGTCTGGGCCGTGGAAGACCAGGCGGCGAATTTCGGCGGCGACCCGGACAATTTCAATTTCCCGCGCTACGCGATCGATGCCGCCTTTGTGCGCATCTACGACAACGGCAAGCCGCTGCACACCGACAACTACCTGAAATTTGCGCCGCCGGACCTGAAAGCGGGTGATGTCACCTTCACCTCCGGCAATCCCGGCCGCACGAACCGGGAGGACACGGTCGCCCAGCTCGAATTCACGCGCGACGAAGCCAATCCGTTCATCCTCTCGCTGCTCTCGGAATTGCGCGGCATGTTGCATGAAATGGCCACGAAGGGCCCGGAACAGGCGCGCTTCTCGCTCACCAATCTGTTCTTTGTCGAGAACAGCCTAAAAGCCATCAAAGGTCAGCAGCAGGCGCTGACCGAGAGCAGCATCATCCCGCAGCGTGAAAAGTCGGAAGCAGCGCTGCGCGCGCGGATGAATGCCGATCCGAAGCTGGCGCAGGATCGCGGCGCCTACGATGCGATCGCCAAAGCCATGGCGCACGACAAGCAGATTTTCCAGCGCTACTTGCTGCTGGAAGGCTTCGGCCAGCGCTTTGCCTCCTCCACGTTGCGTCAGGCGATCGAACTGAACCGCTACGCGGCCGAATCCGCCAAACCCAACGGCCAGCGCATCGAGGAATACCAGGAAAGCAACTTTCCGGCGCTGAAGCTCGACATCACCGCGGCCGAGCCCGTCTATCCGGAACTCGACCGTGCGCAGATCGCCTGGTGGCTCACGAAGATCCGCGAATATCTCGGCGCCGACGATCCCGACGTGCATGCCATTCTCGGCCGCAAATCGCCCGAGCAGATCGCCGACGAGATCGTGAACGGCACCAAGCTCGGCGATCCGGCGACGCGCGCCAAGCTGCTGGATGGCGGTGCGGCGGCGATCCATGCGTCGAGCGATCCCGCGCTGGTTTTCGCCCGTAAGCTCGATGGCCCGGCGCGCGCCGTGAAGACGGATTTCGACAACAATGTGAAAGCCGTGCTGACGCAGAACGCGGCCAAGATCGCGGCGGCGAAATTCGCGTTACAGGGCACGTCGAGCTACCCGGACGCCACCTTTTCGCTGCGGCTGTCCTACGGCACTGTGAAAGGCTACGAACAGAACGGCGAATTCATCCAACCCTTCACCGATTTCGCCGGCGCCTTTGCCCGCGAGACCGGCGCCTATCCGTTCGTGCTGCCGGATAGCTGGCGCAAGGCGAAGGACAGCATGGACTTGAAGACGCATCTCGATGTCGCCACGACCAACGACATCATCGGCGGCAATTCCGGCTCGCCGCTGATCAACAAGGCGGGGCAGGCCGTGGGATTGATCTTCGACGGCAACATCCAGTCTCTCGGCGGCGATTTCGGTTATGACGGAGCGCAGAACCGCGCCGTCGCCGTCGATGTCACGGCGATCAAGGAGGCGCTGTCAAAGATCTATCACGTCGATCGATTGGTGCAGGAACTGTCGAAATAGGCGTCAAGGTTGCGGGGGGGGTCTGGCTCCCCCCCAAATAATACCTCCCCCCCATTACGGAGCCCGCCCGAGAAGAATACGTCCAACCCCCCCCGCGCGCCCCAAAGC
>CAXUEX010000272.1:0-2297 GCA_964250215.1 uncultured Acetobacteraceae bacterium | reverse complement strand
GCCGATCAGGAGCTGGCGCCGGGCCTGGAGATTGCGGGCGTGCGCGGCATTCACCCGGTCGCCTCCCGCCTCGAGCGCTGCCCGCGCGGCTTCGAGCGTTGTCGCCGGCCAGTTCAGGTCGCGCGAGACGAGCGCGATCTCGGCCTCGGCGACAACGCACCTGGCGCGGGCGACGGCCTCTTTCGGGCCGAAAGCGCGCGCCGCCCTTCGCAGGAGCGGCTTGGCCCGATCGAGATCGCCCAGTTGCGCCATCGCAATGCCGCGCAGCGCGAGCGCCGGTGCGTCGTCGCGCAATGCAACTCGCTTGAGGGCACCGAGGCGATCGCCGGCCGCGAGCGCGCGGGCCGCGGCGGCGATCAGCGAGTCCATCGCAATCCCGTCACACTTGTAACTCCCGCCGGGCGGTGCTCCGGCGCCAGCTTAGCGCACGACCAACAACGAGCCAGGGGCCCGTTCAAATCGGAGGTTGCAACCATCATGACCCAATCACCCGAGACCGACGGGCAAGGCGGATCGCTCGCCATGCGCACGCCGCCGGTTGTTTCGCCGCAGGCGTGGGAGGCGGCGCGCCAGAATCTGCTGGTGAAGGAAAAGGCGCAGATGCGGGCGCATGACGCGCTGGCCGCCGAACGGCGGCGGATGCCGTGGATGGCGGTGGAACGGGCGTATGCGTTCCAGGGCCCGAGCGGCACGATGCGCTTGCTCGATCTTTTCGCCGGCCGCCGCCAATTGATCGTCTATCGCGCTTTCTTCGAACCCGGCGTGTTCGGCTGGCCCGACCATGCCTGCCGCGGCTGCTCGCTCGGGGCCGACCAGGTTGGGAACCTGGCGCATCTGAACGCCCGCGACACCACGCTGGCCTACGCCTCGCGCGCGCCGCAGGCGGACATCGCGCGGCTGAAGGCGCGGATGGGCTGGGAGATGCCGTGGTACACCATCACCGACAGTTTCGATGCCGATTTCGGCGTGGATCGGTGGCACGGCCATAATGTGTTCTTCCGCGACGGCGCGCGGGTGTTTCGCACCTACTTCATCAACAACCGCGGCGACGAGGCGATGGGAAGCGTCTGGAGCTACCTCGACGCGACGCCGCTGGGTCGCCAGGAGATTTGGGAAGATTCGCCGGAGGGATACCCGCAGAGCGCGCCATATAAATGGTGGAACTGGCACGACAATTACGCGGCCGAGGCCTCGCCCGACCGGAAGTGGATCGAGGTGTCGGACGCGGGAGAGGCGGCCTTGCGCAAGCTCGGCAAGGCCGTGAACGCATGAACGATGGCGGTGGGGCCGGCATGATGGTTGGTGCGAATCTCGGCGCGGGGCGCGCGGCCGATTGGCTTTGCCTGGCGGCCTCGCCGAGCTTCGCGATCATGGCGCTGATGCCGAATGTTCTCGGCGCAGGCCCGATGAATGGGCTGTGCCCGGCCGGGCATGGGCCGACGCTGAGCGGAATGGTTCCGATGTACGTGCTGATGAGTGCGTTCCATGCGGCGCCATGGCTGAAGCTGATGTGCGGCCGGCCAGGGGGCGCCCGGTTTTCGTGAGCCGGCGGCAGCCTCGCCGGGTTCAGGCCGCCGCGTAGGCCGCGCGGAACGGGCCGCCGCGGCGGAAGGGGGTGAAGGTGCCGTCGCGCTGCGCCAGGCGGTCGGCGATGGCCCATAGCGCGGCGGGGTGGGCGCCGAGGCCGAGATGGCTGGCGCCGAGGATTTCGATGTTTTCGGCGTCGGGCTTGGGCTGCACGCGGCTGGATTGCCAGCTCACGATGCCGTCGGTGCGCGAATATATCGAGGTGGTGGGCACCGGCATGTCGCCGCAGAGTGCCGCGATGTCGTGCGGCAGCGCGGCTTCGACGCGTTCGCCGGATACCTGGTCGTACAGCTTGCCGACGTTGTTGGCGCGCAGATCGCGCGAGAACGGGCTGCCGAGCGTGATGATGCCGCGGACCGCTTCGGGCATGGCCAGCGCGAGGTCGCGCGCATAGACGCCGCCCAGGCTCCAGCCGAGCAGCGAGACCTTGCGGCCGGCCGGCGCCATGTCGCGGAGCTTGGCGCGCAGGCCATCGCGCATGCGGTAGAGGCCGCCGAGATTGCGGCCGAGTTCCCAGCCCACCGCGTTGTAGCCCAGGCCGCAGAGATAGCCGCGCAGCAACTGGGTGGAGAGATCGGAGGTGAGGAAGCCGGGCAGCACGAGCACGGTGTGGCCGTCGCCACGCGGCGCGGTGGCCAGCACGGGCAGCGTGGCGAGGGCGAGCAGGTGTTCGGCGACAGCGCGGCCTTCGGCGAGGAGCAGCCATTTGC
>CAXUEX010000271.1:0-2307 GCA_964250215.1 uncultured Acetobacteraceae bacterium | reverse complement strand
GGGGCGGAGCCGGGGGGGGGAATCCGCGCGTCTTGACCCACCCCGCGGCCGGCCGGCCCGCCCGGGCCCTGGGGGCCGCGCCGGAGCCGGCCACCGGCAATCCGCTGCTCACGCTCGCCATCGGCGTGGTGGTGGTGGGCGCGCTCTATGTCGGGCGCGATGTCTTCCTGCCGATCACGCTCGCGGTGCTGCTCAGCTTCATCGTCGCGCCCATCGTCTCGGTGTTGAAGAAGCTTCGCCTGCCGCGCGTCGCGGCCGTGTTCGCGGCAATGTTCCTGGCCCTGGCGGTGATCCTGGGCGTCGGCGCGACGATGGGCATGGAGGTGGCGAGCCTGGGGCCCGATCTGCCGGTGCTGGAGGCGGGGCTGCAGCAGAAGGCGCAATTCCTGCGCGGCTCGGTCGGCGGCGCGATGGATTCGTTGCAGCAGCGCGTGGAGCGCCAGTTCGAGCGTCCCGCGTCGCCGGCCCCCGCCCGGCCGACGCGCGCGGTGTCCGGCACGGCGCAGAACCCGGTGAGCGTGCGGGTGCAGCCGGCCGCGCCGACGCCGATCGGCCTGGCCGAGCAGATTTTGGGGCCGGTGCTGGCCCCGCTCGGCACCACCGTGCTGGTGCTGATCCTCTCGGTGTTCGTGCTGCTGCAACAAGACGATCTGCGGGACCGCATGATCCGGCTGTTCGGCTCCAACGATCTGCACCGCACCACGCTGGCGCTGAACGATGGCGCGAAGCGCCTGTCCCGTTACTTCCTGGCGCAGCTTTGCATCAATGCGGTGTTCGGCATGGTGATCGCCGCCGGCCTGTTCGCGATCGGCGTGCCCAGCCCGGCGCTCTGGGGCCTGCTCGCCACGCTGCTGCGTTTCGTGCCCTATGTCGGCGTGCCGGTGGCCGCCGTGGTGCCGCTCGTGCTGGCAGCTGCTACCGAACCCGGCTGGGGCCGCGTCGCCTGGACGGCGGGGCTCTATTTCGGCTGCGAGGCGCTCACCGGCCAGATCGTCGAACCACTCGCCTACGGCCGCAGCACCGGGCTTTCGCCCGCGTCGGTGATGATCGCGGCGATTTTCTGGACGTGGCTCTGGGGCCCGATCGGGCTGCTGCTCTCCACGCCGCTCACGCTCTGTCTGGTGGTGCTCGGCCGGCACGTGAAGCGGCTGGAATTTCTCGCCGTGCTACTCGGCGACCGGCCCGCGCTCACGCCCACCGAGAGCCTTTACCAACGCCTGCTGGCCGACGACGCCGACGAGGCGGCAACCCAGGCCGAAACCCTGCTGCGCGACCGCCCGCTCGCCGCCTATTACGAAACGGTGGTGCTGCCCAGCCTGCTGATGGCGGCGTCGGACGTGGCGCGTGGCGTGCTGCAGCGGCCGCTCCAGCTCCGGATGCGCGACGCGGTGTGCGAGCTGGTCAGCGATCTGGAGCCGCACGACGACGCGCCGCCGCCGGCGCGCGAGGCGGAACCGGCTGCCGCCGAAGCGGCCGTCGAGACATCCGCGATCGCGCGCCTGCCGGCCGCCGACCGCCAGGCGCCCTCGCCCGAGCACCTGCCACCCGATTGGTCGGTGCTCTGCGTCGGCGGTCGCACCCCGCTCGATGACGCCGCTGCGGCGCTGCTCGCCCAGTTGCTGCGCAAGCACGGGCTCTCGGCAAGGCACGAGCCGCACGAAAGCGTCGGCCGCGACCGCATTTCGGCGCTGGAGGCGCGCGGCATCGGCGCGGTCTGCGTCGCCTACCTGGAGCCCACCGGCACGCCGGCGCACCTGCGCTTCCTGCTGCGGCGCCTGCGCGGCCGGCTGCCATCCGCGCGGCTGATCCTGGGGCTGTGGGGCGCCGCCGAGGCCGCGTCCCCGGAGCGCGATCTGCGCCATATCGTGGGAGCCGACGCGATTGCCGGATCGTTGCGCGAGGCGACGATAATGAGCCTGGAAGCCGCCGACGCCGCAGTCGTCGAAATGGGTGAACCCGCGCCGGCCGAAGCCGTGTCGGCCTAACCTCAATCCGCCGGCGGTGGCGGGGATTTGGCGTGCCGCGTTGCCGGCGGCGGCAGTTGGCCGGCTTTCAGGCCGTCCGCATCCAGCGGCAGGGCGCGCCGCACCATGCCGCTGCCGCCGAGCGCAACCGGGATCGGGGCGCCGTCCACGTCGATTTCCGTGCCGCCCGCATTGCCCGTGGTCAGCCGCAAACCGGCGGCGTCGGGCGGCACCGGCCAAGTATCGCCGGCATGCATCAGCCGGTTCAGCACGGCCGGACCGTTCGCCGGCTTCACCGTGACCCAGGCATCGGCCGTGGCCTTCACCACGATGCGGCCAGCCG
>CAXUEX010000270.1:0-2334 GCA_964250215.1 uncultured Acetobacteraceae bacterium | reverse complement strand
CTGTGGCTACGGCGCGGCTAGGGCAACATCGGCACACATCGCGTCAGCGCGCCGAAGAAGTTGCCCGACAAAACAATGAGCTAGAGCGTGTCCGGCACCGAAGTCCGATCCAATCCTGGCCGGTCACGCTCTAGCGGCAGATCGCTTCGTAGCAGCAGCGCGTCGCTGAAGTCTGGATAATAGCGAGGACGCGTGCCAATCCGCCGGAAGCCGAGCCCCGCATAGAGCGCACGAGCGGCGTTATTGGCTTCCGACACTTCCAGGAACAACCGGGCTGCCCCGCCAGTTTGCGCCAGCGCTGCCGCGCCGCGGACCAGTGCGCGTCCCAAGCCGCCGCGCCGCGCCGCGGGCGCCACGGCAAGCGTCAGAATTTCGGCTTCATCGGCCGCCACGCGGGCCAGCACCATGCCGCCGGTCTCGGCGAGCAGCGCGAATACGCCCGGCATGGAAAGATGCGCCGCCAGGATCGCCTCGCCCCAAGCCTCTTCGGGTGGAAAGCAAGCCGCGTGCACCGCCGCGAGCGCCGGCGGATCGAACGGGCCGGCCCGCCGGATGGTCATGCGGGCGGCCGTGCCTCGGGCGGATCGACGTAAAGCGGTAGCGGCGCCAGCGCTGGCAATTTACCGGCCAGCCGGCGCGCGGCCACCGCCGCCACATGCTCGGGGCGCGGCAGCCGGGCATCGCTGAGGCAAACATCGAAGCCGCGTGCCGCGAGCGTGGCGGCGGCCAGGATCGCCGCGTCGCCACCGATCGCCACGGGGCCGCTTGGCGCCGGCAAAGCCTCGGGCGGGCAAGCCTGAAAGCCTTGGCCGATATCCAGGAACAAATGGCCGCGGCGCGAGTCGATCGCGATCCAGCTCGCGCGGGCGTTCGGCTGCATCGCTTCGCGCAGGGCCTCGGCCGCCGTCACGCCCACCACCGGGATGCCGGCACCGATGCCAATGCCGGTGGCGGCCGCGATGCCGGCACGCAGCCCGGTGAAGCTGCCGGGGCCGGTGAGCACCGCCACGGCCTGCGGTGGTGCGCGACCCTCCAGCAGCTTTGCCAGCATCGGCGGAATGGCGGCGGCCAGCCCGCGATCGCCTTGGATGGCGGCAGCCGCGACCACTGCCCCGTCCTCTATCAGCGCGGCCGAAGCGCCTTGCGACGAAACGACGGCAAGGATTGGGCCCGGATCAGAGCACCCGGCAGGCATCGTCGAACGCCAGCCTCGGCGCGCGCGGGAACAGCACGGAGGCGTCGCCATGGCCGAGATTGATCAGGAAGTTCGATTTCCAGCCAGTGTCGCCGAAAAAAATTTCGTCCACGCGGCCACGGTCGAAGCCCGACATAGCGCCCACATCCAGGCCCAGCCCGCGCGCCGCCATGACGAAATAGGCGCCTTGCAGCGTGCCGTTGCGGAACGCCGTTTCCTCCGCCAGCACCGCGTTGCCGGCGAACCAGCTCCGCGCATCGGCATGCGGGAACAACTCGGGCAGTTTTTCGTAGAACACCGGATCGTAGGCCACGATCACGGTGAGCGGCGCCGTCACGGTTTTTTCCACGTTGCCCGAGGATAGCGCCGGCACCAGGCGCTGGCGGGCTTCCGGGCTGCGCAGGAACACGAAGCGCGCCGGCGAGCTGTTGGCCGACGTGGGGCCCATTTTCGCCAGATCGTAAATCCGGTGCAGTTCCTCGTCGGTGACCGCATCGTCACGCCATTTCCAATGCGTGCGTGCATCGTGGAACAACGTATTCAGGGCGTCGTCGGTAAGCATCCTGCATCCTTGCGCGATGGGGCCGGGTGTCGGACATAGCAGAGAGCGGCGGCTGGCGCGACGGCGGCGCATGGCACGGCGTTGCACGCCAGCTTATGGCAAAACACGTCAGTGCGGCGGGTGGCACCTGGCCGAAATCGTGAAGGGTTTCCCGCGCGCGCAGAGTGGCACGATGGCTGCAACGCCGCACGGGCCGGCTGCATTGCCAGTGCCGTGCCGCCGTGCCGTATTCCGACATCCCGCGCGCCCCGCCAGGATCGCGCCAAAAATCAGGGAGTTCTCATGCGCCTCATCCTTCTTGCGGCCACCGCGCTCGCGGCCGTGCCACTACTCGCCCGTGCGGAAGCACCGTTCGATTTCGACCGCACGCCGGGCGATCTGCCGAAATCCGTGGTGCCGCGTGCCTATACGATCGATATCGTTCCCGATCTGAAAACCCTGGCGCTGACCGGCCATGAGACCGTGCAGATCGAGGTGCGCCAACCCTGTGAGAACGTGGTGCTGATTCAGGGCGGGCTGCCGGTGAAAGCCGCTGCGCTCGGGGACGGCACGCGCGCCACGATCACGACCGACGACA
>CAXUEX010000269.1:0-2412 GCA_964250215.1 uncultured Acetobacteraceae bacterium | reverse complement strand
GGGTGGTGGTGCCGTCCGGCGCGGAATTCAGGGCGGTGGTGAAGATCGTGCCGTCCTTTCTGGTGACGTAATAGAGCACCGCGGTGCCGCCGCCCGGCATTGGCGCGCGGCACCAGTGCCATTCGGTAAAATCCTGTTCCAGCGGGCGGCTGCCCCAGTTGGTGTCGAAATACGCTTCGCCCTGCCAGGTGCGGGCGGGGTGTTCCAGGGCCACTTCCACGCGGGCGACCGGGGCGATGGGCGACCATTGGTGGCGGCGTTCGGCATCGAGCGCCACGATCTCGGTGGCGATGGCGGCGGGGTGCAGCGTGACGCGGCCGGCCAGGCGCCTGGGCACCGGGGCGGTGATTTCGTCGAAATCCACCGTGAGCGTGCTGCCGTTCCAGTGCATGGCGCTGGGGCCGATGCGGAGTTCGGACTCGGTTCGGCGGAGCTTGTTGCGGGGGCGTTCGGTCATCGCCCAGCGCTTGCCGCCTTCGCCATACATCACCACGTTGATCGCGCAATGATCTTCCGGGTCGGCGGGGCCGCGTTTTCTCGCCCAGGCGTACCAGGGGGAGAATACGCTGCCGACAAACGCGATGATGGTCAGGCCGTGCTTGCCGTCGTCGCTCAGCGCGTCGAGATACCACCACGCGTAGCCGCCGTGCGGGACGGGGCTGTCGAAGCGAGGTCGGCCATCAGGCATGACGCCGCCAATCGGCCCGAAAGTGCTGCCATCGGCACGCCGGCGCCGGGGTGCGTGCTGCCCCCCGCCAGATACAGGCCCGGCATCCGGCTGCGCGACGGCGGACGCTTGAATGCCGCTGTCGTGCCGTGCACCGCCTGGCCGTAGAGCGCGCCGCCCGTCGCCGGGAACATCGTTTCGAACTGCGTCGGGCCGGTCAGGGTGAATTGTTCCGGATTCAGGGTCAGGCCGCAACTGGCCAGGTGCCGGAAGGTTCGGGTCTGACATGCGGCGATCTCCTGATCCGGCAGTTTTCCGGTGTCGGCGGTGGCGGGGGCGTTGACCAAGAGAAGCAGCCGCTCGGGGCCGGGCGGGGCGTGGCCGGCGGCATCGCGGTCTTGCGCGCAGACATACACGGTGGGCTTGCCGGTGGACAGGCGGGAATGGCCGAAGATGTCGGTGAATTCGCGCGCGTAATCGTCGCCGAAGAACACCGTGTGGTGGTGCAGCGGAAAATCGGCCGGCGTGTGCATCACCCACGTGAGCGCGGAGAGCGAGCGGTCAGCCGGTTTCAACGCGGGCGAGGCAAGTTGCACCGCGGGGCCGAATTTTCCGGCGGCCAGGGCGGCGCAATCGGCATTCAGCACGATGGCGTCGGCGGCCAGGCGTTCGCCGTCGGCCAGCACCACGTGGCTCGCGCGGCCGCGTTCGGTGCCGATTTCGCGCACCGGCGCGTGGCAGCGGATTTGCGCGCCTTTGGCACGGGCGAGATCGGCGAGCATTTCCGCGACGCGGTACATGCCGCCCTGTACCAGCCACACGCCGCTGCGCTCGACATGCGCGATGAGCATGAGCGTGGCGGGGGCGAGATAGGGCGACGAACCGTTATAGGTGGCGTAGCGGCCGAACAGCTGGCGCAGGCGCGGATCGTGGAAGTAGCTGCCGAGCGATTTCCAGAGCGTGGCGAAGGCGGCGATGGCGAGCATGTCGGCCACGCCGGCGCGGCGCACCAGGGCGAGCGGCGAGCCGGGCTGGCTGGATTTCAGGAACGGGCCTTCCAGGCTTTCGTAGATGCGCTGGGCACGGGCGCAGAATTCGCGGTAGCCGGCGGCCTCGCGCGTGCCGGCGAAACGGCCGATCGCGTCTGTCGAGCGATCGATATCGGCGAAGAGATCGAGCCGGTCGTGGGCGTTCCAGGCGTGGCGGGCGAGGGTTTCCATGGGTTGCAGTTGCAGGTGCGCATCGAGCGTGCTGCCAGCGTCGGCCAGCAGCGCATCGAACACCCAGCGCATGGTGAACACCGTGGGGCCGGCATCGACCGGGCCGCCCAGGGTGGGCACGCGCCGCATCTTGCCGCCGACGGTGGCGGCGCGTTCCAATACGGTGACGTCCATGCCCCGGCGCGCGAGATCGAGCGCGGCGGTGAGGCCGCCGATGCCGGCGCCGATCACGAGCACGCTTCTGGCCATGGCTTTCCCTTGCTGGGGGCGCGCAAATTCCCGTTGACAGGCAGTGTCAATAAGACGTGACATGCGGCCTGACAACAAGAATGGACAGGGAGCGGGGAGATGAGCGCCAGGACGCGGATCGAGCAGGCCCTGTGCAATGCGCTGGCCATGGCGGACCAGCCCGGATCGCCACCCAAGCTCGCGGCGGCCATGAAATACGCGGTTTTCCCGGGCGGCGCGCGCATTCGGCCGCGGCTGACGCTGGCGGTGGCGGCGGCGTGCGGCGCGGCGGACAGG
>CAXUEX010000268.1:0-2450 GCA_964250215.1 uncultured Acetobacteraceae bacterium | reverse complement strand
ACTTCGCTGGCGCGCACGCCGGTCACGCTCGCGGGATCGGGCCAGGGATCGGTCAAGTGCATCGCCAGCGCGGGCAGGCTCCATACCAGGAACAGCGAAAGCCAACGGATCATGCAGCGTGGAACTTGCGCGGCCGGCCCCGGGTTCCAACCTACCCGGCGCCGCGAAAGGACAGACTGTGAAATACAACCGCCTCGGCCGCACCGGCCTTTACGTCTCCGAACTCTGCCTCGGCACCATGACGTTCGGCGGCGGCGACGGCATGTGGGGCACCATCGGCAATTTGCAGCAGCCGGAGGCGGAAACCCTCGTGAAGCAGGCCCTCGACGCCGGCATCAACTTCTTCGACACGGCGGATGTGTACGCCGAAGGCAAATCGGAGGAGATCACCGGTCGCGCCATCCGCAATCTGGGCCTGCGGCGCGAGGAAATCGTGCTGGCCACGAAGGTGTACGGTTCCACCGGCGACGGCCCGAACGACCGCGGCGCCTCGCGCGGCCACATCATGGACGGCGTAAAGGCCAGCCTGAAACGTCTCGGCGTCGATCACATCGACCTGTATCAAATCCACGCGCACGACCCAATCACACCCGTGGAAGAAACGCTGCGCGCGCTGGACGATCTCGTGCGCCAGGGGCATGTGCGTTACGTCGGCGTTTCCAACTGGGCCGCCTGGCACATCGCCCGCGCGTTGGGCGTGGCGGACCGGCTGAACCTCACGCGCCCGGTCTCGCTGCAAGCCTATTACACAATTGCCGGCCGCGACCTGGAACGCGAAATCGTGCCGCTGCTGCGCGAGGAAGGGCTCGGCCTTATGGTCTGGTCGCCACTCGCCGGCGGACTGCTCAGCGGCAAATACACGCGCGACTCGAAAGGCGGACAAGGCGATCGGCGCACCAGCTTCGATTTCCCGCCCGTGCAAGCCGAGCGCGGCTGGGCCACCATCGACGCCATGCGGCCCATCGCCGAACGCCACAAAGTCAGCGTCGCCCAGGTGGCCATCGCCTGGCTGCTGGCGCAGCACGTGGTGAGCACCGTGATCGTCGGCGCCAAACGCCCCGATCAGCTTGCGGATAACATTGCGTCCACAAAACTGACGCTGTCCGCCGAGGAACTGGCGGAATTGAACAAGGTCAGCGAAATGCCGACGGAGTACCCGCATTGGATGTTCGCCATGCAGGGTGGCCGGCGCGTGCCGGGGCCGAAATAGGAAGAGCCTTCGTTGGGGTGTCGGCCTTACGGGCCAATTTTACCGTGAGGCCACCACCAGGCACCCGCTTCGCCCGCTCAGCACGCAATCCTGCACCGCCGCCGCCTGCCGCAGCGCGCCCACCAAATAAAGGCTCGCCACCACCAGCCCCAGCGTCGCCGCCAGCCCGGCCAAGCTCCGCGTGCGCCGGTTCGCCGCCCCCTGCGTATCTTCCATCCATCGCGTCATCGCGCCACCAATCTGCCCCGCGCAACCCAGGATTCCAACCCCCACTCAGCTGCAGGCGCATACGCGCAGCGGGGCGTCATCGGTGCATTGACAAGCTGAGCGTCTGTAATACGCTGTAGCACAGCAGGAGCAAGCCATGCAGCAGCAGCGCGAAGGGCTCGCTAGCGTGAGCCTGGGTTCAACGAAAGAGATTGGCTTGCGCCTCGTTGGCGAAGGCCGTTTTGAGAATTTGTCTGAAGCCTGCCGGGCTGGCCTCCGCCGGCTCGATGAGGATGCCCGCATCGTCGACCAGCTCGTCGTGCTGGGCAATGAAGGCCTGGCAAGCGGCTTCGATGCAGCCTTCGACATCGATACGTTTGTCGAGGAGACGATAACGGGCGCGTGAAGCTCGTCTGGTCCAATCTCTCCATCCAAGAGCTGCGGGAGGTTCGCCGCTACTCGATAGATCAATGGGGTCGCGACGTCGCGCTGCGGTACCTCCAGGATTTGCGCGACACCGCAAAGCGCGTCGCGGCGGATCCAGATGCGGCGAGGCCGCTGAGGCGAGATCTGCGCATCGTGCGCGTGCGCTCGCACTATCTCATCGTCCATGTGAACGAGAGGACATCCACCGTAACCATCGCACGGCTCCTGCACGCGGCCATGGAAATTGAGCGCCACTTGCCGTGATCCGAACCCAGACATCCACCCGCCTCAACCCTCCGCAACCCCACCCGCCGCTACATGCCAGAAGCCGGCCTGCCCGCGCAGCGCCGCAAATGGCTCCGCATCCGTCCCCGTAATGAAGGATTGCCCCGGCAGCGCCGCTAGCGCCGCGAACAGCGCCGCGCGGCGATCGGCATCCAGATGCACGGCCGGCTCATCCAGCAGCAGCAGCGGCGCCTCGCTCCGCGCCTCGGCGATCAGCGCCGCGTGCGCCAATATCAGCCCCACCAGCAGCGCCTTCCGCGCCCCCGTGCTAGCGCGCGAGGCCGACTCGCCGGTGGCCGCATCCGCCAGCCCCATATCCGCC
>CAXUEX010000267.1:0-2472 GCA_964250215.1 uncultured Acetobacteraceae bacterium | reverse complement strand
GGCTTCTTCTCGCTCTCCACCGGTTGCGGCGGCGTGGGCGGCGGCGGTGGCGGCGGCGCGGTTTCGGTGGGTTGCGGCTTGGGCGGCGTGGGCGCCGGATTGTCGTGCGCCGGAAGCGGCACATCGGCGGGAGCGGCCACTTGCGCCGGGTGCTCGCCTTTTTGCAGCCGATCTGCCGGCCCCTCGAAATCGACCGAAAAACTTTCCTCCTGCGGCTCGGGCGGCGGCGGCGGCGCAGGAATCACCACGATCAGCGCCAGCAGCACCGCCACGTGCAGCACGGCCGAGACGAGGACGCCCCAGCGTATGCGCTCACGGCCACGGGCTTTTGGCGGTGGCGGCATCAACATGAAGAAAGTTCTTTGCTTCTTTCTTTCAAGAAAGAAGGTGCTTCAGGCCGCTTCACGGGTTTGGGGTTTGTTCGGCCAGCAAAGCGACCTTGGTGAAGCCGCCTTGGGCTACCGTGGCCATCACCTGCATCACCTGGCCGTAAGGGATGCCTTTGTCGCCGCGCACGAAGATGCGGCGCGCCATGTCGCCGGAGGCGATCGCCTGCAGTTTCGTCACGAGATCGTTCAGGCCGATCTCCTGGTCTTGCAGATAGATCTTGCCGGCGGCGTTGATCGAAACCGTCAGCGGCTCGCTGTCGGAATTGAGCTGCTTTGCATCCGCTTTCGGCAGATCGACGTTGACGCCGGAGGTCATCAGCGGGGCGGTGACCATGAACACGATCAGCAGCACCAGCATCACATCCACCAGCGGCGTGACGTTGATCTCCGAAAGCGGCCGGTATCGCCCGTGGCCGCGACCGCGCTGGATCAGTCCGCCAGCCATCTCAGGCGCGCTCCTCGCTCTGGCGGGAGAGAATGGCGCCGAATTCGGTGCCGAAACCTTCCAATCTGGAAGCGAAGCGCGCGATGCTAGTGCTGATCTGGTTGTAGGCCAGCACGGCCGGGATGGCGGCAACCAGGCCGATGGCGGTGGCGAACAGCGATTCCGCAATGCCCGGGGCGACGACGGAAAGATTGGTGTTGTGCATGGCCGCAATGGCCGAGAAGCTGTGCATGATGCCCCACACGGTGCCGAACAGCCCCACAAACGGCGCGATCGATCCCACCGAGGCCAGGAACACCATCCAGCGCTCCAGCCGCTCCATCTCCCGCACCACCGTTACGTTCACCGCGCGATCGATCCGGTTGTTCACCGAGCCGCGCGCGAGATCGGCGCCGGCCACGCGCGAGCTGCGCCGCCATTCGCCCATCGCGGCGCCGAACACGGCCGCGATCGGGTGCGCCGGCCGCACGCCTTCCTGGTCGTAGAGCGCTTCGAGGCTGCCGCCGGACCAGAACCGGTCTTCGAACGCATCCGCGTCGCGGTTCACGCGGCGCAGCGCGATCACCTTCTCGAAGATCACCGCCCACACCACGATGCTGGCCACCAGCAGCAGCAGCATCACGAGTTTCACGACGACATCCGCCTGCCAGAACAGGCTGACGAGCGAGAGATCGCCCGTGGGCGCCGCCAAATTCGCGGCCGTCACACCATCCACGCCTCAATCCTCCTTCTCGGCCAGCGCCACGCGCCAGCGGGGCGGCAGGCGTGCCGGCGTGCCGTTCGCCCTTACGCAGACGAGCACAACGCGCAGCCGCACCAGTTCCGCCCCGCCGCGCAGGAAACGCTGCTCCAGCGTCACCGTGGCACCCGAAACGGCAACCGGGCGGGTGCGAATCGCAATCACCTCGTCCAGTCGGGCCGGGCGCAGATACTCCAGTTCCGCGCGGCGTACCATGAAACTCACGCCATGTTCCGCCTGCATCAGCGCGTGTGGCAGGCCGGCCGCGCGCAGCGCCTCGGTGCGCGCGTGTTCGGCGAGCGCCAGATAGGCCGCGTGATAGACCACGCCGCCGGCATCGGTGGAGTCGTAGTAGATGCGGACCAGGTGCTCGTGCTCCATCATGCGTCGTCGCCGAGCAGATCGAGCTGGCCCGGCAGCGGGCGCGGCTTCAGGCCCAGATGCTTCCAGCCGGGTTCGGCCAGCACGCGGCCCCGGCTGGTGCGGAGCACGAAGCCTTCCTGGATGAGGTAGGGCTCGATGACGTCCTCCAGCGTGTCGCGCGGTTCGGCGAGCGCGGCGGCCAGCGTCTCGATGCCCACCGGGCCGCCGGCATGGTGCTCAGCGATCCGCCGCAGATAGCGCCGGTCCATCGCATCGAGCCCCTGCGCATCCACCTCCAGCCGAGTGAGCGCGGTATCGGCGGTTTCGCGGTCCACGGGCGCGTCGCCGGCCACGCTGGCGAAATCGCGCACGCGGCGCAGCAGCCGGCCGGCGATGCGCGGCGTGCCGCGGGAGCGGCGGGCGATTTCAGCGGCGCCTTCTTGGGTGAGGGCGAAAGCGAGCTTTTCGGCGCCGCGCGTCACGATCCGGCCAAGTTCCTCGGGCGTGTAGAACACCAGGCGGAGCGGGATGCCGAA
>CAXUEX010000266.1:0-2492 GCA_964250215.1 uncultured Acetobacteraceae bacterium | reverse complement strand
GTGCTCACCCTGTCGCGCGCGTTCTATTGGCTCGGCCGCGCCCAGGAAGCCGCCGCCAACCGGGCCGCCGCGCGCGCCGCCTACGCGCAGGCTGCCGCATTTCCCGTAACGTTCTATGGCCAGCGCGCCGCTGCCGAACTGGGCCAAACAATCCGTCTGCCGCCAGACCCGCCGGCTTCCAGCACCGCCACCATTGCCTTCGCGGCGCGGGAACCGGTGCGCGCCGCCGTGCTGCTCGCGGCCTGGGGCGATCCGAAGCGGGCGCGCGATTTCCTGATATATGCGGCGCAAACCTCGGCTTCGGCGCCGGATTTCGCGCTGGCCGCCGCCGAAGCGCACGCGCTCGAACTGACGGACATGGCGGTGCAGATCGCGCGCCTCGCCGGCCGCGCCGGGTTCATGCTGCCGCAAGCCGGCTGGCCCATGCCGGTGCACCCGCCCGCAAGCCAGCCGCCGGCACCGCTCGTGCTCGGCCTGGTGCGGCAGGAAAGCAGTTTCGATCCAGCAATCGTCAGCCACGCCGGCGCCATCGGCCTGATGCAGTTGCGCCCCGCGACCGCCGCCGATCTCGCCCGCGCCGATCGCGCCTCGCCGCCCAACTTGACCGATCCGAACACGAACCTGCGCCTCGGTTCCGAATACCTCGCCGAACTGCTCGGCGAATTCGACGGCAATATCCCGCTCGCCCTGGCCGCCTACGATGCCGGCCCGCACCGCGCCGCCACCTGGCGCGACGCCCACGGCGAACCGGCCGGCATTCGCGCCACCATCGACTGGATCGAACGCATCCCGTTCGCCGAGACTCGCGGCTATGTGCAGCGCGTCATCGAGAATTCGGGTGTTTATGCGGTCAAGCTCGACAGCCGCTTCGATGCGATGAAGGAATAAGCAAGATGTTCTTTCTTGAAAGAAAGAACCAAAGAACTTTCTTTCGGTGGGTGGCGGCGGGTGGCGGAAGTGGGTTTCTGCCAAAGGCGCCGGGCACGTGGGGGTCGCTGGTCGGGTTGGCGGTGGGGGCGCTGATGCTCGGCATTTCGCACTACGCGCTGGCTGCTGTTGCCGCTGCAATAGCCACCATCGGATTATTTAGCATCCGTGAAGCCACGGGTTTGTCGGGCGCGCACCACGAAGACCCGGGCTGGATCGTCATCGATGAAATCTGCGGCCAATGCGTCGCCCTGCTCGGGCTGCACCGTCCGAACTGGCTCGGCCTCGCCTGCGCTTTCGGATTGTTCCGGCTGCTCGACATCGCCAAGCCGGGCCCGATCGGCTGGGCCGACCGGCAAGGCGGCGCCATCGGCATCATGGCCGACGACCTGCTGGCCGGCGCCATCGCCGCATTGCTGCTAGCTATTGCGGGTATTTGAACGCGAAGGTCTCGGTGAACGGCGCCCAGAACCCCGGCGTGCCGGTCTCCTTGTCCACATGATGCAGAAAGCCGTTGGTCTGCGGCGAGTTGTAGGTCAGCGAAACATTGTAGGTGCCAGGCCCGTCCATTTTCACATTGCCGGCGTAATGCGGCCCGTCCTTCGCCGTCATCGGCAGCATTGTGCCGGCGGCGTGCCAGGCGGTGCCTTGCTTGGCGAGCGTCCAATCGATCTTCAGGTAGGGTATCCACGCGCCGTCGGGGAATCCCCACGCATTGTCGGCTGTCGCGTGCACGTCGGTTTCCAGATGGATCACATCCGCGCCCATCGCCATGCCGGCCGGCATCGGCGCCATTTCGATGCCGGTCAGATAGCTCGCGGCAATCTCCATATCGTGCGCGTGCACCGGACCGCCCACCGGATATTCGCGCGCGGCCGCGCTGCCGGCGAGCGCCAGGAACGCCAGCACGGCGACGGAATTGCGAATCATGCGTTTATTCCTTTGGAAGATCAGTGCGCCGCGGCCGGTGCGCCATGCCGTCGCGGCTGCAGCAGCCTGCCGCCCAGCAGCAGCACCGCCAGCGTCAGCGCATATGCCAAAATCTGCACGCCCAGCGGCCGGTCGGAATAGCCCACCAGCGCGTGCAGCGCCTGCCCCGGCAGCGACCCATCCGGCAGCAGCCACGACGTGTCCCACACCTGCCAGCCCCAGGCCGGGATCAGGCCGGCGCCGGCCAGGATCGCCGCCGCCTGCCCGGCCATGCCCGCCGCCAGCAGCGAAACCAGCACGCCGGTGACGGAGAACAGCCGGTGCAGTGGAATGGCCGTCAGCCCGCGATACAGCGCGTAGGAACCGGCCGCCCCGCCGGCCACGCCCAGCAAGCCACCGGCCAGCAGCGGCAGCGCGCCGGTATGCGAGCCCGCCGCGATGCCGAACAGGAACAGCACCACCTCCGCGCCCTCTCGCAGCACCGCCACCGCCACCACCACGGCCATGGCCAGCAGCGCCCGGTCGCCGGCCGCCACTTCGCGGCCCATCGCCTTCATCCGCATCGCCGTCTCGCGCCCGTGCCGCGACATCCACAGCACGTGCCAGCCCAGCATCAGCGTCGCCAGCAGCAGGAT
>CAXUEX010000265.1:0-2518 GCA_964250215.1 uncultured Acetobacteraceae bacterium | reverse complement strand
ATTGAACTAAACCGCTAGCGCGGTAGAGGCGTCTTTGTCGGGATGCGCTGGGCGACTGGTCTGCCAGGGTTTGGGTGCTATCCCCCAACCCTGGACGGGAGATCCCCGATGACCGAGTTAAGCCCTCTACGCCGCCGCATGATCGAGGACATGACGGTCCGCAATCTGTCGCCGGCGACCCAGCGATCCTACGTGCACGCGGTCGCCAAGTTCGGCCGCTTCTTCGGCCGCTCGCCAGAGCGGCTTGGCCTGGAGGAGGTTCGCAGCTTCCAGGTCCATCTGGTTGCCGGCGGCATATCCTGGCCGGCACTGAACCAGACGGTCTGCGCGCTTCGGTTCCTGTACGGCGTGACGCTCAAGCAAGCGGACCTGCCGGAGCGGATCCCGTATGCCCGCACGCCGCACAAGTTGCCCGTGGTGCTGGGGGCCGACGAGGTCGTGCTTTTCCTGGAAGCGGTGCCGAGCCTCAAGGCCCGTGCCGCGCTGACCACGGCGTATGCGGCTGGCCTGCGCGCCGCCGAGGCTGCTTGCATCAAGGTGGCCGATATCGACAGCAGCCGCATGGTCGTCCGGGTTGAACACGGTAAAGGCGGGCGGGACCGCTACGTCATGCTCTCGCCGCAATTGCTGGGCATCTTACGGTCCTACTGGCGGCTGGCGCGGCCCACGCATTGGCTGTTCCCGGGCCGTGATGGCGAGCATCCGATCAGTCCGACCGTGCTGCACGCGGCCTGCCGCTCGGCCTGCGCCGCCTCCGGCCTGAGCAAGAGGGTCACGGTCCATACGCTGCGGCATAGCTTCGCCACGCACCTGCTGGAGAGCGGCACCGACATCCGCATCATCCAGGCCCTGCTCGGGCACAGCAGCCTGACCACTACGGCGCGCTACACGCAGGTGGCCACCAGCACCATCCGCGGTACGCTCAGTCCGCTCGACCGGCTGAGACTTGAGGTCGCGCCACTGCACTGAGGCGGGTCGATGCGTCCGTCGCTGGAGGTGGCGGACGTGTTCCGCCGCCACGGCGAGGCGTTCCGGCACAATCGCGGCGCCCATCTCGGCCGGGTCGAGCGGCGTGTCATGTCGGCGGTCGAGCAGTGCCGCACCGCCGCACTCGGGGGCCATGTCGAGCAGTGCGGCGACTGCGGCCTGGTCCGCCACGCCTACAACTCCTGCCGCAACCGGCATTGTCCAAAGTGCCAGGGCCTGGCGCGCGCCGAGTGGCTCGAGGCGCGCCAGGCCGAACTGCTGCCCGTGCCCTATTACCACGTGGTGTTCACCGTGCCGCCGCAGGTCGCGGAGATCGCGTTCCAGAACAAGCGCGTGGTCTATGCCATCCTGTTCCGAGCCGCGGCGGAGGCGCTGCACGACATCGCCGCCGATCCCCGCCACCTTGGTGCGGAGGTGGGCGCGGTCGCCGTACTGCACACGTGGGGCCAGACCCTGCATCACCATCCGCATCTGCACTGCATCGTCCCGGGCGGCGGCCTGTCGCCGGACCAGACGCGCTGGGTGTCGTGCCGGCCAGGGTTCTTCCTGCCCGTGCGGGTGTTGTCCCGGCGGTTCCGCACGCTGTTCCTGGCCCGGCTGCAAGCGGCGTTCACGGTGGGCGAACTGCGCTTCTCCGGCGCGCTTGCGGCCTTGGCGGTGCCCGCGGCGTTTGCCGAGCGCGTGGGCGCGCTGCGCGACATCGACTGGGTTGTCTACAGCAAGCGCCCCTTCGCCGGACCTGATCAGGTGCTGGCCTATCTCGGCCGCTACACCCACCGTGTCGCCATCGCCAACAGCCGGCTGACCGCACTGCAAGACGGCCAGGTCAGCTTCACCTGGAAGGACTACCGGCATGAGGCCAAGACCAAGGTCATGGCGCTGGCCGCCGACGAGTTCATGCGACGGTTCCTGCTGCACACCGTGCCGGACGGCTTCCACCGCATCCGCCACGTCGGGTTCCTCGCCAACGGCCATCGCACCGCCAAGCTCGCGCTGTGCCGCGCCCTGCTGGCGGCACCCGCGCCAGAGCCACCGTCGCCCGAGAGTTACCGTGAACGGCACCATCGCCTGACCGGGCACGACCTCGCCTTCTGCCCGGATTGTGGCGGCCCGATGCTGGACCGCGGAGTTCTGCCGCTGCGGCCGCCGTCCCGTGCTCGGTTCTACTGCGACAGCTCATGACCGACGATCAGCTCTATAAGCGACAGCATCGGCGCTCTGCCAAAACCGATACGCGCATCGGCAGGAGAAGTATGCGCCGGCAACCGGCTCTGAGCCGTTTGCATGCCCATCGCCTATGGTCGTGCCCATCACCAGCACCGGGGTTTTACCCGCAAACCGCTCGTTTGCTCACCCGCTGCGCCGGAACGGAGGCATTGCCACCCTCTGGCGCCTCTCGGGGAGCAGGGCACGCCAAACAACGCCCATAGCGCCTCAACCCCGCGGTTCAGTTCAATACGGCTTCAATGAGGTCGCGCATCCGTTCTGCGGGACGGTCCGTGTCGCGCGACCTCACAGAAGCCTCCAGATT
>CAXUEX010000264.1:0-2548 GCA_964250215.1 uncultured Acetobacteraceae bacterium | reverse complement strand
CATACAGCACGCCATCGGAGTAGTTCGCGACGCGGATGATGGAGGAGAATGACATGCGCAGCCCCAGGTGGATCGCAGGAAGGCTCCGCCCCCTGCACCCCAAGCCGAGGCCGGCGGCCCCAGACCCCTCTACATTAGGGCGGTTCCGAAATGCGCGTGCAACAGCGGAATCGCACTCAGCCCATCGTGTTCAGGCAAGCCGAGGGCATCGGCGCCGCCGGTGTAGACCACCTCGGTGCCGCCCGCATGATCCGGCATCAGCCCGAAATCCGCGGCGGTATAAGGGCCGGCAAAGTCCAGCATGGCAACCTCATTGCCGGATGCGCCCAGCAGCGTCAGCGTGCCGTGCGCGAACCGCAGCTTGTCCGCCACCACGCTCCGCAGATCGATCGCGTCGCCCGATCCGAAGCCGGAGATCGTGCCAGCGAACTGGCTGGGCGCATCCAGGATCAGCTTTTCGCCGCCGGTGGCGAACTGCACGGAGCCGAAACGCGCCGCCCCATCCAAAGCCAAAACGCCACCGGCACCGAGCGAGAGCGTGCCGGCGGAGATTGTTCCGGAAAGCGTCCAGTTCGCTTTCGCATCCTCGGCGATTGTCGTGAAACCGGTAATCGCGGTGCCGAACCCGCCAAGCGAACCGGCCTTGTGCCCGGCCAACGCCAGCGTATCGGCCACGCTCGAATCCGCAACGACTTTGCCGTGAAAAACCGCACCGGGATCGATAGCGAGCGTGCTCGCCAGCGTGCCGAACTGCACCGCATCGGCCGTGCTGCCGCCCTTCACGATGCCGCCCGAAATGGTGCCCGCGTTGATCAGTGTCCCGCCGTTCAGCAGCACGCCGGCGCCCCCGGCGCCCCCGCCCTGCACGCCATCGCCGCCAGCGATACGTCCCGTGTTGGTCAATGTTTGTCCCGCGCCCAGCACCGCACCTGTTCCGCCTGGGAACGAGCTCGCCCCCTGGCCGGCAGCGATGGTGCCCGCGTTGACGATAACCGCTTCGTTGCCAAGAAAACCGGAACCGCCGCCGCTGCCGCCGCGAATGGAACCGGAGTTGACCAAAGTGCCGAACGCCGGCCCGTAGCCCGCGATGCCGGCGGAATAGCTGGCGCCGGAAATCAGGCCGCTGTTGCGCAGCATCGCCACCTGGGATTCCTCGATGCCGTAACCGTTGCTGAAAGGAAAGCTGTCGCCGGTGCCGGCCGTGCCGCCCAGGATCGTGCCGCTGTTGCCGATCAGCGCCGCGCTATTGGCACGGATGCCGGCGGCCCCGTACAGGCCGGAGCCGCCCAGGATCGTTCCGGCGTTCAAAACGCTGCCGTTCGTGGTGACCGTGACGCCGTACGACGGAGACGGTTGCTCGTAGGAGGCGGTGCTTCCCCCGGCGCCTCCCGAGATCAGCCCGTTATTGGTGAGGATACCGCCATCGACCGCGACGCCTACGCCGCCTCGTGACCCACCCCGAAAGCTTTCCAGCCCTTCGCCACCGGAGATCTTTCCCGATGCGCTATTGAGCAGGCGGGCGCCGGCGTCAACCTGCACACCGATGCCCCCCGCGCCGACATATCCCGTAAGTCCAGCCCCTCCCTCGCCGCCTTGCACCAGGCCCATGTTCGCCATCGCGGAGCCCGCACCGAGTGTCACGCCGACACCGCCATTCCCACCGGGAAGATAATTGCCGCTGTTGTAGTATCCGCCGTTGCCGCCGGTGATGCTGCCGGAGTTGAACAGCGTGCCGGAGGTGAAGATGACACCCGTTCCGCCCTCGCTGCCTCCGCCGCCTTGGCCCGGCACGCCTGAGCCGCCGTTAATGCTCCCCAAATTGCGCAACACGCTATCTGCGCCGAGCATCAGGCCGGCACCGCCGCCAGTGTTGTAGGCGGAGGAAGCTCCCGCCGCTCCCCCGGATATGGTGCCGCTGTTGCTGACCCGTACCGAACCGGTTGAGGCCACACCGGCGCCGCCGGCCGCTGCACCGGCGCCGCCAGCCCCGCCAACGATCTCGCCGCTGTTGCCAACACTGACGCCGCTCGCCAGCATAACGCCCGCTCCGCCTGCACTGTTTGTACCGTTCGTGCCGCCCGCGCCGCCCTCAATCGACCCCGAATTGCCGATGGCGCCCCTCGCCGCCAGGAAATCCACGCCGATGCCGCCGTTTCCGGACGCGATGTTTCCAGCCGCGCTGCCCAGGATCAGGCCTTCGTTCTGCAGCATGGCCATGCTCAGGTTCGAGGGCGCATAGACCGCGATGGCGCCCGGCGCGACCGGTGCCACGGTGCCGCTCGCCGAGACCAGCAGCGCGCTGCCATAGCCGCCGGAACCCAGCACCACCGTGTTGGTCACCAGGGTGGAAATCGTCGAGCGCATGGGCCATCTCCTGCCGCTTTTGGTGCCCACACTCTGCCGAAACGGCCCGGGGGAGCAAGGCGCCCGTGCCGGCGGACGCATGACACTTTCGAGCCGGGCGCGATTGCCAGAAGCCGCCGCCATCGCCACTCTGCGGCCGCGCCATGACCCCCGGCATCCTCACCGCCACCTTCGTGGCCGACCT
>CAXUEX010000263.1:0-2556 GCA_964250215.1 uncultured Acetobacteraceae bacterium | reverse complement strand
ACGAAGCCGATTTGGGGTTGGGGCGGCACGGGCGGGCTTATGGAACAAAACAAGAACGTTGTCAAGAGGATTTTGGCTCGCCCGCGGATCAAGGAGCGGGTACTGTCGTGCTCGTGGACGCTTTTCCGGAGAACCGCGCACGGGCGCGGATCGATGCGCAACTGCAGGCTGCGGGCTGGCTGGTGCAGGACCGGGCGGCGATGAACCGGACGGCCGGGGTTGGGGTGGCGGTGCGCGAGTATCCGCTCGCGGGCGGGGAGTGCGATTACCTGCTGATTGTGGATGGCCGCGCCTGCGGGGTGATCGAGGCCAAGCCCGAGGGAACGACGCTTTCGGGCGTGGCCGAGCAGGCTTCCACGTATCAGGCCGGGCCGCCGCAGGCGCTGGCGGTTTGGGGCGATCCGTTGCGGTTCGATTACGAGGCCAGCGGGACCGAGATTTTGTTCGCCGACCGGGCCGATCCGGAGCGGCGTTCGCGGCGGGTGTTCGCGTTTCACCGGCCGGAGACTTTGCTGGCGTGGTTGCGGGCGGGGTGTTCGTTGCGGGGGCGGTTCGGGCGGTTGCCGGCGCTGGATGCGGCGGGGTTGCGGGCTTGCCAAGTGGAGGCCATCGCGGGCATCGAGATCTCGCTGAAGGCGGACAAGCCGCGCGCGCTGGTGCAGATGGCGACCGGGGCGGGCAAGACGTTTACGGCGGCGACGCTGTGCTACCGGCTGCTGGCGCATGCGGATGCGCATCGCATTCTGTTTCTGGTGGACCGCAACAATCTTGGGCGGCAGACGCTGAAGGAATTTCAGACCTATCGGCCGGCGGGCACCGGGCGGCTGTTCACTGAGCTGTACAACGTGCAGCGGCTTGGGGCGGGCGGGCTGGATGGCGCGGCCAAGGTGGTGATTGCGACGATTCAGCGCGTGTTCGCGCAACTGACGGGCGAGGCGCTGGACGAGGAGGCGGAAGAGACCAGCGCTTTCGAGCATTGGGTGGCGCCGCCCAAGACCGTTGCCTACAGCGAGCGGCTGCCCATCGAGGCTTTCGACATCATCATCGTGGATGAGTGCCACCGATCGATCTATGGATCGTGGCGGCAGTTGCTGGATTATTTCGATGCGCATGTGATCGGGCTGACGGCGACGCCGACGCTGCACACGATGGGGTTTTTCGGGCAGAACGTGGTGGCCAACTACCCTTACGATCTATCGGTGGCGGATAATGTGAACGTGCAGTTCGAGACTTACCGGATTCGCACCGAGATCGGCGAGCATGGCAGCCGGGTGGAGAAGGGGTTCACGCTGCCGGTGCGGGACAAGAAGACGCGGGCGGGATGGTGGCGAACGCTGGATGAGGATTTTGTTTATTCGGCGGCGGAACTCGATCGTTCGGTGGTGGCGCGAAACCAGATACGGACGGTGCTGGAGACCTACCGCGACACGCTGTTCACGGAGCTGTTTCCCGGGCGGACGGAGGTGCCGAAGACGCTGATTTTCGCGAAAGACGATCATCATGCGGAAGAGATCGTGATGATCGCGCGCGAGGTTTTCGGGCGGGGGAACGATTTTGCGAAGAAGATCACCTATCGGGTGGGGGCGAAATATGCGGAGGAGCTGATTGCGCAGTTTCGCAACAATTTCCTGCCGCGCATGGCCGTGACGGTGGACATGATCGCGACCGGCACGGATGTGAAACCGCTTGAAGTGCTGATATTTTTGCGAGACGTGCGATCGCGGACGTATTTCGAGCAGATGCGGGGGCGTGGGGCGCGGACGATTGATGCCGCGGATCTCGCCAAGGTTACGCCGGATGCGGTTGTAAAGGACCGATTCGTGCTCGTGGATGCCGTGGGTTTGAGGGAAACTCTGCAGGAGGCGCAGCCGCCGCTGGAGCGGGAGCGGGCGGTGCGTTTCGAGACGCTGCTGGAGCAGGTGGCATCCGGGCGGATGGACGAGGATGCGGTGGCGACGCTGGCGGCGCGTCTGGCGGCGCTGGACCGGAAGCTGGATGCGGCGGCGCGGGCGCGGATTGTGGCGGAGGGCGGGGCCGATCCGGTTGTGCTGGCCGGGGCACTGGTGCGGGCGATCGAGCCGGAGGCGATATTGGCAGAGGCGGATCGCGTGTATCCGCCGCAGGCCGATGCGGCGCAGGTTGAGGCGGTGGCGGCGGCGGCCCGCGAGGCGGCGTTGCGGCCATTCAACGATCCGCGGTTGCGGCGGGCGCTGATTGAGGCGCGGGCGCGGGCGGAGATTGTGATCGACGAGCTTTCCCGCGATGCGGTGATTACGGCGGCTTACGATCCCAAGGCCGCGACGAAGACGATTGACGATTTTCGCCGGTTTCTGGAAGCGAATCGGGACCGGCTGGCGGCGCTGACGCTGCTGTATGGGCGGCCGGCGGCGCAGAAGCGGCTGACTTACGCGAGTTTGGTGGAATTGCGAGAGGCGATGCTGGCGCCGCCGTGGCTGCTGCAGCCGCTGGGGTTGTGGAGCGCGTATCGGCGGCTGATGGCGGACCGGGTGCGGGGCAGCCCGGCGAAGACGCTGACGGATATCGTGTGTCTGGTGC
>CAXUEX010000262.1:0-2605 GCA_964250215.1 uncultured Acetobacteraceae bacterium | reverse complement strand
GTCGCCATCCAGCCGGTCGCCGCGAGAGCGAGCACCGGCAGCCCAAGGAAATATGTGTTACGCAAGGCGCTAACTCCTTATCCAGGTTGGCAGCTTCCAGCCGGTCGCCGGACCGCCTTCACAACGGGCAAGGTGTGGGTCAGATGCGCCGGGAAAACAAGACGTAAGCGAGGCCGCGTCATTTTGGTCGCACTCTGTTGCCCATGGGATGCACATTCCGGCACGATTCCGTGAACCCTCCCGCATCCCTGTTCCCCGACCCGCCAAAATCCGCCGCAACCGGCAGCCCGCTCGCCGATCGCCTGCGCCCGGCGGCACTCGCCGAGATTGTGGGCCAGGATCACCTGCTGGGGCCGGCCGGCACGCTCACTCGCATGTTATCGTCCGGCACGCTCCCCAGCCTCATTCTGTGGGGCCCGCCGGGCGTCGGCAAAACCAGCATTGCCCGGTTGCTCGCCGCCGCCGCCAATCTGGAATTCGTGCAGCTCTCGGCGGTGTTCTCCGGCGTCGCCGACCTCCGCCGCGCCTTTGATGCCGCCGCCACCCGTCGCGCGAACGGCCGCTTCACGCTGCTGTTCGTCGATGAAGTCCACCGTTTCAACCGCGCCCAGCAGGATGGGTTCCTGCCCGTGGTGGAGAACGGCACCGTGGTGCTGGTGGGCGCCACCACCGAGAACCCCAGCTTCGCCCTCAACGGCGCGCTGCTCTCGCGTTGCCAGGTGCTGGTGCTGCGGCGGCTGGACGATCCGGCCTTGGAACAACTGCTTATCCGCGCCGAAGCCGCCATCGGCCACGCCCTGCCGCTCGATGAAAACGCCCGCGCCACGCTGCGCGCCATGGCCGATGGCGACGGAAGGGCCGTGCTCAACCTCGCCGAACAGATCGCCGAGGAACCGCCCGGCAAGCCGCTGGATGCCGCCGCGCTGGCGGATCGCGTCGCCCGCCGCGCAGCGCTGTATGACCGCGATCGGGAAGAGCATTACAATCTCATTTCGGCCCTGCACAAATCCCTGCGCGGGTCGGACACCGATGCGGCGCTCTGCTGGCTCGCCCGCATGTTGGCCGGCGGCGAAGACCCACGCTATATCGCCCGTCGCCTGGTGCGTTTCGCCAGCGAGGATATCGGCCTGGCCGACCCCAACGCCCTGCCGCAATCGCTGGCCGCGTGGGAAGCCTACGAACGCCTGGGCTCCCCCGAAGGCGAACTCGCCATCGCGCAATGCGTGATCTATCTCGGAACGGCGCCGAAATCGAACGCCACCTACAAAGCGCTCGGCGCCGCCCAGCGTGCCGCGAAGGAAACCGGCAGCCTCGCGCCGCCGCCGCACATCCTGAACGCGCCGACCAAGCTCATGAAACAACTCGGCTACGGCAAGGGCTACGAATACGACCACGAAACCGAACAAGCCTTCTCCGGCCAGAACTATTTCCCAGAGTCTATGCCCCGCCGCGCGCTTTACGACCCCACCGACCGCGGCTTCGAACGCGAAATCGCCAAACGGCTGGTGCATTGGAGCGAATTGCGCCAGCGCCAGAAAACGTGAAAACGGCTCGCCCGTCCCGCGGTTGCAAATGCAGGCTGCGCCACTAAGCCTTTGTTCGATCGTTTATCGGTGGCCACCGCCGCCAAAATGGCCGCCGCCGCCAGATACGCCACCACCGTGGCCGGCAAAGCCGCCGCCGCCAACCCCGTGCCCAGCAAACCCGTGCCCGCCGAATCCATGCCCGGAGAACCCGTGCCCGCCGAAATGCGCGCCGTCGCCGAACCGGCGGCCGTAAAACCCGTGCCCGCCAAAGCCGTGATAGTAGCCGCCGAATCCGCCATAGTAGCCGCCGAACCCGTTGTCGAACCCGCCATAATAGCCGCCAGGCACCCCCGCCTCGTAACCATATCCGCCATATCCGCCATCCGCGCAGCCGGCGAGCGCGAGTGCCGCCGCTATTGCCAGCACGACACCTGTCGTGGATAATTGCCCATGCAAAATCATGCGCGGTCGAACACATCGACATAGGCCGACTTCGCGCCGCCTGGCGCGCTCGTCTGCCCGTTGCAGGTCATTCCCCGGCCGGCCGCCGCCACGCTGCAACGGATTTCGTCCGTCTGCCCGTCCGTGTTGCGGAAGCTCGCCTGCAACGTGTCGCCGTTCAGCCGGATGGCGCCCGTCGTGTCGGTGCCGACCGGGTAGAACTCACCGTTCGCCGGAAGGTCGAACGTCGACCGGCTCGTGTGGCCCTGGGCATCGACGAGGTTGATGGTCCACCGCACATGCAGCGGGTCGGCGCGCTCGATCTTGGTGACCAGCTATTTCGGCGGCGTCTCTCCCGGCGGTGCCTTGGACATCGCGGCGTTCAAACGCCACTCTCCAACGAACGGGCTGGTTTGCGCCAGGGCGGCCCCCGGCAGCAGCATCGCCCCGGTTGCCGCCGCGGCAAGGCCGCGAGCAACGCCTCTCGACAACATCGAACATGTCTCCCGAAAGCCCGGACCCTAAGCCGCCGTTCGGGTGCAAAGTTCGATGACGATATTGGGCGCGAGCAACCTACCCCCGCACCAACGGCACGAACATCACCGCCCCCAACGCCGTCGTCTGCCAATCCTCCACCC
>CAXUEX010000261.1:0-2609 GCA_964250215.1 uncultured Acetobacteraceae bacterium | reverse complement strand
CTCCGCCACCCCCTGCGCGTGCACCTCTTGCGCGCTTACGATCGTCACCCCCTGCCCCACCGTCCAGGCCCAAACATCCCGCGGCACCGGGCTGCGGATGCCGATCTGGATGGTGCGGCGCGGATCGATCAGCCCTTCGCGGATCGCGTGCCAGAATACCGAGCCGTGGCCGAATTCCTGGCCGAAACTATCGGGCCACGTATCCACATGCGCGTCGAAATGCACCAGCGCCAAAGCCTCGCCGCGCGCCCGGTGCAGCGCGCGCAGCAGCGGCAGCGTAATGCCGTGCTCGCCGCCCAGCGCCACCAGATGCGCCAGCCCCGCCGCGTGCCGCTCGATCAACGCCAGGCTCTGTGGAATATCCCCCAGCGCAATCGGCAAATCGCCGATATCGGCGATCGGCAGCATGGCCGGTTCCACCCAGCTCACCGGATGCGCGCCATCCACCAGCATCCGACTCGCATGGCGGATCGCCGCCGGCCCAAACCGCGCGCCGGCGCGGTTCGTGGTGCCGATATCCAGCGGAATCCCGGCAATTACGATCGGCGCCTCCCGGTCGCGCCGCGCGATGCCGAGAAATCCCGGCGGCGTCGCGAAAGTCGGCACGCCGGTCATCTCGGAAACGCAGCAGATGCCGGCGTTTGCGGCTTATACGACACCGGATACGCGAAATACGCCGCCAAAATAACGTAGCCCGCCACGCCGATCGAAGCGTGCAGCGTCACCAGCAACGGCGAAACCGGGCGGCGGCGCAACCGCGTGGCGAGTATCCAAAGGCCCCCGGCCAGCGTCGCCGCCAGCAGCGCGCCCGAAAGCGTGCCGAACGATCCCGCCCCCTGCGGTAGCCCCCGCGCCGCGCCCTGCAACGCCACGATCAACACGATTACACCCGCCACCCCCAACGTGCCGTGCACCCAGCCCAGTTTCGGCATGGTGGCCGGCGGCGCATCGCGCAGCAGATACATCGATCCCAAAACCAGCCCGAACAGCACGGCAATGCCCAGCAGCGCCACGGCCACGATCAGGCTCATGCCGGCACGCGCGCTTTGCGCTGGGCCAGCGTGCGCGCGGCATCGCGCCGCCACTGCGCGGCCAAACCCGGAAGCGTGGCCAACTCCGCAAGCTCCGCATCGGAAAACCGCTTGTCGCGCAAATTGCCCAGGAACCGCGCAAAGCTCCATTGCGGGTTCGGCCGCGCCACCAAATGCAGCGTGTCGCCCGCCGCCATCCGGCCGCCGCGAACCACGCGGAAATACCAGCCGGACCGCCCCGTGCGCGTCATCTCCCGGCCGATCGTCCGGTCGGCGAAATACGCGGCCAGCGTGGCGCAGGGCTGGCGCGGCTGGCAGGCGCAAAGCTGCACGCCACCCGCCGCCACCACGTCGCCGAGGCATAGCGAGTCCTCGTCCGCGCCCGCCACCGTCAGGTTCTCGCCGAACCCGCCCGGCACCAGCCGCGCCGTGTGCTGCGGATGGCTCGCCTGCCAAGCCGCGTAATGCGCAACGGGATAGCCATACACGGCCTTCTCCGGGCCGCCGTGGTGCGCCAGATCGGCCTGTTCGTCGCCCTCGATGCCCCGTTCCGTCACCAGCACGGGCGCATCCAATGGCCGTTTGACGATGGCGCTCAGCCGACCGTCGGCAATCGGCGCCACGGGCCCGCGCTGGATGGAAACAATCGAACCCAGCACGGGCAGGGTAGCGTCAGGGTCCGGCATCGGCCGCGACTATTGCCAGAACGGCTCGGCGTGGGCGAATTTTTTCCAGGCCCGCCGCGCTTCCCCACCCTGCCGCTCGGCACCCGCCGCCACATAGCCGCGCACCAGCCCCGCCGCAAAGCCGCTCGGCAGCTCGCGTAGCAGCGCCGCCGCAGTCGCCGCATCGTTCACCTCTCCGAACGCCGCCTGCACTGAAGCCAGCCGCCGCAAAAACCGCTTCGCCCCTCGCCCCGCATAAAGCGACGCAAACAATTCGGCTGCGTAGCGCATGCGCTTGGCCTGCTTGCGCAACTCGTGCAGCGCCTCATCCGACATCCCGCCCAGCTTCGCGCCCGGCGCCACCAGTTGGCGGTGCCGCCGCTCCAGCGCCCGCGCCGCGAAATCCCGCACTGGCGCCCGCAGGCCCTCCAACGCGTCCGCGTCCGCCCGCCACGGCCGCAGCGTCGGCAGCAACGCAAGTTCGAAACCCAGCGCCCGCCATTCCGCCCCGGCCAGGAAGCTGCCCAACGACGCATAGGCCGCGCGGCGCTTCCGCTCGGCGCCGGCGCGCAGCCGTAACAGGCCCGGCTCGCCCGAAACGGCGCGCGGCACCGCGTCGCCCGGCCCGGAGAGGAACACGTCCCAATCCCGCGCCGCCCCCAGCAGCCGCGAGAGATCGCGCACCTGGCCGGCAATCCGCAGCATGGCCTCGCCCTGTGCCACCGGACGGAACACACTCAGCGCGGCGCGCAGCCGGCGCAGCCCCACCCGCATCTGGTGCACCGGCTCCGGCCCGGTCGCCCCTGGCACAAGCCGGGCCCAGTGCAGCACCACATCGGCCAGATGGATCAGCACCGCTTCCAGCGCCTGTTCTACGCTGGCATCCGGCGGCACCGCGGGCGGGCCCAGATGC
>CAXUEX010000260.1:0-2678 GCA_964250215.1 uncultured Acetobacteraceae bacterium | reverse complement strand
GTGGAAAGTGTCCACAACTTCGATCATGGACACAAGTTTGAGGTGCAAGCGGCGGCATCGGTCCTGGCCGGAGGCGCTCAAGCGAGAGATCGTGGCGGCATCGCTGGTGCCGGGCGCGTCGGTGTCGGTGGTGGCGCGGCAATATGACGTGAACAGCAACCAGGTGTTCGCCTGGCGCAAGCTTTATGGTGGGATGAGTGTCGCGGCGCCGGTTCCCCAACTTGTGCCGGTGTTGGTGGCGCCGGACCCACCCGCTGAAGTCCCGACGCAAGTTTCGACCGATATTATCGAGATCGAACTTCCGCGCGGTTATCGGATCCGTATCGGCAGCAGCGTGAAGGCCACGACGCTGCGGCTGGTGCTGGATGCGCTCGAGCGGCGATGATCGCGTTCCCCTCCAGCGTGCGCGTCTGGCTTGCGGTCGGACGCACCGACATGCGGCGCGGCATGAACGGCCTGGCGCTGCAGGTCCAGGAGGCGCTGGGTCGCGACCCGCACGGCGGGGATTTGTACGTTTTCAGAGGCGCCAGAGGCGATCTGATCAAGATTCTCTGGCACGACGGCGTCGGCATGTCGCTCTATGCCAAGCGGCTGGAGCACGGTCGCTTCGTGTGGCCGTCGCCCGCTGATGGCGTGGTCGGCATTTCGGCGGCGCAGCTATCCTACGTGCTCGACGGAATCGACTGGCGAAATCCGCGCCACACCTGGCGGCCTGCAGCCGCAGGATAGTCCCAAACTTTTCTGGCGGCACCACGCGGCGTGTGATTCCATCGGGCCATGGGCACAGACGTCGCCACACCGGGGCCAGAGGCGTTCGCAATGCTCCAGCTCGCGCTTGCGGCGGCCGAAGCGCGGGCCGACCAGGCCGAGGCCCAGCTCGCCGCCGCCCATGCGCGGACGTCCGACGACCAGGCCCGGATCGCCGATCTGCGGCTGCAGATCTACAAGCTCAAGCGCCAGCTGTTCGGCACGCGATCGGAACGCACGCAGCGGCTGATCGATCAGCTCGAACTGCAGCTGGAGGAGCTGGAGCTCGACGCCAGCGAAGATGAGATTGCCGCCGAAAAGGCCGCGGCGAAAACCACGACGGTGGCAGGCTTCCAGCGCAAGCGGCCGTCACGCCAGCCCTTGCCCGCGCATCTGCCGCGCGAGCGCGTGGTCGAGCCGGCACCCTGCGCTTGCGCCGCCTGTGGCGGCACCCGGCTGTCGAAGCTGGGTGAGGATATCACCGAGACGCTGGAAGTGATCCCGCGCCAATGGAAAGTCATCCAGCGCGTGCGCGAGAAATTCTCCTGCCGGGATTGCGAGGCGATCGCCCAGGCGCCGGCGCCGTTCCACGTCACCCCGCGCGGCTGGGCCGGCCCGAATTTCCTGGCCATGTTGTTGTTCGAGAAATTTGGCCAGCACCAACCGCTGCACCGCCAGGCTGAACGTTACGCCCGCGAAGGCGTGAAGCTGAGCCTGTCGACGTTGGTCGACCAGGTCGGTGCGGGGGCGGCCGCGCTGATGCCGATCTACCGGCGCATCGAGGCGCACGTGCTGGCCGCCGAACGCCTGCACGGCGACGACACGACCGTGCCCGTGCTGGCCAAGGGCAAAACGGATATCGGCCGGCTGTGGGTCTATGTGCGCGACGACCTTCCCTTCGCGGGGCACGCGCCGCCAGCAGCGATTTTCCATTATTCGCGCGACCGGCGGGGCGAACATCCCAGGGCACATCTCGCCAGCTGGAGCGGTGTTCTGCAGGCCGACGCCTATAGCGGCTTCGGCGACCTCTATGCGGCCGGCCGCAAGCCCGGGCCGGTCGTGGAAGCAAGCTGCTGGGCGCACGGACGGCGCAAGGTGTTCGAACTCGCCGATATCGAAACGGCTGCCATCAAGCAGGCCCGCGGCGAGAAGCCGAAACCGGTCTATCCGCTGGCACTAGAAGCGGTGCAGCGCATCGACACGCTGTTCGCCATCGAGCGCGACATCAACGGCCTGCCGTCAGAGCAGCGCCGGGCGATCCGCCAAGCCAGGAGTGCGCCGATCGTGGCTGAGCTCGAAACTTGGATGATCGAAACGCGCGACAAACTCGCGCGCGGGCATGATCTGGCCAAGGCTTTGAACTACATGCTGCGTCGCTGGCCGTCCTTCACGCGCTTCCTGGAGGACGGGCGGATTTGCCTCACCAACAACGCCGCCGAGCGGGCGTTGCGCGGCGTGGCGCTCGGGCGCAAGGCGTGGCTATTCTGCGGCTCCGATCGCGGCGGCCAGCGCGCCGCCATCCTCTACAGCCTCATTGTCACGGCCAAAATGAACGGCGTGGATCCACAGCGCTGGCTCGCAGACGTTCTGGCCCGCATCGCCGAGCACTCCATCCACCAGCTCGACGGGTTGCTGCCGTGGAACTGGAAGCTCGCCACATCCGCACCCGAAGCTGCGGCGGCATGAGCACCCAGCGCAACAAGATCCACCACGTTCACACCGTCGCGCGTGTGGCCAAGCAACTCGGCGTCGATCAAGGCCTCATCCACACCCTCATCCTCGGCCTGGAACCCGAGGATGGCGTCATCTGGGTTTACGGCCTCGACGATGACAATGGCGTTCTGGCTTTCACCGACGACGGCATCGAAGAAGTGCGCCTGATCCTAGAGGAACACAACGACTACTCCCGCCGCAGCCCGACAAAATCCTGA
>CAXUEX010000259.1:0-2687 GCA_964250215.1 uncultured Acetobacteraceae bacterium | reverse complement strand
CCGCACCGCTTCAAACGGCGCGCTTGCCTCGCGTTCCACCACGTCCATGCCGCAACTCCTTCGCACGAAAATCCGGGGCCGCCGCACCATACCCCATGCCCAACAAACGCACGCAGGCCGCAAACGCATCCCGCGGCCGCAGTCCCGTCAAGCAGGCCATGCCTCGCGGGCAGTCGCTGGCAAATTCCAGATAGCACGGCGCGCAAACCATCTGCCGCCTTATCGCAAAAGCCGCCGCGCCGAGCGGTCCCCATTCCACCGCATCCACCACCGCCGAATGCACCCCCAGCGTCGGCACGCCCAGCGATGCCGCCAGATGTTTCGGGCCGCTATTGTTGCCCACAAACAATCTGCACGCCCGCATCACCTGCGCCAGTTCCGGCAATTTCAACCGTCCCACGAGCGAAACCACCGCGTCCTGCGCCCGCACCTGCGCCAGCACCTCGTCGGCGATCCCCTGTTCGTCCGCCCCGCCCACGATCACCGCATGAAGCCCCGCGCACCCCGCCAGCAGATCGATCAGCTCGCCGAAATACCGCGCCGGCCATTGCCGAACCGGATTGCCCACGCCCGGATGCACGCACACCAGCGGCCGCGCCAGAAAATCCGCCGGCAACGCGGCCAACGCCGGCACCGCGGCAGCGGGCAGGGCAGGGACCGGCACCGCCGCCGTCAAATTCTCGCAAGCCGCCTCCGCCGCCGCCACCAATTGCAGCAGCCGCTCGCTCACATGCTGCCGCTTCGCCAGCAACCGTGTATCGCCTTCCCATTCAAGCGCCACCGAAAGCCATGGAAACCGGCCGCCCTGATCGTATCCCACCAGAAACGGTGCCCCGCTCACCTGCAACACGCGCCGCGTCTCCGGCTGCATGCGCAGATCGATCGCCATGTCGAATCGCTTTTCTGCCAGCCGCAGCCCCAGGGCTTCGAATTCGCCCTCGCTCACGCCCAACTGCCCGCGCCCCGATCGCGCGTGGAAAAACGTGAACTCCATCACCTCGTCGATTGCCACCTCGCCCCGTGCCAGCGCCGCGGTCGCTGGAGGCGCCAGCAAAGTCAGGTGCGCGGCCGGAAAACGCTGCTTGATGCCGCGCAACGCCGGCAGCGCCGTAAGATAATCGCCGATATGATCCAGCTTCACCGCCAGAATCCGCCGCACATCGGCAATCGCCGGTCCTTCCGGCCCCGCATACACCGACATCACCGGCTCCGGCTCTGGCGTCCAGTGATCGGAATCGCCGCTCAGCCGCGTTCCCTGATACGGATCGCCCCGCAGAAACCGCAGCCGCCACGCGCCTGTGAAACGCGACGCATCATACGCATCCTCGATACCCGCCCGGCTCGCCAGCTCGTGGTGCCGCAGCACCGCGTGTGGTGTAACAATCACGGAATAACCCGCCTCGCGCGCGCGCAGGCAGAAATCCAGATCGTTGTTCACCACCGAATGCGCCTCGTCGAACCGCCCCAGCGCGTCGAACAAATCCCGCCGCACCGCTAGGCATGCCCCGGTCACCGAAGCCACCTCTCGCGCCACTTGCGCCATGCCGAACGGCCCCGCATCGCCGGCGCCGGCGAAGCGGAAACTATGCCGCGCATGTCCGTCCGCCAGAAACTGCCCCGCATGCTGCACCTTGCCGTCCGGATACAGCAGCTTCGCGCCCACCACGCCCACCTCCGGCCGCTTCACCTGTTCCACAACCGCATCGAGCCACCCCGCTTCTAGCGCCTCGATGTCGTCGTTCAAAAACAGCAGAATCTCGCCCGAAGCCGCCGCCGCGCCCACATTGTTGAATCGCGACCAATTGAACGCACCCGGTAGATCCACCACACGATCCGCATGCTTCCGCAGCCAGGTTTTCAGCTTGCGCCCGCTCGCCGGCACATTGTCCAGCACCACGATCTCCACATCCCGCCCGGCGCTCGCGCGCATCGAGGGGATTGCCCGCTGCACGAAATCGCCCGCGCCGCAGGTTGGCATGACGATCGAAACCGAAGCCGCAATATCCGCCCGCGCCACCCGCCAGGTGCCCGGCAAATCCAGCTTTCGCACCTCGCCCACCACGCCCCGCCGCCGCAGGGCCGCCATCAGCGCCGTGCGTTCGGCCTCCGGCATATCGGCCGCCGCGCCGCGCGCCAGCAACACGCCCGGCACATGCACTGCCGCCACCGCCTCGCTCCAGCGCAGCGCCGCATCCCAATCGCCGTCGCCCAATCCCGCCTTCCGCACCGCCGCGCCGCGCACCGCTGCCGCCCGCCCGATGTAATTCATGCCCAGTAACAACTCGCCCGACCAATCCGGCTTGAAAAACGGGGCCGCGCGCCCGCTCGCCGCGTCGGGCTGCAGCTCGTCAGCATACGCCAACCCGCAATCCGGCCGCATCGCCAGCGCGATCGCGAGTTCCAGCAGCGCGTCACAGCCCAGCTCGTCCCCCGCCCGCAGCACGCAAACCAGCCCGTCCGGCGCCACTTCCGCGGCGTCGAAATCCGCCGCAAACCGCACTTGGCCAGTTAGCTCCGGCTCCAGAACAAAACTGCAGTCGAAGCCCACCACCACGGCCCGCCATCCCGGCAACACCTGCCGCGCCAGGCTGCCCAGCGTCAGCGCCAGCGCCGCCGCGTTCGCCCTTGCCGCCCGCACCACCACCAGAAACGCCGGCACGCCGCCGCGCGCCGCCCGCAGCCGCAGC
>CAXUEX010000258.1:0-2687 GCA_964250215.1 uncultured Acetobacteraceae bacterium | reverse complement strand
TGGGAAGACGGCGGGGTATTCGCGGCTGGCGGGCCGTACGTGCGCCCGTTCCGCCGGCGCGGTTGCCGCGCCGGACCAACTCGAAGGCCGGATGGCAGAATTCACCAGCGCCATGGATCGGATGGGAGGGAGCCTAGGCTCCACCTTTCCCTGCGCGCCTGCCGGCCGGCTCCCTGCCCCCCATTCCGCCGACATGAGCGCGCGCCCGACGGGCCGGCGCGCCATGCTCGGCCCACGGAGTTTTTCTTCTAATGACGAAACGAATGCTCATCGACGCTACGCACGCGGAAGAAACCCGCGTGGTGGTGATGGATGGTAACCGGCTCGAAGATTTCGATGTCGAGACGCAATCCCGCCGGCAACTGAAGGGCAACATCTACCTGGCCAAGGTGGTACGGGTGGAGCCCAGCCTGCAGGCGGCTTTCGTGGAATATGGCGGCAACCGCCACGGCTTCCTGGCCTTCGGCGAAATTCACCCGGATTATTATCAGATCCCCGTAGCCGACCGGCAGCGCCTGCTGCAGCTGCAGGAGGAGGAAGCACGGGCCGAGGAGGAAGCGGCCGACGCCGAGCACGAGGCTGTCGAGTCGGCACCGGCCACGCAGCCGCTCGAGATCGAGCCGGATGTGGTGCAGTTCCCGGCCGAGGAACATTCGCCCGGGCAGGAGCCCGCCGAGGCCCCGACTTCCGATCCCAAGACACCCGATCCCGAACCGCCTCATTCCCAAACGCCCGGCGCGGCCGGCATGGCGGAAGCGCTGGGTGCCGATCTGGTGCCAGAGGCGGCCGAGACGCCGCTTCTCCCGGAACCCCCCTCGTCCGACCATACTGCGCTGGCCATCGAACTGGCCGACGGGGAGGCGGCCGACACACCCGAACCATCCTTCTCGCCGGCCGACGCCGCCCCGCCGGAGACCGAGCCGTCGGCGGGCAGCAACGGCCAGGACACCGCGCTTTCGGGCAGCCGAGTGCAGGAAGTGGCCAACCCCCCTGCCCCGCCGCCGGAAATGCTGGGTGGCGAAACCGCCGAATCCGACGAAGGCCGTGAACGCCGAGCGCCGCGCTTCCTGCGCAACTACAAGATTCAGGAAGTGGTCCGGCGGCGGCAGATTCTGCTGGTGCAGGTGGTGAAGGAGGAGCGCGGCACGAAAGGCGCGGCACTCACCACCTATATCTCCCTGGCCGGCCGCTACTGCGTGCTGATGCCAAATTCGCCACGCGGCGGCGGCATTTCGCGCAAGATCACCTCGATCGCCGACCGGCGCCGACTGAAGGAAGTGACGACAGAACTGCAAATCCCGCGCGGCATGGGGCTGATCGTGCGCACGGCGGGGGCGAACCGGCCAAAGCCGGAGATCAAGCGCGATTGCGAATATCTGTTGCGGCTCTGGGACGATATCCGCGACCTCACGCTGCGCTCCATGGCGCCGGCGCTGATCCATGAGGAAGCCAGCCTGATCAAGCGCGCGATCCGCGACGTGTATTCGCGCGATGTGGACGAGTTGCTGGTGGATGGCGAAGACGGCTGGAAAGCGGCGCGTGATTACATGCGCCTGCTGATGCCCACTCACGCGAAGAAGGTGCAGCTCTGGCGTGAGCCGCAGCCGCTCTTCGCGCATCAGAGCGTGGAAGCGCAGCTCGATTTGATGCTGAGCCCAACCGTGCAGTTGCGCAGCGGCGGCTATCTCGTGATCGACCAGACCGAGGCGCTGGTGGCGATCGACGTGAATTCCGGCCGATCGACGCGCGAACGCGGCATCGAAGAGACGGCGCTGCGCACCAATCTGGAAGCGGCGGACGAGGCCGCGCGGCAGGTGCGGTTGCGCGACCTGGCCGGACTGATTGTGATCGATTTCATCGACATGGAATCGAAACGTAACATCAATGCAGTCGAGCGGCGGTTGAAGGATGCGTTGCGCGACGACCGGGCACGCATCCAGCTCGGCAGCATCAGCCATTTCGGATTGTTGGAGATGAGCCGGCAGCGGTTGCGACCTTCGCTGGCCGAAACCAGCCTGTCGATCTGCCCGCATTGCAACGGCGCCGGCCGCGTGCGCAGCACCGAGAGCGCCGCGTTGCACGTGCTGCGCGCGGTGGAGGAAGAAGGGGCGAAGCGGCGCGCGGCGGAAATCTGCGTGTATGTGGCGCCGGCGATTGCGCTCTATCTGCTGAACCACAAGCGCGAGCGGCTGGCCGAAATCGAGGCGCGCTATGCGATGCGCATTGGCTTTGCGGCGGACGGCTCGCTGCAGCCGGCGCAGAGCCGCATCGAACGGTTGAGGCCGCAGACGCAGGAATTGCCGCCGCTCCCGATCCGCCAAGTGGCCGAGCCGGCGGAGGCCGCGGAAGAAGCCGGCGAGGAGGCTTTGGACGAAGCCGCAGACGAACCGGCCGAGGCCGACGAGGCGCAGGACGCTGCGGAACCTGGCACGCCGGAGGAAGCGGAACGCCGCCGGCGGCGGCGGCGGCGGCGGCGGCGGGGTTCTCGGCCCGAGGATGGAGCGTCGGATGCCGCGCCGATGCCGTCGGATGCGGAGCAGCCGGAACTCGGCGAACTTCGCTTCCCAGACACGCGCGTTCCGCCGCCGGAACAGCCAGCCGCGGCGGCCCTGCCGGTGCCGGGGCATGACGAGGCGGGCGAGGCGGCCGAGGAGATCGCGAGCGCCTATGGGATCGGGACCGCGGAC
>CAXUEX010000257.1:0-2705 GCA_964250215.1 uncultured Acetobacteraceae bacterium | reverse complement strand
CACCGGGTTTCGACGCTGCCGGCAGGGCGAGCAGCAGCGCGAACGCCGCATTGGCCGCGCCGGCGGCGGGCGGCTGGGCGGCTTTGGGCGCGACGCTCGACAGGATGGGTTGCGGCACCATAGCGCGATTGTTTCAGCAAGCTTTGGGCCACGTTCTTGCGGCCCCGCCTTGTGGCCCCGGCAGGCGCGGCCCGGCGATTTCCGCCCGGCAGGATTTGCCGCCGGACCATTACGCACCTGGGGTTCGTTCGCGTTCCGCCCGGACGCCGCCTGGCACGGAATGTGCTGCAAGCCTTGCCGACCCCCCCCTGTCCCTTGTTCCGGAGGCAGCATGTCCTTGTTCGGCGCCATGACCACGGCCATCAGCGGCTTGAACGCGCAATCCGCCGCGTTCACGAATATCAGCGACAATACCGCGAACAGCCAGACGCTCGGCTACAAGGGCGTGGATACCAGTTTCATCGATTATCTCACGCAGAGCACCGCGGCACAGAACCTTTCCGGCTCGGTGGCGACGCGGCCGGATTACCTGAACGAGCTGCAGGGCACCATCCAGCAGAGCAGCGATCCGCTGGCGGTGGCGATTTCCGGCCAGGGCTTCTTCGCGGTATCGGCGCAGGACGGCACGAACGCGGCCGGCGCGCCAACATTCAATCCGCAACTGGAATACACGCGCGCGGGCGATTTCACGCTCGACAAGAACGGCTATCTCGTGAACAGCGCCGGCGAAACATTGGAAGGCTGGACGGTGAACCCCGCCAGCGGCGCGCTGAGCACCAGCGCGCTCGCGCCCATCCAGGTGGGCACCGCGCAATTGCCGGCCACCGCCACTTCGCAAGTGACCATCCAGGCGAACGTGCCAGCCACGCCGACGCCAACCAGCAACCTGACGGGCGAGGTGCAGATCTACGATAGCCACGGCACCGCCCACCAGCTCACCACCACGTGGGCGCAGACGGCGCCAAATGCCTGGACGCTCACTCTGGGTTCGCCCGACGATGCGGGTGGTCCGGCGATCGGCACGGTGGGTGTTACGTTCAATCCGGACGGCACGCTGGCGGGGCTGGCGAACGCCACCGGCAACGTGGCCGTGAGCGGCACGGGCGGCGCGGCGAGCCTGCTGGTGACGCCCACTTTCGGCACCACGGCGCAGCCGATCACGCTTAATCTGGGCCAGTTCAACACGGCCGGTGGCGTGACGCAGTACGCCGGCACGGATTATTCGCTCACCTCGGCTTCGCAGAACGGCGCGCCGCCCGGCAATTTCACGGGCGCCTCGATCACCGCCGCGGGCGATGTAGTGGCCAATTACGACAACAGCCAAACGTTCGTGGTGGGCCATATTCCGATCGCCACGTTCGCCGACGCGAATGCCCTGCAGCGGCAGGATGGCCAGGCGTTCACGCCCACCAACGATTCCGGCGCCGCGCTGCTGCAAAATGCCTCGCAGAACGGTGCCGGCAGCCTGGTGCCGGGATCGGTGGAGCAGAGCAACGTGGATATCGCCACCGAGCTTTCCAAGCTGATCGTGGCGCAGGAAGCCTATGGCGCCAATGCGAAGGTGATTTCCACGGCCGACCAGATGCTGGTCACCACCTTGCAAACTAAACAATGACGCTGGATGCCTCGCTCGCGATCGCCGGCAGCGGGCTGGCCAATATCGGGCTCGGCTACTCGGTTATTTCGCAGAACATCGCCAACGCGAACACGGCCGGCTATGCGAGCGAGATTGCGGTGCAGACCAGCGCCGACGCCGGATCGTTGCTGCTGGGTGTGCGTACCGGCGCGGCGATCCTCAGCACCGATCCGGGCGTGCAGGCGGAGTTGCAGGCGGCGAATGCCGGAAGCAGCTTCTGGCAGGCGCAGAGCGGCGCGCTTTCGGCGCTGCAACCGGCCTGGGGCACGGTGGCGCAAGGCAACGACCTGGGCAGCTTGCTGGCGAGCGTGCAGAATGCCTTCTCCGCCCTGCTGAACGATCCTTCCGACAGCACGGCGCAAGGCGCGGTGGTGGGGGCGGCGCAGACGCTCGCTTCCGGCATCAATGCGCAGAGCCAGGCCATCACTGGCGCGCGGCAGTCGGCGGAGAACGACCTGGTTGGCGCCGTGGGGCAGGCCAATGCAGCCTTGCAACAAATTGCCGGGCTGAACCGGCAGATCGTGGCGTTGCAGTCGCAAAGCCAGAGCACGGCGGATCTGGAGAACCAGCGCAACGCCGCGGTGGCGACGCTTTCCGGGCTGGTGCAGGTTCGCAGCGCGGCGCAGCCGGACGGCAATCTACTGCTGTTCACCGCGGGCGGCGCGCAACTGCCCACGGATGGTTCGGGCGCGCTGCAAACCCAGGCGGCGACGCTGGGGCCAGGCAGCTATTATCCGGGCGGCGGCATTGGCGGCATTACGCTGGGTGGCGTCGATGTCACGGCACAGCTTGCCGGTGGCCGGATCGGCGCCGACCTCGCGCTGCGAGACACCACGCTGCCGACCTACCAGGGCGAGCTCGATGAATTTTCCTTTACGCTAACGAACCGCTTCGATGCCCAGGGGCTGACGCTGTTTTCCAATCCCAACGGCACGCTGCCGGTGGCGAGCCAGCCGGGAACCCAGGCCGGCTATGTCGGCTATGCGGCCGCGATCTCGGTGAACCCTGCGGTGGTGGCGCAGCCTTCGCTGGTGCGCGACGGCACGCACGCGGTGGCGGGCAGCGCAAC
>CAXUEX010000256.1:2491-2706 GCA_964250215.1 uncultured Acetobacteraceae bacterium | reverse complement strand
GGCCCGGGCGCGCGCGCCCGCGCGGCGTGGCCAAGCTGCGGCCGGGTGTTGCCCCCGCCGCGCGCGACATGGGCGATGAGCGCGAGCGCGGCGCCATACGATGCGTCGAACCCGTTGCGCGCCGCCGCCCAGGCGTTTGCCTGTTGCGGCGCGAGCGTGCCGGTGGCGAGCAGCGCGCCGCCGGCAATGGCGATCCGGATGTTGCGTTGCAGACC
>CAXUEX010000256.1:0-2432 GCA_964250215.1 uncultured Acetobacteraceae bacterium | reverse complement strand
ATCCGGCGGCGGCAACAAGGCCGATCAGCGCGCAGCCGAGCGCCACCGGCATGGGCAGCGGATTGCCGGGCAGCGCGTTGCCGGGAATGTTCCCGCCAGGTGCGTCGAGCCGCATGCGCGTGCCGCCGATGCGGAATTCGCGGCCGTGGGGAACCCGAACGCTTCTGCCCGGCGGCAGTGCGCGCCGCCCAAGCGCGAGCCCGGGCGCCAGCGGCACGAGCGACGCGCCGGCCGGACCGATTTCGACGGTTGCGTGGGCGCTGGCAATGTCCTGGTCGGCGAGAACGATGTCGTTCGCCGCGTCGCTGCCGAGTTGGTATGCGCCGTGCGGCAACGGCAAGGCCGCCCCGGCATGTGGACCGTCGAGAATGGTGAAGCGCCAAAGCGGTCGCGCGCCGTCGGTCACGCCGTGCTCCGATACTATTCTGGTTCAACAATAATAACGCGCGCGGGGTGCGGAATGGGTCCCGGCCCGTCCGCCGAGACCCGGACCGAGCGCCGGTCCTTCCGCGAAAAATTTAGCCGCCGACCTGCGGCTTGTCCTTGGCCACCGTGAGCGCCAGATTGCCCATTGTGGACGCAAACGTATCGGCAAACTGGCTGTTTGCCGAATACGTATACATTTGAAGATTCTTTGCATTCATTTTGTCCTGCAGCGCGTCGAGGCTGTCCTGCAGTTGGCCGCTGGTGATGCCGCCGGTTGTACCACTCATCGTGTTCGCTCCTTGGTTCGATGAAAGCCGATGCGCGCCGGAAGCTTTGCCCCGGCACGCGATTCAGCATCGCGCAAACACCGCCCGCCCCGCCGGTCCTGCACGCGGCGACAAGCGCCGCTGCATTGCGCCGGAACCTTCATCCTCACCGCGCATCACTTTCATATACGCGACGCGGCGCTGCACGTGACGGCGCATTGCCGTCGGACCGAACCATTTTCATCCCGCGCCGGATTGTCAAGAAGAAATGCCGCGAAACGGCACGCTGCACGACAAATGCGGCGCATAATCGATGTTTTTTGCCGCACGCCCGCGATGAAAAACAATGTCAACAAACTGTCACTTGCCGAGGCCGCGACGTTTCGTGCGCCGCGGCGCGGTTTCCCATGCGCCACATGCCCGCCAGGCTTTATCGCGTGCTGCCAAGAATGCTTGATTTCCGATCCGGAGGTGATGCAAGGTCCGATACGGAAGCTGCGGGACGGGTATATTGGTCCGTTTAGAAAACGTTCTGGAAAACGGACGAATTGGCTCGCGGCTGGCGGCCTGCTTGCCGCTCGCTTCCCTGCTGTGCGCGGTGGCCGCCGCCGCAGCGCCGATGGCGCCCCCGGCGCGCACCACCTACATCGTTGTCGATCAGGATGTTGCGTCGGTCATCGGCGGCATTGCGGCCGAGCTCGGCTTGCGCGCCGATGTCAGCAGCAAGCTGCGCGGCCGCGTGCATGGCCGGCTGGAGCTGGGGCCGCCCGAAGCGGCGCTGGACCGGCTCGGTACGCTGTACGATTTCGACTGGTTCAGCGACGGCCGCACGCTTTATGCGTCGCGCTACGACGAGGCGGTGGCGAAGGTGCTGCTGCTCGGCAGCGTCGGCGGTGACGAGTTCACGCGCACGCTCGATGCGCTGCGCGTCGCCAATCCGCGCTGGCCGATACGTCTTTCGCCCACGCGGGACGTGGCGATGGTCGATGGGCCGCCGCATTACGTCGAAATCGTTGAAGAGACGCTCGAGGCCCTGGCGCGGCGCGCGCGCGCGGTTGCCGAGAATGTGCATGTGTTCCGCGGCGCAGCCTCCGGTTCGTGATGAGCCATCGGCCTCACGCACCCGATTGCACCGCATTCGCGTACGGGCACCGGAAGGAGCGCGAAGTTCCGGTGCCGCGCACCCCGGCCGGTCCATCCGTCCATGGACAGGCTCATACACTTGAGGAGTTCCGAAGATGAGCTTGTTCGATGATATCGGGAGTGCCCTCGGCGGCGTGCTGGGCGGCGGTGGCGGCGGCGGCGGATTGATCGGCGACCTGGAAGGCATGCTCACCGGCGGCGGCGCCGGCGGCATCGGCAGCCTGTTCACCGAAATCCTCGATGCGGTCGATGGCGCCGGCAGCAACAACGCCAGCAGCAACAACGCCGGCAGCGGCGGCGGCGGCAGCACGCTGGGCGAGATCGGCCAGATCGTCGGCGATGTCGCGCCGCTGCTCGCGTTCCTCTGAACCAGCGCCTTGAGGAGACAACCATGTCCGATACGATGACGAATCCGGTGCAGTTCGGGAACAATTCCGCGCTGGACTATTCGAGCCTGCTTTCGCCTACCTTGTCCTCCTATGCCGGGCTTTCGGGCAGCGAGCTGATCGGGCTCGGCAATGCGCAGGGCACGTATTCGCCGCAGATTCCGGCGTCCGATCTCGCCCAGGCCAACCAGTATGTTCAGGCCGCCGGCAA
>CAXUEX010000255.1:0-2710 GCA_964250215.1 uncultured Acetobacteraceae bacterium | reverse complement strand
AGGGCGGATAAGCGCAGCGCCATCCGCCACGCCCCGCGCGCCGCTGAACAAGCGGAAGCGCCATCCGCCATCACCTCACGCGCCCGCTCACCCCGCCAACGCCCGCTTTGCCGCCTGCAACCGCGCCGTCTCCTCCGCCGAAGGCTTCGGCACATGCAAATCCAGCGCCTCCAGCGCCTGCACCATTGCCGCCACCACCACCAGATGCGCGAACCATTTATGGTCGGCCGGCACCACGAACCACGGCGCATGGTCCGCCGCCGTCGCCTTGATCGCCGCCTCGTAAGCGTCCTGATATTCGTCCCAGTGCGCGCGCTCGGCCAGATCGGCGCTTGAAAATTTCCAGTTCTTCTCCGGCTCGTCGATCCGCGCCAAGAACCGCCGCTTCTGCTCGTCCTTCGACAAATGCAGAAAAAACTTCAACTGCACCACGCCTTGCCGCGCCAGGTATTTTTCCCACGCCGCGATATCGCTCAGCCGGTGCTTCCAGAACTTGTCCCCCCGCACCGCGTCCGGCAGCTTCTGCCGGTCGATCAGCTCCGGATGCACGCGGCACACCAGCACTTCCTCGTAATGACTGCGGTTGAAAATGCCGATCTGCCCGCGCGCCGGCACCTGCGCATGCACGCGCCAAAGAAAATCGTGCGCCAGATCCTCCGGTCCCGGCTGCTTGAACGGCACCACCCGCACCCCCTGCGGGTTCACGCCCGTCATCACATGCCGGATCGTGCCGTCCTTCCCCGCCGCATCCATCGCCTGCAACGAAACCAGCAGCGACCACCTGTCCTGCGCGTAAAGCCGCGTTTGCAACTTCGCCAGCCGCTTCACGCCCGATTGCAGCAGCGTCTCCGCCTGCTCGGGCGTCACTTCATGATTCGCGCTGTCGTCGGTCTTGCAATCCGCCAGCCGGAAGCCGTCGCCATCGGCAATCCGATAGCGATCCAATATTTTCGCCACATCCGCGTCCTTCATGGCGAACGCTTCACCGCCGGCGCCTGCGGCGCCTGGCAAATCGGCATCATTTCGATACGATTGATGTTCACGTGCGCCGGCTGCCGCACTGCCCATGCCACCGACTCGGCGATATCGTCCTCATCCAACGGCACCGTGCCATGATACACGGCGGCCGCGCGTTCCGCATCGCCGCCGAACCGCACCGCGGAAAATTCCGTGCCGCCCACCAGCCCCGGTTCTATATTCGTCACGCGCACGTTCCGCCCGATAAGATCGGCCCGCAAATTCAGCGAAAACTGCTCCACGAACGCCTTGCTCGCACCATAAATATGACCGCCCGCGTAAGGATATTCGCCGGCAATGCTGCCCAAATTCACGATATGCCCGCGATCGCGCGCCACCATGCCCGGCAGCAGCGCGCGCGTCACCATGGTCAGCCCGCGCACATTCGTCGCCACCATGCGGTCCCAATCCGCCGGATCGGCCTCCCACGCCGGGCCCAACCCCAGCGCCAGCCCGGCATTGTTCACCAGCACATCGATCTCGCGCCAGCCTTCCGGCAGCGCCGCCGGCAACGCGCGCACCGCATCCGCATCGGTCACATCCAGCGCGAAAGCCAGCGCCGCCTCGCCGATTTCCGCGGCCAGCGCCCGCAACCGATCGGCCCGCCGCGCCGCCAGAATCACGCGCATGCCATGCCGCGCCAGCCGCCGTGCGATCGCCGCCCCGAACCCGGCACTCGCCCCCGTAACAAACGCGAGCTTGTAACCCGCCGGGATCAAGCCGCCTCCAGCTCCACCGGAATATTGTTCCGCGTCGCTTTCGAATACGGGCAAACCTGGTGCGCCTGCTCCATCAGCTTCTTCGTCTCGGCCTGGTCCATCCCGTCGATCTTCGCCTTCAGCTTCACCGCCAAGCTGTAATCGTGGCCGTTCACCACCAGCGTCACGTCGCTGGTCACGTGCACGGCTTCGGGCTTCAGCTTGCCCGGCCCCGCCACCGCCAGCAGCGCCTGCCCGTAACAGCCCGCATACCCGGCCGCGAACAACTGCTCGGGATTCGTGGCACCCGATTTGCCCGATCCCGGCATCGCCAGATCGTGGTGCAGCACGCCGTCGCTGCTATCCACATGTCCGTTCCGGCCAGCGGTGGCGGTGGCAGTCGCGGTATAAGCCATGGCGGCACTCCCTTGTCTGATTGGCGGCCGCACCATGGCCGGCGGTTCAGGGGATGTCGAGCCGCACCGATACCGGGCAATGGTCCGAAAGCCGCTCCTTCATCGCCGGATCCTGCTCGCGATATGTCATCACGCGCAAACTCCCCGGCACCATCCAGCCGCGCGCCGCCCCGCCCAGGAAAATGTGATCGATAAACGCCCCGCCGTCCCAGCAAGGATCCGATGCGCCCGCCGTGGCCCGCAGCAGCGGCGCCGCCCGCATCAGCGCCCCACCCAACGCCTCCGGCCGATCCAGCACGCGGTTGAAATCGCCCACCAACGCGAACGGCACCCCCTCCGCCTGCCGCGCCGCCACCCAATCCGCCAGCACCGGAATCTGCCGCGCCAGCAAAGCGCATTGCGGCCGGGAACTCGTCTCGATGCGGTCGGTATGGCAGCCGGTTTTCAGGTGCACGGCCAATAGCCGCAGAAACGGCCCGTCCGGAAAATGCAGTGTCGCATCCAGCCCGTCCCGCAACCGATGCGGTGCCTCCGCCTCCACATCCAGCGCCGCCACATCCGGGTGCCGCTCCACGCGAA
>CAXUEX010000254.1:0-2713 GCA_964250215.1 uncultured Acetobacteraceae bacterium | reverse complement strand
GGCTTGGCTTGCAGCTCGGCTTCGAGGCGCGCGAGCCGGCGTTCGGCGCGGCGGGCGCGGGCGCGGGCGCCCAGCCCGGGGATCCACACGATCATCGCGCCGAACACGAAAAAGATCGCCGCCACGGCGAGCACGGCGATGGCGAGCGGCACCTCCACCGTGGTTTCGAACGGCCACAAGCCGAGCCGCACGGGATCGGGGTTGGAAAGCGCGAAGGCGATCAGCACCGCCAGCACCGGCAAGGCCATCAGGAAACGCAGCATCGGGCTGCATGTAGCGGAACAGCGGGCGTGCGCACCAGCCAGGGTTGGCAAAAAGCCATGCGCCGCCAAGAGGGTGGACACCCTAGGGGCGGGATGCTTGGATGCTTCGGCATTCTTTTGCCGATATCCGCAACTCAGGGACGGAAATACCAGATGAAGCAGTTTCTGCTCTCCGCGACGCTGCTGGGCGGGGTGCTGGCTACCAGCGCCATGGCGCAAAGCGCCGCCGATCTCGGCCGCACGCTGACACCGATGGGCGCGGTCAAGGCCGGCAACGCCGACGGCTCAATACCTGCCTGGACGGGCGGCTATCACACCCCGCCGGCCGGCTGGAAGCCGGGCGATCCGCGGCTGGACCCATTCCCCGGCGAACGGCCGCTGTTCACGATCACGGCGCAGAACGTGGACCGCTACGCGCCGAAACTGGCCGCCGGCACCATTGCGATGATCCGCACGCTGCCGGGCTTTCACGTGGACGTGTATCCCTCGCACCGCACCTTTGCGGCGCCGCAATATATCTACGACAACGCGATCGCCAATGCCGGCCGCGCACATCTTTCGGCCAACGGGCTGGACACGGTAGGCTCGCAGCTTTCGGTGCCGTTCCCGATCCCGCATAACGGCAACGAGGCGATCTGGAACCACATCATCCGCTGGCGCGGCACGCAGATCGTGCGCACGGTGGTGAACGCAATCACCACGCCCACCGGCGATTACACGCTGGAGCGGTGGAACGAGAAGATCATGCTGCCGTATAACACGCCAGGGCTCACCAACCCGGATCACTGGGACAGCTTGTTCTGGCAGGAAGTGCTGGAACCGCCACGCATCGCCGGCCAGATCACCATGGTGGTGAGCCACACCGATCCGTTCGAGCAGCCACGCCAGGCCTGGACCTACAATCCCGGCGAACGCCGCGTTCGCCGCGCGCCGGAGATCAATTACGATACGCCGTTGAACAATTCCGACGGGCTCGAGACGGTCGATGACTACGATCTGTACAATGGCGCGATCGACCGCTACAACTGGACTCTCGTGGGCCGCAAGGAGATCTACGTTCCTTACAACACCTACAAGTTCCAGGATCCGAAGCTGCGGTATTCCGATATCGTGCAGCGGGATGCGGTGAACCCCGACGTGGTGCGTTTCGAGCTGCACCGGGTGTGGGTGGTGCAGGCCGACCTGAAGCCGGGTTTCCGCCATATCTATTCCAAGCGCACGATGTACCTGGATGAGGATAGCTGGCAGTGCCTGATCGCTGACCGTTATGACACGCGCGGCCAGCTCTGGCGCACGGCGCTCGCCATGGCGGGTGAGGCGCCCGAGGTGCCGCTGTTCGGCGCCGATGGCTACGAGTTCATCGACCTGATCCAGCACCGCTACCTGGTGCAGGGCATGCACAACCGCGAGCCGCAGTCGCCGGTGTACAACGCCACGTCGCTCTCGACCGACGACTACACCCCCGAGGCGCTGCGGCGCGCCGGGCGGCGCTGATCCGCGCCGGCCTCGCATCCTTTCCGGATTGATCGAAGGCCGCGCCGTACCGGCGAGATTGCTGAACGCGCTCGATCACGCGGCCCACCTGGCGGTGGAAATCGTGATCGGCGCGCTTGGGCTTTTCGTCATCGCCGGCTGCGTGCTGGCCTGGCGGCTGGGCCAGGGGCCGATCGACATCTCGACATTGGTGCGGCGCGAATTGCCGGAGCTCGCCGGGGCCGGCGACCGGCTGGCGATCGGCCGGGCTTCGCTGGCGTGGGAGGGCTTCTTCGCCGCCGACAGCCCGATCGATATCCGTCTGGAGGCGATCGATCTGCGGGCGCCGGACGGAGCGGCGCTGCTGACGCTGCCGCGGGCGCGCGTTACGCTAAGCCCAGGGCAGATGCTGCGCGGCCGGCTGGTGCCGCGCACCGTGGAGATCGACGACGCGGCGGTGCACTTGCTGCGCTCGCTGCAAGGCGGCTTGCAGCTCGATTTCGGCCAGGCGAGCGGTGGCCGCGGCAACCAGGTGGTGGCCGAACTCGCCCGACCGGCGCGGCCCGAGACCGCCGGCTCCGGCCCGCTGCCGTTTCTGCACCAGTTGCGCGTGGTGCGCATCCGCAATGCCGGGGTGCGCGTGCGCGACGCGATGCTGGGGTTGGTGTGGGAGGCGGGCGATCTGAACGCCGATCTCGTGCGGCGCGACGACGGCGGCGTGGATGGAACGGCCGCGGTGGCGCTCGCGGCCGGGGACGTGCGCGCGCAGGTGCAGGCCCGTGCCCAGTTCACGGCGGACGGCACGCGCGTGACCGCCAGCTTCAGCCCGGTGGATCCGGCGGCGCTGGCGAAGGTGGCGGCCGCCTTCGGGCCGCTGGCCATGGTGGATGCGCCGATCGCGGTTTCACTCACGGCGGCGCTCGGCCCCGATCTGGCGTTGCGCTCGGCGAAGTTGCAGGCGAAGGCCGGCACGGGAC
>CAXUEX010000253.1:0-2801 GCA_964250215.1 uncultured Acetobacteraceae bacterium | reverse complement strand
GCCGCGAAGCGTTCGCGCCCAACGTTTAGCTCGCAGAACAGTTGGGCAAATCCGTCCGCCGCCACCAGCCCCGCCAGCAGCGCCATCGCCGCCGTCCCGGCTTCCGGCAGCCCGGCCTCGCGCGCCTCCGCCAGCGCCGTCCGGCTCTCCAGCTCCTGCAGCACCGAAAAATGAGGCGAGACCTGCGCCTCCAGCGGAAACCGCCGCAACAGGGTCTGGCAGAACGCATGGATCGTTTGGATGCGCATCCCGCCCGGCAGATCCAGCACCGTTGCAAACAGCCCGCGCGCCCGCTCCCGGTGCGTCGGCGTCGGCGCCAGATGCAGCGCCTTCAGCCGGCCATCCAGCGCCGCATCGTCCAATGACACCATTTCGCCCAGCCGCGTCTGCAGCCGCACCGCCATCTCGGCCGCCGCCGCGCGCGTGTAGGTCAGACACAAAATGCGCGCCGGATCGGCCCCATCCAGCATCAGACGCAGCAACCGGTCGATCAGCAGCTTCGTCTTGCCCGCCCCGGCATGCGCCGAAACGAAAGCCGAATTGCCCGGGTGCGAGGCCTCCGCCAGCGCCATCCGCGCCGCCTCGGGAGAGATCAGGTTCACGCCGCCCGCCATACCATGGAAGGCCACGATGGGCGCTTTGATAAATTTTCAGAACTTCTTAGTAACACCCGCGCGCACCCGCCGCGCATCGTCGCGCCGCGGCCCCGATGGGCCCGCGATGGAGAGCGACCGATGCTGGAAGATGCCGCCCTGGATGCCGAGCTGATCGCCGGGGTTTATGAAGCCGCCGCTGAACCGGCGCGCTGGCCCGATCTGTGGACCGTGCTCTGCGCCGTATTCGAAGCCGGCAGCGGTCTGCTGTTCCGGCAGTCGCACATCCCGGATGGCCCCGGCCGCGCCGTCGTCGATTGGCCGCCGCTGCCGCTGCGCGCGTTCGACGACGGGCTCGTCCACCTCGATCCCTTCGCCGCCGCCGGCGAACTCGGCGAGGTGTTCGGCGCCCTGATGGGCCGCGAGGTCGCCGTCGCCCGCGATTTCGCCGCCGGCCCCAATTACGCGGCTTTCGCCCGACGCTACCTCGTCGGCGCGCACCACGTCATCGCCTGCACGCTGCCGCTGGAAGGCTTCGCGTCGGCCGGCATCGCGCTGCACCGCGCCGAGGCCGCCGGTCCCTTCACGCCGGGCGATGCCCGTGCGCTCGCGGCCCTCGCCCGCCACCTCGCAGCCGCACTCCGGCTGGAGCGCGTGCTCGCCGAGGCCCGCATCGCCAAGGCGGCGCGCGATTCGGTGCTCGATCATCTGCCCTACGGCGCCGTGATTGCCGCCGCCGACGGCCGCGTGGTGTTCGCCAACAAGGCGGCCTGGAAAATCGCCGAGGGCGGCGGCATCGAAATCGCCAGCCTGGCCGGCATCCGCCCCACGGCTCCGGCTCACGCCGAGACTTTCGCCCGCATGTTGCGCCAGGCAGCCCGAGGCCGTCCCGGCGGCAGTCTGCGTCTTTTGCGCAACCGCGGCGCCGCCATCGCCCTCTGCATCGAGCCCCTGCAGGGCCCGCTCGCCGCCCAAGGCGCCGGCCTGGCCCTGGTGCTGCTGCGCAATCTCGCGGCCAGCGTGGAAATCTCCGCGCCACAACTGATGGCGCTGTTCGATCTCACCGCCGCCGAGGTCTCGATCATGCCGCAATTGCTGGCCGGCGATCCGGCCAACCTCATCGCGCAGAGCCGCGGCGTGAAGGTCGCCACCGTGCGCGACCAATCGGCCCGCATCCTGGCCAAAACCGGCGCCCCGAACCTGCGCGCCCTGGCCACGATGATCGCCGCGCTCGGCTAGTCGCCGGTGGTCGGCCCTCCGTCGTCGGCCTCAGGCGACTGGCCCCATTCCGCGAAGCGGGCGAGCCGCGTGTATTGGCCAAAGCGCGGCGCCGCCCCGGGATGCGGCAGCGAGAGATAGGCCCGCCCGGGATCGTCGTAAGCCGCCACCAGCTCGCGCAGCCGCGCCGCCGCGGTGGCGGCAGCCTCGCCCACCTTGCCGGCATCGCCACCGAACAGCGCGCAAACCTCGCCCGGTTCGCGCCCGCCGGACAATTTCCAGTAAGTCAGCTCCGCCGCCGCACCCTGCCAATCCGCGCCGAACGCGCCGGCTTCCAGCATCGCCGCCTCTAACGGCAATTGCGGCGAAAGGCCGGACTCCTCAACCGCCTTCTTCGCCGGCAACGCCCCGCTCTTGTAGTCGAGCACGGCCAGCCGGCCTGCCGCATCGCGCTCGATGCGATCGGCCCGGCCGATGAGCGCGAACCAGCCGCCAGGCGCCGCAAACCCCCATTCGCCCTGGATCTCCGCCGCGATCGCTGCCGGCGGACGCACGGCGCGCCGAGCCCGCTCCGTTTCCGCCACCCAGGCCGCAATCCGGTGCAGCCGCGGCCGCCACCAGCTCGCCATGGCGCGCGACATGCCGGCATCTTCCAGCGCCGCATCCATCGCCCGGCTGAGCGCCGCCGTTGCATCGTCCGGCCACGCCGCACCGTGCCGCCGCACGAAAGCGGCCAGCCCGGCATGAACGATCGTGCCGTATTCCGCCGCCCCAGCCTCGGGCGCCAGCTTGTCGAGCGGCCGCAAACGCAGAATGTACTTCGCGTAGATCGAATACGGGTCGCGCAGCCACGTCTCGATATCCGTCACCCGCAGCCGGCGCGGCCGCACCGAAACAGGCGGTGCTGGCTCGGGAAACGGAACCGGAAACGGCTGCCCCGCCGGCTGATCCAGCAACGCGGCCCAATGAGCGGCGGGATGCGCCGGCAAC
>CAXUEX010000252.1:0-2891 GCA_964250215.1 uncultured Acetobacteraceae bacterium | reverse complement strand
GTGCCGCCGCCTGCGCCGCATCCACATGCAGCAGCGCGCCATGGCGGCGGCACAGCGCGGCGGCTTCGGCGACGGGATGCAGCACCCCGGTTTCGTTGTTCGCCAGCATGAGGCAGACCAGCGCCGGCCCCCCGGCCGCGAGCGCCGCCCGCAGCCCGTATAGATCGAGCGTGCCGTCCCGCCGCACCGGCAACATCGTGGCGCCGGGAGCCGCAGCGGCAACCGCCGGGTGTTCGGTGGCACCGATCAGCACGCGCCGGCCGGCGCCGAGGCCGGAAATAGCCAGCGCGCAGGCTTCGGTGCCGCCGGAGGTGAATACCGTGCCGGCAGCGGTGGCGCCGAACCTTGCCGCAATCCGGTAACGGGCCGCCTCCAACGCCTCGCGTGCGAGCCGGCCCGGGTGGTGCACTGAAGCCGGATTGCCGGTGCGTTCCAGCACCGCGAGCACGGCCGCCCGCGCCTCCGGCCGCAGGGGTTCGGTGGCATTCGCGTCGAGATAGGTGCGGCGCGGCGTTGGTGCGCTCATGCCGGAGATTTGGGAAATGTGACCAAAGAATGGAGGCTCCGCGACGATTCCGGTGTTATCGCCGGCCTCTCTCTGCCTATATTCGGGTCCTGCCCCGCCGCAGCTTGCAACCTGGCCTGGTGGGCGGCCGCGTTTTCGCCAACGGAAACGGGGCGGGGGGAGAACCAGTCGCGTCCGGGCGTGCGGGGCATAGCACGGAAGGATGCCGCGAAGCATAGCGGTTCGTGCCATGCCCAGGGCGCGGACAGGGACAGATTGAAGCTCCATGCCTGAAGTCATGTTCGCCGGCCCCGACGGCCGGCTCGAGGGTAGGTATCACCATAGCCGTGGGACCGGGGCGCCGCTCGCGCTGATCATGCACCCGCACCCGATGCACGGCGGCACGATGAACAACCGCATCACCTATGCGATGTACCAAAGCTTCCAGAAGCTCGGTTTCTCGGTGATGCGGTTCAACTTCCGCGGGGTTGGCCGCAGCCAGGGCCGCTACGATGGCGGCATCGGCGAGATCGGTGACGCTGCCGCGGCACTGGACTGGATGCAGATGGTGAACCCCAGCCATGGCGGCCTTTGGATCGCCGGCTATTCGTTCGGCGCTTTCGTGGGCATGCAGCTGCTGATGCGCCGGCCCGAGGTTTCGGGCTGGATCAGCGTGGCGCCCCCGGCGAGCCACTACGATTTCGGCTTTCTGGCCCCCTGCCCTTGCGGCGGTCTGCTGGTGCATGGCGACGCCGACGAACTGGTGCCCGAGCCCACTGTGCGCAAGCTCGTGGACAAGCTGAACACCCAGAAGGGCGTCACCGTCGATTACCGGATTTTCGCCGGCGCCGACCACGTCTTCGCCAACCACGCCGACCAGGTGAGCGCGGCGGTGGAGGATTATGTGAGCAAGGTGCAGGCCCGGAAGGCCATGGCGCTGGCCGCGGATTAGGCCATCGGTCGCCGAAGGTTCCTTACCGCCGACGACCGACGACCGGCCGCTACCTGCCTTCTTCGTCGCCGTTGTCGCTGCCCTGATCGCCCTGCGAAGGCTGCACCGCCACGAAAGCCGGCTGGCCGTCACGGATAATGCGCAGTGCCACGGCCTGGTTGTTGCGCAGCGATTCGCGGATCGCGCGCGTCGCCTCGGCGGCGGTGCTCACGTTGCGATCCCCCACGCCGACGATCACGTCGCCGGTTTGCAGCCCGGCCTGTTCGGCGGCCGAGCCCGACTGCACATCGCCGATCACCGCGCCGCGCTGGCTTTCCGATAACCCGAGCTGCTGCCGCAGATTGGGCGTGATCGGCTGCAGGCTCACGCCCAGGCTCGGCGCCCCGGAATTGCCGCCCAGCGTGCCCCCGCGCCCGGCATTCTCCGGCAGCGTGCCGATCGTCAGATCGGCATTCTGCTGGTGGCCGTTGCGGAAGAAGCTGAGCGTGGCGTGGCTGCCGGGCGGAATCTGGCTCACGTTCAAGGCAAGCTCGCGCGGATTGCCGATCTTGTGGCCATCCACGGCCACGATCACGTCGCCCGGCTGCAGGCCGGCGTGTTCGGCCGGGCTGTCGGATTCCACGCTGGCCACCAGCGCGCCGCGATCTTCGGTGCCGGTGTCCGGCAGATGCAGCGCTCCCGACATCGCGGCCGTGACGGCCTGGGCGGAAACGCCGATGAAGCCGCGCGTGACATGGCCGGTTTTCTCCAATTGCGTCACCACCGCCTTGATCGTGTCGGACGGGATGGCGAAGCCGATGCCCACCGAGCCGCCCGAGGGCGAGAGGATGGCGGTGTTCATGCCCACCACCTTGCCGTCCTGCGTGAACAGCGGGCCGCCGGAATTGCCCTGGTTAATGGGCGCATCGATCTGGATGAAGCTGTCGTAGGGCCCTTCGCCGATGTCCCGGCCGCGCGCCGAAACGATGCCGGCGGTGACCGTGCCGCCGAGCCCGAACGGATTGCCCACCGCCACTACCCAGGCGCCCGGCTCCAGGCCGGCGCTATCGCCGAGATTGATGAACGGCAGCTTGCGCTTGGCGCTCACCCGCAGCACCGCCACATCGCTGCGCGGATCGCGGCCGATGATCTTGGCCGGCAGCGTGGTCCCGTCATCCAGCGTGACGGTGACGGATTTGGCCCCCTTCACCACGTGGTTGTTCGTCACCACGGTGCCGTTGGGATCGATGATGAAGCCGGAGCCGCGCGCTTCCACCAGGCGCGGATGCTGCTGCGGCATCTGGAACGGGAACGGGAACGGGAACGGCATGTTGCCGAAGCCGTGCGGGTTGCCGCCACCACCACCGCCACCGCCGAAACCGTTATCGGCCTCGTCGCCTTCGTCCTGGATGCGGCTGGTGATGGAAACCACGGCGGGCTTCACCTGGTGCACCA
>CAXUEX010000251.1:0-2916 GCA_964250215.1 uncultured Acetobacteraceae bacterium | reverse complement strand
GCCCACCAGCACGCAAAAAGCCCCGCCCCGCACCGCTTCCGGCAGCAAAGCCATTGCCCGCAACAACAGCAAGGCGCCTTTCCACCGCGTCAGCCGCGCCGGCAGCATCACCACCGGCGCCCCCGCCGGCAGCCGCCAGGACTGCGCCAGCGCATGCACGCGCTCGCCGGAAACAGCGTCCGGATCGAACAGCGACGGATCCACCCCGCGGTGAATCACCCGCACTTGGTCCGCCCCCAGCCCATGCCGCGCGCGCAACATACCTGCCACGTAATGGCTGATCGCGATCACCCGATCGCCGCGCGCCATCACGCTATTGTACAGTCGCTTGCCGGGAAACGTCTCGCTATACGCGCCATGCCAGGTGGTGACGAACGGCACTCCCGCCCGCCGTGCCGCCAGCCATGCCGACCACGCTGGCGCGCGCGACCGCGCATGCACCAGCCGCACCTGCTCCCGCCGCACCAGCCGCACCAGCCGCCCGGCATTGATCCAGAGGTTCAACGGATCCTTGGTCAGCAACGGCAGCCGGAAATGCTCGCCACCGGCACGTTCCAGCAGCGGCAGCATCCGGCCGCCGGCGCTCGCCACCAGCGCCCTGCCCCCTGCCGCCGCCACTGCCTGCGCCATCTCCACGGTGCCCCGCTCCACCCCGCCCGCTTCCAGCGACGGCAGCACCTGCAGAACCGTCAGCTCCCCGAACCTCGGCATGAACCTTCGTCTTACGCGCGCCACAAGCGCAGCAAAAGCATCCCGCGTTCTGAACAGAAACCCGCTATAACGACGCGGTATTTGCTTTCCACGCGAAAAGATCGTTATAACTTTTCAAAATCGGCTGCGCTAGGAAATGCTCGTCCCCGAGACCGGCCAGCGTAGGAGGGTTGTCGCGTGCATAGCCTCGTCTATCCGCTCTCCGGCCTCTGCGTCGGTCTGGTCGTCGGACTTACCGGCGTCGGCGGCGGCTCGCTGATGACGCCGCTCCTCCTCGCGCTGGGTATCCACGCCCACACCGCCGTCGGCACCGATCTGCTCTATGCCGCGGCCACGAAAAGCGTCGGCACCCTGGTGCACAGCGCCAGCGACACGGTGGATTGGAAGATCGTCCGCCGCCTCGCCATCGGCTCCGTTCCCGCCACCGCTCTCACGCTCTACGTGCTGCAGCACCTCGGCACGCAAAGCCACGCCGTCACCGAAACCATCAAGCTCGTGCTCGGCATCGCGCTGCTGCTCACCGCAATTTCCATCTTCTTCCGCCGCGCGCTGGCCGACTGGGTCGCCCGCCGCTTCGGCGAACCCTCCGAACGCAACGCCGCCTGGCTCACCATTGTCAGCGGTGTCGTGCTCGGCGCGCTCGTCTCGCTCTCCTCGGTCGGCGCCGGAGCGGTTGGCGTCACCGTGCTGATCCTGCTCTATCCCCGCACCCGGCTGGCCCGCATCGTCGGCTCCGACATCGCCCACGCCGTCCCGCTCACCCTCATCGCCGGTGCCGGCCATTGGTGGCTCGGCGATGTCGATTGGCAGCTCCTGGGCTCGCTGCTCATCGGCTCCATTCCCGGCATCCTGGTCGGCAGCTATCTCTCGCCCCGCCTGCCCGAAAACGGCCTGCGCCCCGTACTCGGCGCCGTGCTGCTGCTGGTCGGCGGCAAGCTCGTATTCTGATCGGGAAACTCGATCGGGGCGACCGCACCGAACTCGCCTACGCCCTCAGCCCCGGCACCGCCCCCACAGCCGTTTTCCTGCCCGGCTACGCCAGCGACATGACCGGCGACAAAGCGACCGCCATCGCCGCCTTTTGCGCCGCGCGTAGTCAGGCCTGCCTGCGCCTCGACTATTCCGGCCATGGCGCGAGCGGCGGCCGCTTCGAGGACGGCACGATCGGACGCTGGACCAATGACGCGCTGTTCCTCATCGAGCGCCTCACCACCGGCCCTCTCGTGCTGATCGGCTCCTCCATGGGCGGCTGGATCGCGCTGCTGCTCGCGCTGCGTCTGCCCCACCGCATCGCCGGCCTGATCGGCATCGCCGCCGCGCCCGACTTCACCGAAACCATGCCCGCCGGGGCCCGCGCCGCCATCGAACGCGACGGCATCCTGCGCCTGCCCAGCCGCTACGGCGGCGAACAGATCTTCACCCGCGCCCTGCTGCAAGACGGACGCCGCCATCTCGTGTTCGGCGCCCCAATCCCGATCGCCTGCCCGGTGCGCCTGTTGCAAGGCCAGCGGGACCCTGACGTGCCCTGGCCCACCGCGCTGCGCCTCGCCGAACACCTGCAAGCCGAAGACGTGCGCGTAACCCTGATCAAGGACGGCGACCACCGCCTTTCCCGCCCGCAGGATATCGCGCTGCTAGCCGAGACCCTGGGCGCGCTCCTCGGCCAGAATGGCGGCTAAACCCTCGCGATAACTCGGATACAGCCACCGCCGCCCGATCGCCGCCTGCGTCGCGCCACTGCTCACCTTACGGTTCTCGGCCCAAAAACTCCGCCCCATGTCGCTCATTGCGCGCGACGCCTCCGCGAACGGCACCGTCGGCGGGAGCGCCACCCCCAGCAGCCGCGCGGCTTCCGCAATCACCGCCTGGCTCTCCGCCGGCTCGTCGTCGGAAAAATTCAGCACCCGCGCCCCCGCCGCCGGCCGCGCCATCGCCGCCAGCACGCCGCCCGCGATGTCGTCGCGATGGATGCGCCCGAAACAATGCCCCGGCAGCGCAATCCGCCGCGCCGTGCCCGCCCGGATTTCGCCGAACACCGACCGCCCCGGCCCGTAAATCCCCGCCAGTCGCATCAAATCCAGCGCCCGCCCGCCGGCCGCTTCCCGCCACCCCAGCTCCGCCGCTAGCCGCCGGCGCGACCGTGCCTGCCCCGGCGCCGGCTCCGTCGTTTCATCCACCCAAGCGCCACCGCGATCGCCATACACG
>CAXUEX010000250.1:0-2924 GCA_964250215.1 uncultured Acetobacteraceae bacterium | reverse complement strand
CCCGCAGCGCGAGCGCGATCCGCCGCGGGCCCCAAAAGCTGCGTGCCGCCTCCGGCGAAAGCGCCGCCAGCGCCTCCACCGCCAAGCGCGCGAGGTCGGCCGCCGCCGCTTCCTGCAGCCGGGCGGGGATTTCTTCGGAAAACAATTCGCAGAAAAGTTCGGCCATGTCAGGCAGCCTGGCGCGGCGGCGCGGCGACGGCGGCCATGCCTGCAGAAATGCGGTCCCGGTTGCAAAAAGCAGGTCCGCTGCCGCGTCTTGGGAGATCGGCGGCAGGCGCGTTCGGGATCATGTCGCTACAGGGCGATGGTCGTCTGAATGGCGTGGTATGGAGCGCTCAGGCCCGTGCCGCCGTCCGTGCGCTCAACTAATCCAGCTTCCGTCAGCGCCGCCACGTCCTCATATACGCGCTTGTAGTCGCGCCCCATCGCGCGGGCGAGCGCGGCAACGCTGGCCACGGGATGGCGATGGACGTGACGCAACAACGCCAACCGTTTTGGCGTGATCGTGCTAATCATGGTTTCGAAGCTATCAAACGACAGATGCCGCTCGGCCAATTGATCGCCGTGCTCGGCTCGACGCCAGGCCCGGACGAAGCGCGCCGCCATCGCCTCCCGGGTCTCGCCGACGTGGATGTTCAACTCGTTCAAGATGGCCCTCCGGCATTCCGAACCTCGGTGAGGAAATCGGCCATGAGCTGCTCTACCGAGGTAAAGGTGTAGGGTCGCTGCTCGCCCCGAATGTGCATGTGGTCGCCCTTGCCGCGCTCATTGTCAAAGCCGATGACGCGCTCGCCCGGGCGGCCATAGAACAGGCTGTATTTGAGTGCGTGCGTGGACGGGGGAACGGGGCTTGGCACACGCCAGATCGTCATCTCCAGGGCAGCGCCATCCGCCTCCACCCGGCGTTCCCGAAACAGGAGCACGGCACCCATATGGCATAGACTGCCATAGGAGTCCTATGTCGTCGAGCGCCATACCATCCCGGCATAACGTCTCTATTATAGCTGGGGGGCCTGACGGGGCGCGGGCCGCTGGGTATGGGAAGTGTAACTTCCCGACACTTTACCTACACGTATCCCAGGAGGGCTCCGGCGCGAATGCAGCGACGCAAAAGGAGCCGGCGGGTGGTGTTCATCCTGTCGGCCCCGCACAGCGGATCCACCTGGCTCGGCTATGTGCTCGGCAGCCACAAGGCCAGCGCCTTCCTGGGCGAATACGAGCGCGGCTGGCAGCCGCACATGTCGGTTCCCTGCACGCTCTGCGCGGCCAACGGCCTGCCGCACTGCGCCGTTCTGGGCCGGCTCGACGACGTGCCGGTGGCCGAAGCGTTCGCCTGGGCGTTCGGCCGTTTGCCGAGCGCGACCGTATTGGTGGACAATTCCAAACGCAGGGCGTGGGCGGCAAAGTTCCTTGGCGGCGCGAACGACATCGACGTCGCGCTGATCCACCTCATCAAGGATCCACGCAGTTGGCTCGCCTCGGTGCAGCGGCGCCATCCCGGGACCGTCGGCGACCAGATCGGTGACTGGTATACGAAAAATGCGGCCATCCGCGATTTCGTCGCGGCCGCGAACTGCCCAGCCGTGCGGGTGGTGTACGACGAGCTGGCGCAAGATCAGGAGGCCGGCTTCCGGCGCCTGTTCCGCTTTCTTGGGCTTCGCTTCGATCCGGCCGCCCTGCAATACTGGAAGCGCACCCACCACGGCTTCGCGGCCAACGGCGCCAGCCTGCCCATCCTGGCGCACGCCGACGGGCCCCCGCCCGCGCATTTTCGCACCGGCGACGACGATTTCTACGCTGCGCACACCGCCACGCAATTCGTCGATCGGCGCTGGCAGCAGCAATTATCCGCTGCAGACCTCGCCGTGGTCGCGGGAGACGAGCGGGTGGCGGCGATGATGGCGCATTTCGACCGGCGTCTGACCCCGGATGGCCTGGCAAAGCGCCGTTCGCGCCTTTATCCGCCGGCGTGGCTGCGGCAGGTTTGGGCCGCGGATTAGGCGCGCGGAATCCTGTCGGCGGCGGCGTGGCTCAGGCGGGAACGATCGGCTGCTCCCCCGCCAGCCACGCCTCGCAGCACGCCCGCGCCAGCACCCGCACCCGCCCGATATACGCCGCCCGTTCCGCCACGCTGATTACGCCGCGCGCATCCAGCAAATTGAACAGATGGCTGGCCTTGATGCATTGATCGTAGGCCGGCAGCGCCAGGCCGCGGGTGACAAGCGAAGAACATTCCGCTTCCGCATCCCCAAAATGCCGCGCCAGCATGGCCGTGTCCGCGTGCTCGAAATCGTAGGCGCTGAACTCCCGCTCGGCGCGCAGGAACACGTCGCCGTAGCGGATGCCGGCGCCGTTGTAATCCAGGTCGTACACCCGCTCCACGCCCTGCACATACATCGCCAACCGCTCCAGGCCGTAGGTAAACTCCGCACTCGGCACCGCCACCGGAATGCCGCCCACCTGCTGGAAATACGTGAACTGCGTCACCTCCATGCCGTCGCACCACACTTCCCAGCCGAGCCCCCAGGCACCCAGCGTGGGGCTTTCCCAATCGTCTTCCACGAAGCGGAAATCGTGCAGCCGGGGATCGATGCCGATGGCGCGGTAGCTTTCCAGCACCAGCGCCTGCGCGCTGGCCGGGCTCGGTTTCATGATCACCTGGTATTGATAATAGTGTTGCAGCCGGTTCGGGTTTTCGCCGTAGCGGCCGTCGCTTGGCCGGCGGCAGGCCTGCACATAGGCGGCGGCCCAGGGCTTGGGCCCCAGCGCCCGCAGCGTGGTGGCCGGGTGGAAGGTGCCGGCGCCCATTTCCATGTCGTAGGGCTGCAGGATGACGCAGCCCTGCGCCGCCCAATAGGCGGAAAGGCGCAGGATCATGTCCTGAAAGCTGACGGTGGCGGGCATGGGCGCCGGCCGGTAGCATG
>CAXUEX010000249.1:0-2957 GCA_964250215.1 uncultured Acetobacteraceae bacterium | reverse complement strand
GATCTAGGGCGGGCCGGTGCCGTCCCCGGCGGAAATCGCCCGCTCGCTCGAAGCCGACACGCTCGAAATCGCCAATCTCAGCCGGATGATGGCCAAGCTAAGCACCGGCCCGCCCTAGATCCGCCGCCGCAACCAACGCGCCTGGATCCGCAGCCTCGCAAAACTGCATGGCCGCCGCCACGAAAAAACAGTTGCGCAACATCATGGCCAGGCTTACGCACGCGCTCCCGCTCACCCTGATCGAGGGAGGTTGCACGATGCCGACGCGCCAACACCGCCCTCGAATTGCGGGCACCCGAGCCTAGCCAAACCGGCTGGCACGCGCGGGCCGACGCGTATCGCCCGCGCCATCTTCGTGATCCCAACAGGGGCCAGCTCGCGAGAGCTGGATAATATCGTGTATTCCGACCAGGTGAGCGGGGTGGTGATCCCATTCCCGCGCGCTGCCCGCATGTCCGCGTCGCGCGGTCATCGGCCGCGCATGTTCGCATCGCCGCACGCGGCGCGTCAGAGGGAAGCGGCCCAGATCGGCGCCTGGCGCGGCATCGGCGGCGATCTGCTGGCCCTCGCGGGCACGCTCGTCATGGCGGCCGCGCAAGCGTCCCTGCTGCTGCGCGCGTTCGGCCTGCGACTCTTCTGAGCCACCATGTGCAGGTGGGGTGCCCCGAGCATCCCACCTGTTGGGCGAGCGAGGCCGGCGGCGCCACCCGTCACGCCCGCCGCAGCGGATCGTCCTCGGCAATGTTGCTCGGCTCGATATTGTCGCCTTTCTGCACCAAAACCAGATTGTGGTAAAAATGCAATCCAAGCACGGTGCGGTCGTATATCGAAGCCGGCGCAAGCGGTTCCACGAATTCCGGGTGGTTCAGCCCGTGCACCAAACCTTTGAAAAACCCCATCGTCGCGCGCGGATCGTCGGGATTGCGCGTCGAACCGCCCATCGCCGGCCAGTAGGAGGTTTGCGTGTCTTCCACCACGTACAATCCATCCGGCTTCAGCAGCGGAAACAGCACGCCGAACGTGGCGATCACATCCCGGTTCAAATGGCTGCCGTCGTCGATCACGATGTCGAACCCGCCCGCCTCGTCGCTGATGCGCCGGAGCAGCTCGGCATCCGCCTGGTCGCCACGAAATATCCGCACCCGGTGGTTCGCGTGCGGCGTCTTGTCGTGGATGTCCAGCGCATAGATCCGCGCCCAGGGAAAATACTCAGCCCACATCCGCAACGAAGCGCCGCCGCTCTCGGGATCGTGGTAACCCCCCACGCCGATTTCGAACAACGTGAACGCCCGGTCCCGGAACGGCTGAAAATGCCGCTCGTAATGCCGGCAATAGCTGTGCGTGCCCCATTTGTCGCTGCCGTGCTTCACCGCAAGCCGCGCAAGCTCGCCGATTTCCGGCATGATGCATCCTCGTCAAAACGGCGCCCGTGCGGCCAAGCCACTTGGATCCGTCCCGCTAGCGGAAGAAATCCGGCTTGCCCCCGGAAATGATCGGTAGCGGCGGGCGGATTTGAACCACCGACCAAGGGATTATGATTCCCCTGCTCTACCGCTGAGCTACGCCGCCATCGGGTGCCGCGTGTTCTGTGTCTGCGTCCGCATCAAGTCAAGAATCGGGGCGCCTCGCTGCGATCCCCTGGCCCTCGTGCTATATCTCCGGTCCCATGCGGAAGCGGATCACCCTGCTCGCCCTGCTCGCCCCGCTCTGCGCGCGGGCGATGGAGAGCGCGCCGGTAGCCACCTCGCACGCCACGGCCACGCTGCTTTCCGAAGCCGACAGCGTCGCGCCCGGCCGGCCCGTGCGGCTGGCGCTGCGCCTGCGCCTGGCACCCGGCTGGCACACCTACTGGATCAACCCGGGCGATGCGGGCGCGGCACCGACACTGAGCCTGCGCGGCGCAACAGCGGGACCGTTCGCCTATCCGGTGCCGCAGCGCGAGGCCGATTCTGGGCTGGTGAGCTACGTGCTGGAAGGCGACGTGCTGCTGCCGTTCACCGCGAAGCCGGCCGCCCCGGGCAGCCTGGCACTCACGGCGCAGGCCGACTTCCTGGTCTGCGCCAATGTCTGCGTGCCGCAAACGGCCGAGCTGCATCTGGCGCTGCCGGTGGGCGACGGCGCCCATGGAGCGGATGCGGCGCAGTTCGCGGCGGCGGACCAGGCGGCGCCGCGGCCTTCGCCCTTCGCGGCTTCGGTCTCGCCCGACGGCGTGCTGCGGCTGGCCGCGCCGGGGCTCGAGCCGAGCGCCGCGCTGTTCCTGCCCGAACAGCCGGGCGTGATCGACCAGCTCGCGCCACAGGATCTGTCGGTGCGGCCGCAAGGGATCGCGCTGCGGCTGAAGCCGCTCGCGAAGCTGGATGGCCCACTCGAAGGCGTGCTGGTGCTCACCGACGCCGGCGGTCAGACCAGCGCGCTGGCGCTGCAAGCGAAGCTGCGGCCGGAGGCGCCCGGGCCGGCCGCGCCGGGGCTGTTGCGCGTGCTGCTGCTGGCCTTCTTGGGCGGGCTGATCCTGAACCTGATGCCCTGCGTGCTGCCGGTGCTGGCCATGAAAGCCATGGCGCTGATGCGGCTTTCCGGCGCCGGGCGGGCCGAAATCCGGCGCGAAGCCGGCTGGTATGTGGCCGGCGTGCTCGCGGCTTTCGCGGCAATCGGCGCGGTGGTGCAGGGCTTCGGCGCGGCCGGCCACGCGCTGGGCTGGGGCGTGCAGTTCCAGTCGCCGGTGTTCACGGCGATCACGGCCTGGCTGATGCTGGCGATCGGCCTGAACCTGCTCGGGCTTTACGAGATCGGCGGCGGCGTGGCGGGCTTGGGCCAGGGGCTGGCGCGGCGCGGCAGTTTCTTCACCGGGCTGCTCGCCGTGGCGGTGGCGACGCCGTGCTCGGCGCCGTTCATGGCCACCGCGCTCGCGGCGACGCTGGCGCTGCCGGCGGCGGCGTGGCGGGCTTGGGCCAGGGGCT
>CAXUEX010000248.1:0-2957 GCA_964250215.1 uncultured Acetobacteraceae bacterium | reverse complement strand
GTGGCGGCGGCGCGCCGAATGCGTAGATCACGCCGATGATGGCCGAGTGGTTGTACTCGCTGCCGGATCTGTAGTTTACCTGCTGGTCGGTGCCACCCGCATTGAAATTGCCGACATAGTGGCTGCCGCCGCCGGTGCCGAGGAAACGATATTCGGCGAACACCGAAAGCCGCGGATCGACCGAGGCCAGCGCGAAGCGCACGCCCGCAATCGCCTCGTAAGCGAACACGGTGGAGCTGTCGCTGGCGCCGAACGAGTAGGGCACGCCGGGCGCGATCACCGGCGAGCCCAGCGGCGTCGCCGGATAGAACGTGCCGTGATAGCTGAAGTGCTGCTGTTCGATGTTCAGGAAGCCGGCGCCGCCACCGATATACGGCGTGATGCCAGGCCCGAAGATATCGACGAAATCGTACAGCACGTCGGCTAGGGCGCCGATCTGCTGCGTTGTATTGCCACCCAAATAGGTCGCACCCGGTGTGCAATTCGCATAGCAACCGCCGCCGCCGCCCTTGCTGCCGGTATCGTTGCGCAGGTAGTCGGCATTCAGTTGCACGCGCAAGCCGTTGCCGAATCCGTAGCCCACGCCGGCCAGGCCGGTGAAGCCGCTGCTGGATTTGGTGTTCTGCTGCGTGCCGAAAACCTCGTCCGAGCCCCCCGTGGTCGGGTCGGTGAAGGTCACGTTCGATGTCGTGACCTTGTACTGATCCAGGTAATTGTAGCCCGCGCCCAGATCGACATACGGCCCGTCGATCGCGCCCGGTGCCTGTGCGTAGGCCCCCGCCGATATGGCCAGCCCAGCGGCGGCCAGAAGTGCTACTCGCATACGCATGTGTTTTCCTCTCGGACGCTGAGGTCGTTGCGCCATGCCGCCCGGTGGCGGGCATTCGTTGCAAGCTAAACGAGCCCCCCGAGCCGCGCCAGCCGCCCCGGAACAAAACTCCCGTCTTTCCGGTGACACTGTGGCGTTTTGGCCAGGGCCAAGGGGTTAGGAAGCCGCCAAAGCGGCCGCCTCGCGATGGTCCTTCACGTCGCGAAAGCTGATGGCGGGGTTCTGTTCCGCCGCCCGCCGCATCATGAACGCCGAGCTGGCCAGGAAAACCGGGTCGCCATCCACGTCCGCGGCGATCGCGCTGCGCTGGCCGGCCACGAATCGGGCCAGCGCCGTCTTCTCGCCGCCGACCCAGCGCGCCTGCGTGTAGGGCGTGGACTCCAGCCCCACCGCAACGCCGTATTCCCCCGCCAGCCGCGCAATCAGCACATCGAGCTGAAGTACCCCCACCACACCCACGATCGGCGCGCTGCCGTCCTCCGGCCGGAACAGCTGCACCACCCCCTCCTCGGCCAGCTCCTGCAGCGCCTGCCGCAGCTTCTTCGCCTTCATCGCGTCATCCAGCCGCACCCGCCGCAAAATCTCCGGCGCAAACGCCGGCACGCCCAAAAATTGCAAATCTTCGTCCTCGGTCAGCGTGTCGCCGATGCGCAGCGTGCCGTGATTGGGAATCCCCACCACATCCCCCGCATACGCCGCCTCCGCGATCTGCCGGTCGCGCGCGAAGAAGAATTGCGGCGCGTTCAGCGGAATCTGCTTGCCGGTCCGCACCTGCCGCAGCTTCATGCCGCGCTCCAGCTTGCCCGAGCAGATCCGCGCGAACGCCATCCGGTCCCGGTGGTTGGGATCCATGTTCGCCTGAATCTTGAACACCAGCGCCGTCAGCCGCGCCTCGTCCGCCGCCACCACCCGCGTATCCGCCGTCTGCGCCCGCGGCTTCGGCCCGAACGCGGCCAGTGCATCGAGCAGATCGGCAACCCCGATCTCTTTCATGGCGCTACCAAAATATACGGGCGTGAGATGCCCAGCCGCGAAACTCTCGCGATCGAATTCCGGCAGCGCCGCCTGAACCAGCTCCAGTTCTTCGCCGAGCGCCACCATGCGCGGATCGGACTGCGCCAGAGTTTCCGAAACCCGCAATTCGCGCGAGCCCAGCCCATACGTGCCGACGAAATCCGCCGCCCGCCCCACCGGCCAAGTCGCCGGCGACACATCCAGCGCCAGCGCCGACGCCACCTCGTCGAGCAGCGCGAACACATCCTGGCTCTCACGATCCATCTTGTTGATGAAGGTGATGATCGGAATGTCGCGCAGCCGGCAGATCTCGAACAGCTTCCGCGTCCGCGCCTCGATGCCCTTCGCCGCGTCGATCACCATCACCGCCGAATCCACCGCGGTCAGCGTGCGATACGTGTCCTCGGAAAAATCCTCATGCCCCGGCGTGTCGAGCAGATTGAACACACAGCCCGCATATTCGAACGTCATCACCGACGTCACCACCGAAATCCCACGCTCCCGCTCGATGCCCATCCAGTCCGACCGCGTCCGCCGCCGCTCGCCCTTGGCCCGCACATTGCCCGCCATCTGAATGGCCCCACCCGCCCGTAGCAGCCGCTCGGTCAACGTCGTCTTGCCGGCATCCGGATGCGAAATGATCGCAAACGTGCGACGGCGGGCGATTTCTTCGGAAATGTTCAACGTGCGCCTTTCAAGCAGTCCTTTTTTGAAAAAAAAGGACCAAAAAACCTTTGTCTTTATGGCGTAATCGTCTTCAACCAGCGCGCCTAAAGTCGCAAAAGTTTTTTGCTTCTTTTTTTCAAAAAAGAAGGCCTTCCTTCCTTGCATAAACGTCATGCGCCAGCTTCTCGCGCCAATGCTCGCGCATCCAGGCAGCGCCGCTGGCGCCGCGACGCGGCACGGCCCGATACACGAACCGGGCCGCCGGCGTCCACACCGTGCGCAACCCCATCTCCGCCAGCCGCAAACACAGATCGACATCCGCGAAATCGCCCGCCGCCGCGCGCCACCCGCCCGCCGCGCGAAACACGTCGCGCCGCACCGCCAGGCAATCCCCCGACACCGCCGAAACCGTCCGCGCCAGCCGAAACCGCCCCCGATACCCCGGATC
>CAXUEX010000247.1:0-2980 GCA_964250215.1 uncultured Acetobacteraceae bacterium | reverse complement strand
GCACATAGGCGATATCGTTCGCGGTGCTGTTCTGCAGATAATACACGTGCCACGTGCGCATCGTCTGCTGCCGGCCGCGCTGGATCACGGCATAGGCGCGCCGCGCATCGGCCAAATAGCGCGGCTGCGTCGCGATCACCAGCACCGCGTTCACGCGCGCCATCGGCACCACGCGCACCTCGTTCGCCAGCGTGCCGCCGGAGCCGGAGCGGAAAGCCAGCTTCAGCGCATCGGCAAAATCCTGCGCGCTGCCGTTCTCCACCGGGAACAATGCGTAGGATTGCCCGGCCAGCACGTCAATATCGAAGGCCCGCACAAGGTCCACCAGCGCCTCGCGCTGCGCCGGCTCGCCCGTCACCACCACGGCGCTGCTGGCCGGCACCGCGATGATGCGCGCGCCGTTCTGCGCATAGGGCTGCAGCGCCTTTGCCAGGTCCTCGGCCGCCGCATAGCGCAGCGGCACCATCTCGCTGCCGGCGGTGCCCACGCCGCCCGCCAGCCCCGAAGCGGCGGCCGCCGGCAGCACGCGATACACGCCCCCCGATTGCACCAGCGTGGCGCCGTTCTGCGCCAGCAGCGATTGCAGCACCGGAATCAGTTGCGAGCGGCTCAGCGGCACCACGGTGCGCAGCGTGGCGGTGCCGTGCACGGTGGGGTCGATCGTGTAGTTCACGCGCAAATCGTTGCCCAGTATCTGCGCCGCCACCTCGCGGATGTCGGTATCGGCAAAATCCAGCATCGTGTTGCCGCCACCGCCCGCCTCGCCAGCCCGGCCGGGGCTTTCGGCCAGCGATCCCGGCACCGTGCTCACCGCCACGCGCGGCAGTTCCGCGGCCCCGGATACCGAGCCGTTCACGCGCGGCGTGGCGGCACCGGCATCGTGGGTCAGCGGCGGCAGCGGCGGCAACGCCGTGACTGGCGCCGTCGCCGTGGGGCGCGCGCAGCTTGCCAGCACCGCGCCGGCGGCCAGCAGGTTGGCCGCGCCAAGCGGCTTGCCTCGCCGAAGCCCAGTTGCACGCATCACTCTCTCCCCCGTGGAACGATAGGACCGCGGAACGGTGGCTGTCCCGGCACCGGCGGCATCGCGTTCGGCGCCCCGTTCGGTGGGCCTTCCCCGTCCTCACCGACCGTCTGTGTCTGCACCTGCGGAAAATTGTTCGGCTGAAAACCCGGATTGAACGGCTGCGGCTGGAATCCGGGCATGACGATGTTGGGCGTAAGCCCACCGGCACGCTGCCGATCCAGCGTCGGGTGCAGCGCCTGTGCCATGCCGTCCAGCCGCACGCCATCGGCCTCGATGGCGGCCACCCGGTGCTGGCCCACGCTGGCGCCCACCGCCACCACCAGCGGCTTGCCGCCCTCCGGCGAGAAAATCGCGCGCCGGCCATAGGGCGTGATCAGGATGCCGGAAAGCCGCGGCACGCCGTTGCCGCCAGCATGGCTGGCAGTCTCCGGCAGCTTCGCCGGGCGGCGGCCGATCGTGAACAGCGGCCGCGCCAGCACGGTCTGCTCGATCTGGTCGTAGTCCACCGTATCCTCCTCGGCGGGCGAGGCAGGCGCGGCCGGATGCGCATGGCGCGGCACCGGCACGGCCGGCGGCTCCGGCGTCGGCAGCCAGGCCAGGCCGATCAGCAGCAGCAGAACGCCGCAGGCGGCATAGAACGGTCGCAGCCAGAACCGGCTCAAGGCGGCGGCTCCGCGGCCGTGCCGATGCGGAACGCATACACCGTGAACGCCGCATCCAGCGGCAACTGCACGTTCTGCGGGCCCACGGGTGTGGCGGTGAGATGAATGTCGTCCACCAGCATCTTCGGCTCGGCGGTTTCGATTGCCTTCAGCAGCGCGGCCACCACCGGCAATTGCGCATTCAGCTCCACGCGCACGCCGATGCGCCGCAACGCCCCGGCCTGTTCCGCCGGCAGGGTTTCGATGCTGGTGAGCTGCGCATTCGCGGCACTCGCCATGCCCTGCACCTGCTCCTGCAGCGTGGCGCCGGCCACCGCATCGGAATCGCCGTTGAGCGTCGCGCCGCTCGGCGCGTGCTGCGCGTTCTGCGCCGCGGCCTTCAACGCCGGCAGCGTTTCGATCAGCGCCGACTCGCGCGCCGCCCGAACGCGCATCGATTGCAGCCGGCCTTCGCGCGCGCCGTACCAGCCGGCCACCGGGGCAACGAGCGCGATCCACACGATCAGCAGCGCGAGCAGAGCGAGGCCGCCGGCGAGAATCTGGCCGTTGCGTCCGTTGGGAAGACTGAGCGGCATGTTAGTTGGCCAAATCCGCCCGGATGGAAAATACGTCGTCGTGCCCGGCCTCGGCGCGCGTGACCGGCGCCGTGAAGGCTGGATTGCGGACATGCGGGTTGGCAGAAAGCGCACTGATCAATTTCGGTGCAGAAACGGAAAGCCCGGACAGCGTCATCTTCCGTTCGCGCATCGTGAACTCGGTGAGGTAGCTGTCGTCCGGCAGGATTTGAGTGAGCGTGGCGAGCGCGGAAAGCGTATCGCCGAGTAGCGCGGCCTCGTGCATCACCGCATCGCCGCCGCCCGCGCCGTTGATGCGCGTGCGCAACGCATCCACCAGCCGGAACTGCGGCGCGAGATAAGCCAGCCGGTGTTCGGCGGCGCCGAGCTCGAAAGATTGGCGCAGGAACGGCGAAAGCAGCGCCAGCGCGGCCAGCGCGCCGATGGCGATCGCGGCCGTGCGCGGGGTGATGCGGCTGCGCAATGTATCGGCGTGGCTGAGCCGGATCGTGTGCACGCCGCTGCGGGTCGGCGCCTCGATGAGTGTCGGCCGGGCGCCGCCGGCGGCGAGCGCCGCGATCACCGATTCCACCGCCGCGCGTGGCACCAGCGCCAGCCGCAGCGTCAGCCGGCCCAGCGCGCGATCGCGCGCTTCCACGGCATAGCCCCAGTAAACCTCGTCGGCCGAAAACGGCGTCAGCCGCTCCATGTCGTAGGCCAGCACCCGCTCCGGGTCGCGC
>CAXUEX010000246.1:0-2985 GCA_964250215.1 uncultured Acetobacteraceae bacterium | reverse complement strand
CCGCGGAATTCGCCGGCGTGTTCCTTATCGAAGCCGTGAAGGATGCCTATGCGGCCAGGCCGGTGACCGCGCCGGCGCGCCGGCGCGTGATCCTGTCGGAAGCGGCTTAGAACCCGGAAGCAACCGGGGCGGCCCCTACCGCCCCTCCCGCCGCCACGTCGCCACCACGAACCCCAGCAACAGCGGTAACGCGGCCCAGGGCGGCAGCAGCGCGGCGCTCTCAACGCCCGTCACCACATGCGCCCCGCGCCGCTTCAGGCCGATCCAGCCCGCGCCCGCGCCCGCTCCCGCCACACGCCGTAGCTCCGGCGGTCCGTCCCGGCCCAGCCACACCACGCCGCCGCCGCTCGCCTGCACCACCGGGCGCAGCTTTTCCGCTGTCGCGCGCAAATCGGCATATTCCAGCCGGTTCTCCTGCCCTGCTACCGCGAAGGCCGTGTGGGTGCCGTCGCTCACGCGCCACACGCCCGGCGATGCGGCAGGCAGCGCCGCCTCGGCCACGCCCGGCCCCGTTTCGTGCAGCGAAACATCCGCCCTGCCGCCATCCGGCCGCACGATCCGCACGGGAGGCGGCGGCGCTTCGCTCACCGAATTGCGCGTGATGCGCAAGGTTCCGCTGTCGATCGCCGCCGCCAGCCGGTCTTCATCAAGCTCCGGCTCGCCCATCAGCCAATGCGCCACACGGCGCAGCAGCTCCGCCTGCGGCCCGCCGCCCTGATGCCCGCGCGACCACAACCAAATCTGGTCCGACATCAGCAGCGCCGCCCGCCCCTGCCCCACATGGTCCAGGATTAGCAACGGTGTGCCGGAAGGCGACTGCATCAGCACTTGCCCATGCACATCCTCGGCATCCACGATCCGGTACCACGAGCCCCAACTCGCGGCCTGCCCTGCCGCCGCGTTTGCCCCCGGCAATTCCGCCGTCACCGGATGCCGCAACCCCAGCGCCGTCACCTGCGGCCGGAACTCCCCGTTCGTCACGCCATCGCCCGCCAGCGGCGCATGCGCCGGCAGCACATCGGCGAGCGGTGTCTGGTCCAAGCTCGTGGGCCCGGCGAATTCCGGCCCCGCGGTCAACAGCAGCGCCCCGCCATGCCGCACGTAATCGGCAATGTTCCGCAGATAAATATGCGGCAGGATGCCACGGTCGGTGAAACGATCCAGAATGATCAGGTCGAATCCGGCCAGCTTCTCGGCGAATAATTCCCGTGTCGGAAATGCGATCAGCGCCAGCTCGTTCAGCGGCGTGGTGTCGTCCTTCTCCGGCGGCCGCAGGATCGTGAAATGCACCAGATCCACGGCCGGATCGGATTTCAGCAGCCGCCGCCACGTGCGCTCGTCCTGCGTCGGCTCGCCAGAAACCAGCAGCACGCGCAGCCGGTCGCGCACGCCATTGATCTGCACCACCGTCGAATTGTTCAGTTCGCTTGCCTCGCCCGGCACGGGATCGGTGGCAATCTCCACGATTGTCGGGCCGGCCTTGGCAATCTCCACCGGCACGGTCGTGGTCTCGCCCACCGGCACGTCCAGCACATCAGCCGGCCCACCATCCCGCCGCAGCGTGAGCCGCGCCATGCCGCCCGGCGCGCCGGGACCGAGATCCTCCACGGCCACGCGCAGCTCCACGCTGCGGCCGACAATGCCGTACGCGGGTGCCTGCACCATGCGCACCCTGCGGTCGAATTCCTCGGCGCGCGCGGTGATCAGAGCATGAACCGGCACGCCATCCGGCAAGGCGGGCGGCAAATCGTGCACCATTCCATCGGTGATCGCAACAATGCCCGCCAGCCGGTCGCGCGGAATATCCGCCAGCGCCTGCCGCGCCGCCGCCCAAAGTTCCGTGCCGCGGTCGCCCCGCGCCGGCACGCTCACGCGGCGCAAATCGAGATCGGGCAGTTTCGCCGCTTGCGCCAGCACCGACGAAGCCGCCGCATCGGCCAGCTTGGCGCGATCGCCCACCTGCATGGAAGCGCTGCGGTCCACCAGCAGCAGCGCCACATCCCGCAAGCCTTGCCGCGTTTCGCGCACCAGCGTCGGGCCGGCCAGCCACGCGAGCAATACCGCAAACGCGCACGCACGCAGCCACGCGCCACGCGCATGCCGGATTACGCCGAAGCCGACGATCAGGAACGAAATCAACGCCAGCGCGCCCAGTGCCCACAATGGCAGAAGCGGGACAAAGCGCATTGCCGAGAGCGTTGACGTCATTCAGGCAAGCCCCACCGTCATTGCCCCAACCGCTCCAGCAGCGCTGGCACATGCACCTGATCGCCTTTGTAATTGCCGGTCAACGCATACATCACCAAATTGACCCCGAACCGGAATGCCAGCACGCGCTGGCGCTGACCGCCGGGAATTGTTGCAAACAGCGCCCGCCCGTCATCGTCCTCGGCCCAGGCGGCCGCCCAATCGTTCGCGCCGACGATCACCGGCGACACGCTGTCGTTGCTGCGGTCCTGGTCCGCCGCCACCCAAACCGCGCCCGTGTAACGCCCCGGAAAATCCGAAAGCAGGTAGAACGCATGCGCCAGCACGTGCTGCCCATTCAGCGGCGCCAGCGCCGGGATCTCCAGCCCCGATGCCGCCTGCCGCAGCGCCGCGTCGGCGCCCGGCGCGAACGCCCCGCTCTCGCCGCCGCGCGTATCGATCAGCACGATCCCGCCATGCCGCATATACGCGTTCAGCGCCCCCACCGCCGCCGGGGATAAGGACGCGCCCGCAACTACCGGCCAGTACAGCAGCGGATAAAAACTCAAATCATCCCGCCCTGGCACCACGGCTTGCGGCGGCTCCAGCACCGCGGCGGTGCGGTCGTTCACGTAATCCGAAAGCCCCGTCAGCCCCAGTCGCGAAACCCGGTCCACCTCCGCGTCACCGGTTTGCACATAGGCCAGGTGCGTCGCCAACGCCGGGCTCTCCTCGGCCCGCGCCGGCACCGCGGCAAGCAGCAGCAGCGCCGCCAACGCCGGCCGCAGCAGCCCGGCC
>CAXUEX010000245.1:0-2998 GCA_964250215.1 uncultured Acetobacteraceae bacterium | reverse complement strand
CGCGCCGTGACAGTGAAGAAGGCGCTGAACGGCTGGCCGGGAATCGCGTCGGCGAATGACGTGGAACAACCGTAGCTGTTGACCGTGAGGCCGGCGAACGGGCCGCTGCCGCTCGGGAACTTGCCACATGAGCCGGGAGAGACCTGCTTGTAGAAATACTGGAAGTAACGCTGATCGAACAGATTCTGGACGTTCAGGTCGAAGGTCAGGCTCTTCACGTAGCCGAGTTGCGGGGTGGGCAGCTTGTAGTTCAGGTCGAGGCTGAACACCGCGAAGGGCGAGATGCCGCCATGCGGATCATAGACGGTGGCGCCGACGACCTGGTTGTAGCGCGTGTAGGCCGGGCAGCCGGTGTTGGTCGCCGGATTACCCGTGCAACCGGTGTAATCGAGCGGCGCGAGGCCGGGAAAGTTCGGTACACTCTCATAGGCGTTGCCGGTGAGATCGTAGGTGGTGTTCTGGTGGCCGGTGTATTCGCCGGTTAGCCGCGCATCGAAGCTGTCGCCGTCCATCAAACTGTTCTTGTGCGTGTAGTCCACGCCAAAAGTTGAGAGCCAGTCCGGAATGCCGGCGACTGGCGCGCCTTTCAACGCGATGCCGTACTGGTCTTGGGCGACAGTGACGAAGGCGAAGCTGTTGGTGAGGTATTTCGTGAGCTGGTGGGAGAAATTGCTGAACAGTTGCAGCTCCGGCGTGACCTGCCAGACCACCGAGCCCTCAACGCCCTTCGATTCGCGCTGGCCGAAATTGGAATAGAGAGTCTCGCCGTTCTGGGGGCCGGACTGGAAGTTAAAGAAGCCGAAATCGCGGTCGATCTTTTGGTAGAAGTAGTCCGCGGTGAACAGCAGCGTCGAGGTATCGTATTTCAGGCCGCCTTCATACATGTGCACGATCGAGGCGTAGGGCGGCTCGCCAGTCGTGTTGGGGCCAAAATCGCCGACCGGGGCGAACAGCGCCGAATCGCCGAAGCTGCCGTAGGCGGTGAGGCCCTTCGCGGCGGGCAGGATCTTGTCGAAATCATAAGCGACGTTCACGAAGGGTAGCCAGTCGCGGTCCCATTTGGTGGCCTTGTAGGGTCCGTAGCGATCGATGTTGGTCCCAGTGCCGCCGGTGGCCGCCGAATTCGGGCCGAAGTAACCGTCGGGGCCGTATCCTTGCGCTGCCTTGCTGAGGAACACCGCACTGCCAGTATCGCCTGAATACGTGCCCTCGACGGTGAAACCGGGAGTGACGTGCAGCGTGTTACCGATCAGGTCGATCTTGTCCTGTGCGTAGCCCTGGTAAATGATGCGCCAGGTGCCGCCTCCCTCGCTGTCCTGCGCGTGCGCGGCATCCTGCGGCGTGTTCGGCGTGCCGCCGTAATATTGCTCGCCGAGTATGCCGCTGGACGAGGCCTGGCCGGCTGGAGAGGTTTCCTTGGCGATCAGCGCGCCAATCTTGATGGTGTTGCCAATGCCATAGATTTCCGGCGGGATGATCGTGACGCGCGGCTGAATGCCGTAGGTATCGGTGTGACCGACGACCACCTCGTCATTGAGGCCACAAGGGGCGAAGTGGGCGTTGCCCTGTAGCGTCGCGTACAGATTGGCAAACGCGGCTGGGCATTGCTTGCTGCCGATCGGATAGAGCGCAAAGGGGTCGTAGGTGTGGGCGCGACCGTAAAAGAAGCCGCCGTAGCCGCCGCCGAAGATACCCAGCGGTGCGGGCGTCGGGGGGCCGAAAAGGCCGCCGAATCCTGTTCCGGCTTGGGTGTTGAGGAAAGGTGATGCGCCGCCGACCGTTAAAGGTCCGGACAGGGGAGCCGGCGGAGACAGGTTGATGTCGCCGTAATCGTTCTCGAGGTTATTGTTCCCGATGTAGAACGCCGTAACCCCAGCGGTGATGTAGTCGTTGAGGTAGGTGTCGTCCTTCAGGATCAGCGTCTTGAAGTCATTGGTCTCGCGGTTGAAGTCGAGTGACGTAGGGTAGTTGCTGAACAGTCCATACTTATTCAGCCAAGGCAGCGGCACCGGCTCGTTCTGCACATACCCGTTGGCGGTGTTGTAGAGCACCGTCATCTGGAAATCCGAAAGTCCGTCATCGTAGGGCTTGTCGAGTGCGAACTCCATCTCGTTCTCGCGGTTGGAGGTGCCGTCTATGAAACCCTGCGTCTGCAGATTGTAGTAGTTCAGCAGCACCTTCACCGCATTGTCACCGGTGCCGAGTGGGCTGTCGAGCTCGCCGGAATTGAGTTCGAAGCCTTCCTTGTAAGTGCCGAACGAGCCGGCCGAGCCGACGAGATCGAGGTAGAAATCGTCGGTCGGGCGCTTGCTGTCGTAGGCGATGGTGCCGCCGATCGTGCCGAAGGTGTTCTTGTCGGGGTAAGCGACGCCGGGATAGATGTGCACACCGTTGATCTGATTGAGCGTGAATACGCCGCCGAGATTGTTTGCCAGGTAGAAATTTCCGGGGGCCAGGAGGTCTTGCGTCGGCACGCCATCGAGGGTGGTGGCGATTTCGAGTCCTCGGACGCCGCGGATGGTGAGTTCGGGCACGTTGTCGCCGAGGGATTGCGAATAGACATATACGGAGGGCGCCTGGCGCAGCAGCGTGGCGGGGCTGCCGGAGACGCCGACGGCGGCGATCTGCCGCGTGCCGAGTTCGGTCACGGCGGAGGGCGAGTTCTTTTCTTTCTGCAGCAGGCGGCGGGCGCGGACGACGATGGATTCCGGGGTGCCGGCGCCGATCTGCGGCGGAATGGCGCCGCCTCCCAGATTGCTCGAACGATTGGGCGCGATGCCTTCACCGGTGCTCGCCGATTGCGCGCCGGCGCTGATCGGGATGAGTGCCAGGATCCCCGAGAATGCCACTCCGACTAATATGCACCTTGGATTTTTGCGTAACATCGAAACCTCCGCCCGAATGAGCCACTTTGCGGCGGGCGCTGATCTACGCAGCCGGGGCCGCTCCGTCTGTCTGGATCTGGCATCGTGTCGCGCGGCAGGAAAGTGCGGATATC
>CAXUEX010000244.1:0-3028 GCA_964250215.1 uncultured Acetobacteraceae bacterium | reverse complement strand
ACTGGTGATCGACGGCGCGCGCACCGCGGTCGGCTCCGACCGCTCCGCCGTGCTCGCGGCACTTGCCGGCGCACCCCCGCCGGCCGCCGTCGCGCTGCGCCTCGCGCGCAATGCGACAGGTCTCGCGGTCGATGTCGGCAAGGGCAGGGGCGACGCCAGCGTGCTGCTCGTGGGCTTCGATCCCAGGCACCAGACGCAAGTGGGCGGCGGCGAGAATTTCGGCCGGACGCTCACCGAAATCAACGTCGTGCGCAGCCTGCAAACCCTCGGCCGCTGGTCCGGACCGCCCGCGCGCTTCGCCGCCGCACCGCCGCCAGGCGAACGCTGCGCGGTGTTAGTGCAGAACAGCAACGGAATTATCCTGGCAGCGGCTACAGATCAAAGCGGGCCGCCGTAGGCAGGATCGAGCCTCAACGCGGCCGACCGATCCGCAACCGCGATCGCCGCCTTACCCAAGCAGCGATCGCGAGTCAGGATGTCCAGCCGTTCCAATACTGTATTAATAGCTAAATAGCTAAAAAAAGAGCTTCCAGCAAGCACGAATCCACCCACTAGAAAACCGGACTATTCCTGTCAGCTGCCGACGAAGATAGCGAACCCTTTGGTCAAGGTAAATTCGCAGCTGCCGTTCGTTGCGGCAAAACTGACGCTGCTGATTACAAAGTTAGCGAACCCATCGATACTGAAATTTCCCGTCCAGGTGCCGCCGATGAAGCCGCCAAGAAAACTATTGTTGAAGACCGCAGCAGTCCCGCTCGTGGCATTGCCAACTTGGTCGATTCTAAGTACGCCATATTGCGGCTGCGTAAACCCTTTAACGTTATTCGGAAATGTTATCCAATAGCTCGTTGTCCCGCTTGTAGTTGATTTGAAGGATGTTACGAAAATCCCATAGAACGTCCCGTTCGGGGCCGAGAGCTGAGCGCAAGATGTGCTCTGATTGGCCGTTACCAGCGTGTTGCCTACATTGACTGCGCGTGCCTGCTCTCCGGCGAACAAAGAGCAAAGCACGAGAACTCCTGCAAGTGTATCGCGCATTTTGTGTTCCCTTCAAAGCTTCAAAGTTTGGCGGAACTCCCCGCGTATGTCGCGCACCTTCTTGGAGCGCAACAATTCGACATTCGCCTAGTAGGGAGGTATGTTCAAGACTCATGGCCGACTTAGATCGTCTCCGAACTTCAAAACTCCGCGAGCAAAATGCTACAAAACACATTTTAATACGACCAGTCCAAAAAAGATCGATTAAAGGCGTTTACATTTTCAAGCTGAAGTAAAAATCGCTTCCAGGCGAAACCTCTCTACCGCAACCGCGCCAGCGCCGCCCGCGCCGCGCCGACACCGAACTGAAGCGCCCGCGCCCGTCCCGCTTCGGCCAGCGCCGCCCGCAACTCCGCATCGCCCGCCAGCCGCCGCATCGCGCCTTCCAACTCCCCCGGCGCATCCGGATCGGCATACAGCGCCGCCGCGCCCGCCACCTCGCGCAACCCGCCCCGGCCGCTACAGATCAGCGCCGCGCCGTTCGCCATCGCCTCCAGCGCCACCAACCCGAACGGCTCCGCCCAGCGGCTCGGCACCACAACCACCGCCGCCTGCGCCATCTCGCGCATCACCCGGTCGCGCGGCTGGTATCCCAGCATCTCCACGCCGGCCGCCCTGGCCGCGGGCAGCAGCGCGCGCATGAACGGCGTCTCCGGCGCATCCGCGCGAAACCGGTCGGCGCCGATCATCCGGCCGCCCCACGCCGGCAGGGTCGGCCCGAGCGCGCCCGCCGCGCGCACGAACGCGTCGGCCCCTTTGTCAGCAACGATCCGCCCCGCGAACAGAAACCGCGTCGCCCGCGCCGCATCCGGCACCATCTCCGGCAGCGCGCTGAAATCGATGGCGTTCGGCAGCACCTGCGCGGCACCCCCGGCCACCCCCGCCATGAAACGCGCGCGCAGATAGTCGGAAACGCACACCACCTGCACGCGCGCCAGCAATGCCGTGCGCGCCGCCGCGTCGCGCGCGCCGCGCATCGCCTGCGGATCGTTATGCACAAACAACGCCACGCGCGCTCCCGGCAGCGCCCGCGCCGCCCGCCAGGCCAGATCGGCCCGGTTGTGCACCTCCACGCGGGCCGGCCGCAGCGCACGCAACACTTTCAAAACGCCGGCGTAATACCGCAGCACCCGCCCCACCGGCGGCCACATCACCCGCGGCACCTGCATGTACCGCCGATCCGCGAACGGCGCGCCCAGCAGCCGCTCGCCGATCACCACATCGTCCGCCACGGCCAGCCCGTGCACCACCAGCCCCACGGCGCCCACCGCCGCCGGCGAGAAACCCTCGCGCGGCGGCAGCACCGTCGCGATCAGGCCGCCTCGTATTTCGCCAGCCGCCATGCAGCCGGCTCCGCCGCCGCTAACTCGTACCACCGCGCCACGAGCGGGTGCGCGCGAACCGAATCGCAATACGCACGCGAAACGGCGGAAAGCTCCGGCCGGTAGGTCAGGAACCGCGCCACCACAGGCGCGAACATCGCATCGGCCGCGCCGAACGCAGCGCCGAACAGAAACGGCCCCTCCGCCCCATGCGCCGCAAGCGCCGCGCTCCAAACCGCTTCGATGCGCGCGATATCCGCCAGGCTGTCCGGATTGCGCCCGCGCCCCGCCGCCCCCGCGCGGTCCAGCACCATCGGCATCGCCATGCGCAAGCCGCGGAACCCGGCATGCATCTCCGCCGCCACCGACCGCGCCCAGGCACGCCGGCGCCGCTCTTCCGGCCAGAGCGGGGCGAACTCGGAACAATATTCGCAGATCGCGAGCGACTCCCAAATCCGCGCGCCGTCATGTTCCAGATAAGGAACAAGCCCGGCCGGCGTCGCCGCCACGATTGCCGCGGTGGCGCCATCCGCGATCGGGATCACCTCCTCTTCCACATCCAGCCCCACCAGCCGCACCGCCAGCCAGCCGCGCAGCGACCAGCTGGAATACCGCCGCGTGCCGATCACCAGCTTGCCCTTGCTCATGCACGCCTCCGCCGAATGCCG
>CAXUEX010000243.1:0-3084 GCA_964250215.1 uncultured Acetobacteraceae bacterium | reverse complement strand
GGCAACCCATCGCCGAACGCGCCCGCCCGCAGGAAGGCCGCGATGCCCTGCCGCTCGTCGGCGCGAGCCGCCGCCGACCGCCGCCGCATCTGCTGCCCGGCGCTCAGCCCCAGCGTAAACACGCCCGGCCGCGCCGCCGCGGAATCCGAAGTGAAGGCCAGCACCGGCACGTTCGCCGGCGCCGCCGCATCCGCCACCGCCAGCGTCTCCGGCGCTGTGAGCGGGCCCAGGATCAGCTTGTCACCGGCCGCGATCGCCGCGCTCGCCGCCCGCGCCGCGCGCGCCGGATCGCCGCCGGTGTCGCGCACATCCAGTGGCGGCGAGCCGGGCGCCGATAGCGCGAGCTGCGCCGCCTTCAGCAGATCGGCCGCCACGCCCGCATTCGGCCCCGTCAGCGGCAACAGGATGGCCACCGCGCTGGGCCCGGCCGGCGCCACGGTGGCCCCGCCGAGCGGCACCGGGCTGGGCGTTGCCGTTTGCTGGAACGCGGTGCATCCCGCCATCAGCAGGAGCAGGGCCGGGGCCAGAAACCGTGTCATCCGAATCTCCCGAGCCGTCCACGGCCACGCCGGCCGGCCTTGTGCTGGTATCCACCCCGCTCGCCAACCTGGGCCACCGCTCGGCGCGCGCCGCCGATGTGCTGCGCCGCGCCGACTGGCTTTTGGGCGAGGATCCGCGCACCACGGCCGGGCTGCTGCGGCATTTCGGCATGGCCCGGAGCACCACGGCGCTGCACGACCACAACGAGGAAACAATGCTGCCCGCCGTGCTGGAAAAGCTCCGCGCCGGCGCGCTCGTGGCGTTGGTTTCCGATGCCGGAACGCCGGTGATTTCCGATCCGGGCTTCCGCCTGGTGCGCGCCGCCGTAGCCGAAGGTCTGGCCGTCAGCGCCGTGCCGGGCCCGAACGCGGCGCTGATGGCGCTCACCCTCTCCGGCCTGCCGCCGCACCCGTTCCTGTTACTGGGCTTCCTGCCGCCCAAACCCGGCCCGCGCCGCGCCGCCCTCGGCCGCCTCGCCACCATCGAGCGCGCCGGCCTCGCCGCCACCCTGATCCTGCACGAAGCGCCGCACCGCCTGGCCGCTTCGCTCGCCGATCTAGCGGCGGTGCTGGGCGACCGGCCCGCCTGCGTCGCGCGCGAACTCACGAAACGCTTCGAGGAACTGCGCCGCGACGGTCTCGCCGCCCTGGCCACGCATTACGCGCACGAAACAGCGCGCGGCGAAATCACGCTGGTCGTGGCCCCGGCTCCCGCGCCGCCAGCACCCGAAGCCGCGGACATCGACGCGCTGCTGCGCGCCGCGCTGAAAACGCAGAGCCTGCGCCAGGCGGCGGCGGCGGTGGCGAACGCGACCGCGGTGGCGCGCCGCGAGGTGTATCAGCGGGCGCTAAAGCTGCGCGGCCAGCAATGAGGATATTTCAATCTTCCCGCCGCCGCACCAGCACCTCGCGCTTGCCCACATGGTTCGCCGCGCTCACGATCCCCTCCTTCTCCATCTGCTCGATGAGCTTCGCCGCGCGATTGTAGCCGATCTGCAAATGCCGCTGAATAAAGCTCGTGCTCGCGCGGCCCTCGCGTGAAACCACGTCCACGGCCTGATCGAACAGCCCCTTCTCGCCGTCGTTGCCGCCGAACATGCCGGTCATCATCGGGCCGAGCGGCGCGTCATCCTCCACCGCTTCCGTCACCTCATCCAGATACAACGGCTCGCCCTGCTCGCGCAGGAACTCCACCACCTCCTCCACCTCCCGATCCGTCACCAATGGGCCGTGCACGCGCGTGATCCGGCCGCCACCGGCCATGTGCAGCATGTCGCCATTGCCCAGTAATTGTTCCGCGCCCTGCTCGCCCAATATCGTGCGGCTGTCGAATTTGCTGATCACCTGAAAGCTGATGCGCGTCGGGAAATTCGCCTTGATCGTGCCGGTGATCACATCCACCGAAGGCCGCTGCGTCGCCATGATCACATGGATGCCCGCCGCGCGCGCCATCTGCGCCAGCCGCTGCACCGCCGCCTCGATATCCTTGCCCGCCACCATCATCAGATCGGCCATCTCGTCGATCACCACCACGATGAACGGCAGCGGTTCCAGCGACAGCGCCTGCTCCTCGAAAATCGGCCGGTTCGTCTCGGAATCGAAGCCGGTCTGCACGCGCCGGCTCACCACTTCGCCGCGTTTCCGGGCCTCTTCCACCCGCTCGTTGTAGCCGCCCACGTTGCGCACGCCGAGCTGGCTCATCGCGCGGTAGCGCCGCTCCATCTCCCGCACCACCCATTTCAGCGCCGAAACCGCCTTGGCGGGCTCCGTCACCACTGGCGCCATCAAATGCGGGATGCCCTCGTACACCGACAATTCCAGCATCTTCGGGTCGATCAGGATCAGCCGGCACTGATCGGGCGGCAGCTTCATCAGCAACGAGAGGATCATCGCGTTGATGCCCACCGACTTGCCCGATCCCGTAGTGCCGGCAATCAACAGATGCGGCATGCGCGCCAGATCGGCGATGATCGGCTCGCCCGAAATATCCTTGCCCAAAGCCAGCATCAGCCGCCCGGCATGGCGCGACGCGTCGCTTTCCAGCAGCTCGCTCAGGAAAACCGTTTCGCGCTTGGAATTGGGCACCTCGATGCCGATCACGTTGCGCCCCGGCACGGTGGCAATGCGCACCGCCGTCACCGAAAGGCTGCGCGCCACATCGTCGGCCAGCCCGATCACCCGCGCGCTGCGGATGCCCGGCGCCGGTTCCAGCTCGTACATCGTCACCACCGGCCCCGGCCGGATCTCGCGAATCGCGCCCTGCACGCCGTAATCGGCCAGCACCGATTCCAGCAGCCGCGCATTGTTCTGCAGGCTTTCCTCGCTCGGCCCCGTGGCACCGCGCGCCGGCGCCGGCTTCAGCAGCGCAATCGGCGGAAATCGCCAGCCGCTCTCTACCAAAGGCAGGCTTTCCTGGCGCGCCGCCGGCACCCGCCGCGCCGCCCCGGCCGTCACATGCGGTTTCACCCGCGCCGCCGCTGCCGGCTCCGGCCGCGAGATCGGCGCCGCGACCGGCCCGGGCTCCGGTCCCGTATCGAACCCGGCT
>CAXUEX010000242.1:0-3097 GCA_964250215.1 uncultured Acetobacteraceae bacterium | reverse complement strand
GTCGGCAAGCGCCGCGCGCAGCGCTTCGCGATCGAGCCGAAAAATCAGGAGCAGCCGTGCGGCAGATCGCCCAGCGGGAAGAACACGCCCTGGCTCCATACGCCGAGCTGCTTGCGGCCGCCGGCGCAACCGGGCACGGCCAATGCCACGAGCTCGTAATAAACCGCCCGGCTCAGGCGCGCTTCCAGCGGCAAGCCTCCGTCACCGTTACGGATGTGGATGTACGGCGTCGGCTCGCAGGTGAGCGCATTGTGCGAGATGCGCAGGGCGTGGTCGGGACCGGCGGTGACGACCTGATCGACGTTCGTGCGGAAGGTGAGGCACTGGCCGGTGCCACAGGCGCATTTGGCCCAGTCCATCTCCACCGCCAGCCACGGCGTGTCCTCCACCTGGATGCGGCCGCGCTCGGCGGGAGTTTGCAGCCAGTAATCGCCGGCCGCGTCGCGCCGCAGCACCGAGGAAAACAGGCAAACGAGTTCCTTCCGCGCGATCGGCGAGCCACGATAGAGCCAGGTGCCGTCGCGCCGGATAAGGAACGGCATGTCGCCGCAATCCACGGGCACCCGGGTAACAGGGGCGGCGCTGCCGGGGCGGGTGGCGGCCATGGGACGGTCGCGCACGGCTTCGCTCAACGGCTTAAACTCCAGGGCGGGACACCAGATACACGCGTATATAGGTAGGCGACCCGGGCCGGTGAAAGCCTGGACGGCCGGGATTTCGGCTGCGAAGACCGGATTTCCGGGTCGCGCGGGGTCGGTGGGGCGGCCGCGCGTCAAAAAGATGGAAGGATGGCCCGTGCAGGATCCGGCGGTGGCGGAGGTGGAAGCGGTGGTGGCCCAGGTGGCGGCGGCGCGGCGGGAGCTTGGGCGCGTGATCCTGGGGCAGGAAGCCGTGGTGGAGCAGACGCTGATCGCGCTGCTTGCCGGCGGCCACGCGCTGCTGATCGGCGTGCCCGGCCTGGGCAAGACGCTGCTGGTGGAAACGCTCGGCGGCGTGCTGGGGCTGGATCGGCGACGCGTGCAGTTCACGCCGGATCTGATGCCGGCCGACATCACGGGCAGCGAGGTGCTGGAGGAGCGGGAAGGGCGGCGCGCCTTCCGCTTCGTGCCCGGGCCGGTGTTCTGCCAGTTGCTGATGGCCGACGAAATCAACCGCGCCAGCCCGCGCACGCAAAGCGCGCTGCTGCAGGCCATGCAGGAGCACAAGGTGGCGGTGGGTGGCACCGATCACCCTCTGCCCGCGCCCTTCCACGTCCTGGCCACGCAGAACCCCATCGAGCAGGAAGGCACGTATCCGTTGCCCGAAGCACAGCTCGACAGGTTTCTGCTCAGCGTGGAAATCGACTACCCGGCGCTGGAAGACGAACGCGCGATGCTGCTGGCCACGACGGGCGCGAACACCGCGCAGGCCGCGCCGGCGATGGATGCGGCCGCGCTGCAGCGGGCGCAGGCGCTGGTGCGCCGCGTGCCGGTGGCCGAACGCGTGGTGGATGCCATCCTGGCGCTGGTGCGCGGCGCGCGGCCCGAGAGCGCCACCGACGAAATCGTGAAACGCCACGTCGCCTGGGGCCCCGGCCCGCGCGCCGCCCAGGCGCTGATGCTGGCCTGCCGCGCCCGCGCGCTCATCGAAGGCCGGTTCTCGCCGAGCCTGGAAGATGTCGCGGCGCTGGCGCAGCCCGCGATGCGCCACCGCATGGCGCTGAATTTCTCGGCCCGCGCGGAGGGCGTTTTGTTGCCGGAGGTGATCGAGCGCTTGGTGCAGTCGTCGGTTGCCGTCATCAGTCGTTAGAAAGGCGGTGATCTATGGGAAGTCCGGTTGCCATACCGCCCTTCTGTTTCTGACGACTGACGACCGAAGGCTGACCACGGGATGAAGGCCGACGAACTTGCCGCGAAATTCCCGCCCTTGATGGTGGCGGCGGAGCGCGTTGCATCCACGGTAGCGCAGGGCGTGCATGGGCGGCGGCGCGTTGGCGTCGGCGATTCCTTCTGGCAGTATCGGCAATTCGTAGAGGGCGATGCGGCGTCGCGCATCGATTGGCGGCGGTCGGCGCGGTCGGACCGCGAATATGTGCGGGATATGGAATGGGAAGCGGCGCAGACGGTTTGCTTGTGGCGCGATGGGTCGGCGCGGATGGGCTGGCGATCGGCGCGCGAATTGCCGGAGAAGCGCGATCGGGCGGAACTGCTGTTGCTGGCGCTGGCGGCGCTGCTGTTTCGCGCCGGCGAGCAGGTGCGGCTCCTCGGCGTGCAGCGGGTGTTTCGCGGGCGGGGGGCCATGCCGGCGGTGGCAGGGGCCGTTGCCGTGCAGGGAGCCGCCATGGCGGGCGCGCGCGCCCCGGCCTATGCCCGCTGCGTGCTGTTCGGCGATTTTCTCGGCGACCTGACCGAATTGCGCGCCGCACTCGCGCACTTCGCCGGGCAGCACGTGCGCGGGCACCTGGTGCAGGTGCTGGATCCCGCCGAGATCGAATTGCCCTATACCGGCCGCGTGCGGTTCCTCGGGCTCGAAGCCGAGGGCGCTGCGCTGATCTCGCGCGTCGAAGCCGTTCGGCCCGCGTATCGGCACGCTTTGGCCGAACGCCAGGCGGAGCTGGGCGCCATCGGCGCGGCCTCGGGCTTCGATCTGCTGCTGCATGGCACGCATGAGCCGCCGGAGCGCGCGCTGCTGGCGTTGTATGCGGTCGTCGGTCACCGGTCGCCGAACGCCGGCGGCCAGCGGTGATTTTTGCCTCGCCTTGGCTGCTGCTGGCCCTGCTGGGGCTGCCGCTGCTGTGGTGGCTGCTGCGGGCCACGCCGCCGGCGCCCAAATCGCAGCCTTTCCCGGCGGTTTCGCTGCTGTTGCGGCTGAAGCCCGTGGAGCAGGTGCCGGCGCGCACGCCGTGGTGGCTGCTGGCGCTGCGGCTGGGCTCGGCCGCGCTGATCGTGATCGGGCTGGCAGGGCCCGTGATCCCGGCCGGATCGGCCGCGCTGGGGGGCGCCGGGCCGGTGCTGCTGGTGATCGACAATGGCTGGGCCGCGGGGCCGGATTGGGCGGCCAGGATGGATGCCGCGGAAGCGGCGCTGGCGCGCGCGGCACGCGAGCACCGGCGCGTGGC
>CAXUEX010000241.1:0-3099 GCA_964250215.1 uncultured Acetobacteraceae bacterium | reverse complement strand
CACCAGCGCCGCGCCATCCGCGCCGCCCAGCCAGCCATCGCCGCGGAACGTGCTGATCGTGATCGCTTCCGGCCGGAAACCCGGGCCGGGCGGCACCGAGATGCGCACGCCGGGCAGGCCGGTGGCCGCATCCGGCGGCGCGCTGCCCGGTGCGTTGAAGATGCAGAACAGCCCGGCATCCAGCGTCATCAGATGGCCGGACACTTTCAGCTCCTGCACGAGCTTTTGCGGGTTGACCGGAACGGTCGGCGTTTTCGTTTCACTCACGGCTGTGCAACCCGCTCCCTCATCAACCCGGCGCTGAACACAGGCGTATCCGCAAGCGGTTGAAGTTTCAACAACGCTTCGTTCACCCGCGCCGGAGGCAGGCCGAGCGGCAACACCCAACCGCGCCCCGAATGGCGCACGCGTTCCGCCGGCGTGCCGATATCGAACACCGCCGCGTCCAGCCCGGCCGCCCAGGCATCGCTCAGCGCGAAGCACCAGGTTTCCGGCCATATCGAGGGCAGGAACGCAAAAGCCGCGCGCTGCTGCCGGATCAGCGAAGCCGCCTCCTCAGCCGCGAACGGGCCGGTGATCCACGCGTGGCCGGTGGCCAGCAGCGCGGCATCGTCGATTGTGTAACCCACCACCACGAAATCGAGCGGCAGTCGCCTCTCTGCCGCGTCGCGCGCACAGGCCAGCAGCACGTCGAAACCCTTCTCGGGGCCGATCGCGCCCACCACGGCAATGCGGCGCGGCGTGTCCCACACGCCTCCGCCCCGCGCCGGAGCGGTCCGCTCCCAGGGCTCGATATGCGGCGCGACGCCCGGAAAATGGCGCCGGATGCGGGCCGCCACGTCCCCACTCGGCACCACGACGCGGCGCGCACCGGCCAAGTCCGCGGCACTGCGCGCGCGCAGCCGTTCCGGCGCGATGCGGTCCTCGATCTGCCGGCCCCAGCGCCGCACGCAATCCGCGCAGACGCGCGAGTCGGGTTCGCCGCAATAATGGCCATCGCCGGTAACCAGCGCGATGCGCGCGCAGATCCAGGCGTAATCGTGCACGAAAAGATCGTAGGGGATGCCGAGGCGGCCCGGCAGTTCCAGCACCGCGCGCGGATGCCCGAGCAGATGGTGGATTTCGGCGCGCACCGGCCGGTCCGGTCCCAGCAATTCCGCGAGCGCCACAAAATCGCGCGGCAGCCGGAAGCGCAGATTGGGGTAGTCGGCGCCGGCCTCGCGCAAGCGGATATCGCCAGCTTCCGCCTCCAGCCGGATCGCCCGCTGGCCTTCGGCGCGGATCGCCGCCTCGCGCGCCGCCACCACAAGCGCGGTGCCGCCGCCGGCATCGTGCGTGATCAGCAGCACCGCCCCTTCCGGGCGCACGCCCTGGCGCCAGCGCGCGCCATCCAGCCGCTCCCGGCTCACACGCAACGGATCGGCGGCCACAAACGCGGCGATTCGCGCGTGATAGCCCGGATGCAGCGTATCGAGCAGCCCGAGATTGCGCCGCAGCAATTCGTGCCGCGCCGCGCCGAACGAAACGCCGCCGACATGCGCCACATACACGCCCGGCACCGCCACGTGCCGATAGCCGGCGGCGCGGGCGCGCTCGGTGAAATCGTTCTCCTCGCCGTAGCCTTGCGCGAACACATCCTCGCGCAACAACCCCGTGGCGGCCAGGCAATCGGCGCGGATGAACATGCAGAAACCGTGCGCGGTCGGCGCCTCCACCACCACGCCGGCATTCGCCTCCGCGGAGAGCCGGGCCAGCTCGCGCGCCGCCGCCGGGTCCGGCACCTTGTTGCCGTCCCGATCCGGCGTCGAGAACACGCTCGCGTCGTTGCCCACGGGCGTCGCGGTGCCGATATCGCCAGCACTGTGCGCCGCGCGCTGCAGCGCCTCGATGCAGCCGGCGAACACCAGCGTGTCGCTGTTCAGCAGCACCACATCGCAGCCGCTTCCGGCCGCGCGCAAGCCGGCATTCGCCGCCGCGGGAAAGCCGAGATTGCGGCCGGGGTCGGCGGCGCAGGATGGGTGCAGCGCAATCTCGCCGCGCGCCGCCAGCCGGCGCAAGGCGGCAGCCAGCTCCGGATCCGGCGAGGCGTCGTTCACCACCACAACCCGGTCGCCCGGGCGCAGCGCGGCCCGCAAGCTTTGCAGGCAATCGAGCGTGGTACGCAGGCCGCGATACACCGGCACCACGACGGCCACCGGGCCGGGTTTGGCACGGCGCTTCGTTGGTCGCCCCAGCCGCGATGGGGTAAGCGGCCAAGCCGGCAATGGGCTGCCGAGCAGTTCCTGGCCGTCTTCGCCCACCACGCGCACCGGCCCGCGCGGCAAGCCGCTCAGCCGGATCGTACGCGGCCGGGCGAGCAGGGCGGACCCCAGGGTTTCGCCCGAAAAGTCGGTGGCGGTGATCCGGGCGAGTTCGCTCTCGCCACTCAGCACGCGCAGCGCCGGGTTGCGGTCTGGCGCGGCCGGGTGCCAGGCCCAGCCGGCAAGACGGTTACCGCGGCGGCCGACGAACCCCTCCAACCGGCGAATGGCCAGCAGATCGATCGGGCTGCCGAGCAGGGTCTCCCCGCCAACGCGCAACGAAAGCTGCCCGCCGGCGCGCAACAGGTCGGTCGCGCCAAGCCGGCGCAGGCGCTTGCCGTCGGCCCATGCCTGCACCGAATCCAGCGGTGCGTCGGTGACCAGATGGCCCTCGCCGGTCAGGCCGCAGAAATACTGCCCGCGCCGCACCAGGCTCCGGGCGAAAGCTTCGGTTGCGGGATCGGTCGCATAGTCGCGCAGGCGTCGGCCCAGCGCACCTTCGGCGCGCGCAGCATCGCCCAGTTGCCGCGCGGCGGCGGCGATGCCGGTCCAGATCTCGCCGTTGCGGCAGGTTTCCGCGAGCGCCTCGAAGCCCGCGAGCGCGGCGGCCGCATCGCCCTCGGCCAACTGCGCGGTGGCCAGTGCGAAGGCGATGTTGTGATCGCCGGGCACCAGGCGGTGCGCGCGGTCCAGCCAGGGAAGCGCCTCGGCCGGCGTGGGGGGGGGGGCGGGGCGGGGGGCCCCCCCCCCCCCCCCCACCCCCCCCCCCCCCCCCCCCCCCGCGAGCCCCCCGGGGGGG
>CAXUEX010000240.1:0-3162 GCA_964250215.1 uncultured Acetobacteraceae bacterium | reverse complement strand
CGACCGCGCCAGAAGCAGCCCGTGCGGCAGCGCGCGCAGCCCGGACGCCAGCCCCGCCGCGCCGCGCAGGCTCAACGATGCCGCCACCGCCGCCTCATGCCCGCGCGCGCGAAACGCCCGGGCCAGGTCGCGGGTCACCACCTGCATGCCGCCGGCCTGGTGCGGAAAATAGGCCTGCGCCATAAGAAAGAGGATGCGCATACCGGCAAGACGCGGCGGCGCGCCCCGCGTTCAACGCATCCGCGCCTGCACCGCGCGCTCGAATCGCCCCAGCCCGGCGTTGATCGCCAGCCCGGCCAGCGAAAGCAGCGCCAGCGCCGCGAACATGCGCGGGATCTGTAGCCGGTAGCCGGCCTCCAGGATGCGGAACGCCAGCCCCGAGGCCACGCCGCCCGCGCCGGTGACGAACTCCGCCACCACCGCGCCCACCAGCGCCAGCCCGCCGGAAATGCGCAGCCCGGTGAGAAAAAACGGCACCGCCGCCGGCAAGCGCAGCAGCCGGATTTCCTGCCAGCGCGAGGCATTCTGCAGCCGGAACAGATCCAGCCATTCCGGCGGCGTCGCGGCCAGGCCCGCGGCGGTATTGGCGAACACCGGAAAAAACGCCACCACCGTCGCGCAAACCGTCATGGCCGCGAACGGATCGCCGATCCAGATCACGATCAGCGGCGCAATCGCCACCACCGGCGTCACCTGCAAGATCACCGTCCAGGGCCGCAGCGCCGCCTCGGCCCACCGGCTCGCCGTCATCGCGGCCGCCAGCACCACGCCCAGCACGGTGGCCACGCACAGCGCCGCCAACGTCACCGCCAGCGTGCTCGCCAGCGCCCGCAGCAGCCCGCCCGGATCGGCCGCGAATGCCCGCGCGATCGCCACCGGGCCGGGCAGCAGATAGGGCGGCACCCGGAACAACATCACCGCCCCCTGCCAGATCGCCAGCGCCGCGGCGAACGAGAGCAGCGCGCGCCTCATCCGGCCATCCCGCCCGCTTCGGCAATCGTCCGCAACCGCTCCATATAGTCCTCGTCCAGTCGCGCCGCCGGCGGCTCGCCCAACTCCAGCAAATGCGCCAACCTGCCGGGTCGAGGCGTCAGCACGGCCACGCGGCGCGCCAAATACGCGGCCTCGTAGAGTGAATGCGTCACGAACACCACCGTGCACCCTGCCGCGTGCGCCAGGTCGCGCAGCCGCGCCTGCAAGCCGTGCCGGGTCGGCTCGTCCAGCGCCGCGAACGGCTCGTCCATCAGCAGCAATTGCGGTCGCATAACCAGCGCGCGCGCGATGGAAACCCGCATGCGCATGCCGCCCGAAAGTGCGGCCGGCCGCGCCGCCTCGAACCCCTCCAGCCCCACTTGGCGCAGCGCTTCGTGCGCCCGGCCCAAATCGGTCTCGCCGCGCAGCCGCAACGGCAACGCCACGTTCGCCGCCGCACTCGCCCAAGGCAGCAACGTCGCATCCTGGAACACGAAACCGATCGCGCCCGGCGGCGGCTTTCCCGCATCCCACGCGATGCCCCCCGTGTCCGGACGATCCAGCCCCGCGATCAGCCGCAGCAGAGTTGATTTGCCGCAGCCCGAGGGCCCGAGCAGCACCAGGAAATCGCCCGCCGCGATCCGCAGCGTGATCCCCTCCAGCGCCACCGTGCCGCCGGCAAAGCGGCGCCCGACGTTATTTAACGTCAGCAACGAAATCCAGCGTATAGGCGCGCCGCCAATCCAGCGTCGCCGAATACAGCCCCGCCGCGCGCATCTGCTCGAAAAAATCGCGCCACCGCGCCTCGGTCATGCCGCCGACCGGGCCGCCATCTTCCAAGATATGATGCGATATCAGCGCCGCGCGGCCATATTGCAGCAGCGCATCGGTCATCTCGGGATTGGCGGCGCGGATCAGTCGGTTGCCCGGCGCCGGATCGCCATCCAGATAACTGCGCCAGCCCTCGGCGGAAGCGGCCACGAAACGCCGCACCAGATCGGCTTGCCCGGCCGCCATGCCGCGCCGCACTGCCACCAGATTGCCGTAGCCCGCAAACCCCGCCTCGGCCAGCGAAAGCACCACCGGATCGAACCCCGCCGACTGCCGCACCAGAAACGGTTCGGATCCGAGATACCCCTGCTGCACCGCGTTCCTGTTCGCCAGGAACGGCCCGAGATTGAACGTGTAGGTGCGAATTTGGCTATCGTCGTAACCGAATTTCTGCTTCAGGAAATTCCACCAACCCGCCCGCGTGTCCGCGCCGATCATGATCGGCTTGCCGCGCAATGCCGCGAAACTGTCGTGCCCGGTGCCGGGATGCGCCAGCAGGATCGACGGATCCCTCTGGAAGAACGCCGCCACCGCCACCAGCGGCAGCTCCTGCTGCACGAAATTCAGCACCAGATAGCTGTTGCTCGCCACGCTGGCATCCAGCCTGCCGGCCAGCAGCAACTGCGTCTGGTTCACCTGCGGGCCGCCCTGCCGGATTTCCACCTCCAGCCCATGGTTTGCGTAGATGCCGGTCGCCAATGCCTGGTAGTAACCGCCATATTCGGCCTCGGCCAGCCAGTCGATGCCGAAACGAAATCGCTCGGCGGAAAGCGCGGGTCCGCTGCGGAACAGCAACAAAACCGCCAGCGCAGGCCAGAACGGGCGGCGCGCGGCCGCGCCAAGCCCGCGTCGCGATAGGGAACGGGTGGCGGCCATGCGGTTCTCCGGTCTAAACAGGCTCCAGAGGATCGGATGTCGGAACCACGCGTCAAGAGCAGCCTGCTGATCGCCGCCGCGTTGCGCCAAGCCGATATCGCCGGCCGCCCTGGCGCGGTGCTGCGCCGTGGCGATCCCGATGCCGGCGGCATTCTCGCGGTGCTGCGCGGCCGCGAGGGCCTGGTGGTGCTCAGCCGCACTTCGCTGGCATGGATGCGTGCCACCGGCGAGACGCCGGTGGCGCAGGAAGAGGCCGATGCCTACGTGGAACGGCAACTCCGCCGCGATCCCGATTTGTGGGTGGTGGAGTTCGACACGCCCGATTTCACGCCGCCTTTTTCCTAAGTGTCCATCCACGCCAGCCCGACCGTCGGAGTAATCGACAGCCAGAGCGTCAAGAGCGCCGAAAAAGGGGGCTCTCGGACGCTGCTGGTTACGATGCCGGGAAGAAAATCAAGGGCAAAAAGCGGCACATCCTGGTCG
>CAXUEX010000239.1:0-3194 GCA_964250215.1 uncultured Acetobacteraceae bacterium | reverse complement strand
GATCGGGCATTTCGCGGTTAAACCAGCCGACGCGCCGGGGCATGGCTGGGGCGCGCATGCGCGGAAACGCCGGTGCGGCGCGCGGCGCGGCCGGGGCGCCTGGCTGAGGGCGGCGGAGCGGCCGCAACGTGCCGGCCTGCATATGTTTGGCGAGTTGGGAGATGCGGTGGGCGACGCCATCGAGCCAGAGCCAGGCGGGGATGGCGATATAGGAGGAGCGCGCGTGGCCGGGGAACAGCAACATCTTCGCGCGCAGGTTGCCGATGGCGGCGACGAGACGGGCGACGATGCCGGTTGGCTGCGGTTCGGACACGGCGCGTGTTATGGAACAGAACGGGAACGCTGTCAAGGGATTTGTTGCGCGGCGAAGGATACGGAAGGCGAGAGTGGTTGCGGGCCCGCGCCTGGGTGCGCGGGGAGCGCCAGACGGCCGACGGTGGTGGTTGTGAGGGCCGAGACCGGCGATTCCAATTGGAGACCGAGCGCGACGGTCTGGCCGTTGATGGTGACATCGATGACGGGTTTATTTGTATTGGCATCGTAGCGGACGGGCAGATCGGCGAGAAGGTGAAGCGCGCAGGCGTCCGCCGCACGGGCGGTGGTTGTGCTCGCCTGTATGCTTGCAATGGAAGGATGGCCGCGGCCAAGAATGTGCTCCATGGCCTTGTGCTTGGCATCAAGGCCGTCGCTAGGCCTTGGCACCCATCCTGAGAGAGCTGAGCATGACGAAAATTCAGATCGAATTGCCGGACCTGACCGCCAAAGCCGCGCAGGAGGCCGGGCTGCTCACATCGCAGGCCCTGGATAGCCTGCTGACCGAGGCGCTCCGGCGCCGGCAAGCCGCGGACTTGCTGCTCTCCATGGCCGATCGCGTGGCCGCCGCGGGCATCGAGACGGTGCCGATGGAGGAGATCGATGCCGAGGTGAAGGCGGCGCGGGCTGAGCGGCGGCAGGGTGCGAGGGGTCGTTGATACCAATGTGCTGCTGTCCGGTTTGATTTGGCACGGCGCTCCACATACGCTCCTGGAAAAGGTCCGAAGTGGCACGCTTATGCTGGGTACTTCGCCGGCTCTGCTCGCTGAACTGGCCGGGGTCATCGCAAGGCCAAAGTTCCGCGCGATTCTCGCCCGCTCTGCTATTGATCCAGGGCGCATGTTGGTGGAGCTGCGGCTGATGGCGGAGATTGTCGATCCACCCCCGTTGCCGGAAGCCGTCAGCCGCGATGCGGACGATGATGCTGTGCTGGCCCTGGCCGTTGCGGCTCAGGTGAATTTCATCGTCTCGGGTGATCGGGATTTGCTCGTAGTGGGCGCCTTTGCAGGGATCCCGATCCTGACGCCCGTTCAAGCGCTGACAAGGGATGTTGCGTAGGGTGGCTGGGCCTGGATTACGAATTGCGGGTCGCGGGAGGCGTTTCGCCCGGCTGCGTTTGCGAGGTGCTCGGGGGCTTGCGCGGCTCGATGGAGGGTAGGGTGCCGCTGCGCTCGCCTGCTGCAAGCCCGCCAAGGGCCCTCACCACGCTGGCGCGACGGAACACGTCCTTGAGGCCGCCGAGCACGGCGCTACGCTCAGCAGCCATCGAGGTGAGATTCTGCTTGCTCGCTAAGACGGTATCTACTGCGTCAAGCCCGCCTTCGGCGCCGCTGCGCGGTGGGCTGCGGGCAGGCTTGACCCAGGCTGCGCGCGGCGGTCGGTCTCTAGTTCTGGACGGCCGTCGAGCTTCCTGTGGGACTTCGGTTGTTCGGATCGTTTTGATTGGCGGAAAAATTTCGATCGAAGCCGCGTATTGACGCACTTAGAGCGACAATGTCCGCTTGAATGGCTTTCTGCGCTTTCCACCCACTCGGCATGTTTTGGCTGATGCAGATATACATCCGGGCCGCGCTTTCGGTGAAGCGCTGATTGGCCGTGAGTGCGCTGGGCGCGGGCGCCGAAAAGCCGTGCAACCAGCACCTCCATGAGATGGCGCGCGGAACACCCTGGGGTATGGATGCGCGTAGCGTATTATCCGGTGAATACCAGGAATCACCGTGCCACCATGCCGGCACATTCGATTGCGCGTACGAAACTGAGGACGATAGCGCTGTCACGAGCCACGTCACATATTTAACCGAGCCGCGCATCTAGCCTTCTAGTCTAGCAATCGAGTTCAGAAGACGTTGTGTTCGGATCAACCTGCAAGAGATCCTCTAATCTACATTCGAAGGCTATTCGAAACGGGGCCTCGTCCGCAAGCAGTTTTGCGAGATGATCTTCTGATTGTTTCAGGCAGAAAGCCACATTCATCCAAAAAAGTTCGCGGCGATGCTCATCTTCGTTCGCCGAGAGCATGCGCGCAATCTGCTCGCAGCGTCGGAAATTGAGGTCGCGCTGAAGAGTTCGAACCCATTCGAGCAGTGTCGATGCAGCTGCCTGGTTCCCGTTTAGTAGAACTTCTGATTCAGCGAGGGCCTGCATTCCTAGGAGTACTGTCGCAACAGCCTCGCGCGCTCGATCTAATGCATGGGTGGTTGCTGACGAATTCCAGATCGCTCGGCCCGTGTCGCTACTTGGCGGCATCGGTATCGCAGTAATCAGAACAATAGCTTGTTGGCTAGCAACACCAATTGCATCCCGAAGTTTGCTGACAGCATCCAGCAATGCATTCTTCTGGTCGGTCTGATAATGATGGATCGTGCGGAGAATATTAAGCGCCGCCTTAACCTTTCCAAGTGGCTCCGCCAGCTGAAGGCGAATTACTGTGTTGAGGTCGGCTTGGATGGTTGCAAGCTGATTTGATATTTCCACTAACATAGCCTGCCCTGCTAATGTCGATAACGAACTAATCAGCGATGGGCCGACCTTCTTTAGGCGAGCAACGGATAGAATCTTGCCGTCAGGGCCTTTGACGAAAGCGTCGTAAACGCCATCCGCTCGAAGGTTCAGGGCTCCGTTGCACGGATTGCTAAGAACGACTCGATATGTGCCTCCACCGGTTGTGCGAGCCGCAATGGAGGCCAGTTCAGGAATGTTTGCGCCGACGGTTGATGCCACCAGGGCGCGATGTTTGTGCGTTCTATCGTATGAGAGCGCACCGTGATTGTTTTCTGAATCGCTCATAAAACGATAAGCTCTGACTAGCGGTGATGCTTAGAACGGTATCTCGTCGTCCAGATCGTTGCTTGGCGGCTCCCAGGAGGGGCCCGAGCTGTGGC
>CAXUEX010000238.1:0-3217 GCA_964250215.1 uncultured Acetobacteraceae bacterium | reverse complement strand
AGCCGCACGCGTGACGGCACACCGTTCCGGCTGATGATGAACGCGGGCCTGGCGCTGGAACTGGATCAGCTCGCCGCCACGGGCGCCGCCGGTATCGGCCTGTTCCGCACCGAAATCGCCATGCTCGCGGCCGGAAAAATCCCCGATGCGGCGGCGCAGACCACCATCTATGCCGCCGTGCTCGATGCGGCGGGCGATCTGCCAGTGCATTTCCGCACGCTCGATCTCGGCAGCGACAAGCTGCTCGATGGCGCCGCCGCGCCCAGCGAGGAAAACCCCGCGATGGGCTGGCGCAGCCTGCGCGTGGCGCTCGATCGCCCCGCCACGCTGCGCCGGCAGGTGCGGGCGTTGTTGCGGGCGGCGAACGGCAGGCCGCTCTCGGTGATGTTCCCCATGGTCGCCACGATCGCCGAATTCCGCCAGGCCCGCGCGCTGCTGCTGGCCGAAGCCGCGCGCGCGCAACCGCAGCCGCAAGCGCTGCGAGTCGGCACCATGCTGGAAATCCCCGCGCTGCTCTGGCAAATTGCCGAGCTGGCCGCCGAAGCCGATTTTATTTCCATCGGCTCGAACGATCTGCAGCAATTCCTGTTCGCCGCCGACCGCGGCACGCCCAGCCTGGCCGACCGTTACGATTTCCTCTCCTCCCCGATGCTGGACATGCTCACCGAATTGCGTGCCGCCACCACCGGCGCGGCCGAGCTTTCACTCTGCGGCGAAGCTGCGTCGCGGCCGCTGGATGCGGCCGTGCTGGTCGCACTCGGCATCACCACGCTCTCCATGTCCGCCGGCAGCCTGCTCGCGGTGAAGGAAACGCTCGGCGCCCTCGATGTCGCCGCGTTCCGCCCGTTTCTCGATACGCTGCGCCGCAACAGCGCCGGGGGCGCCTCGCTGCGCGAACCGATCGCCGCCTGGGCGCGGGAGCATGGCTTGCCGACGTAACCCGATCCTCGCCCGATCTGGCGATGCCGCCGCGCCTGCGATATGCAGCCGGTCACCGCCGACCAAGGAAGCCCGAAATGATCCGCCGATCGTCCATTGCCGCCGCAACGCTCGCCGCCGCGCTGCTCGCCGGCGCTGCTTCCGCGTCGCAACCCACGCTGTCTGCCCATGTCCCGCTGCTGGTGGCCTCGCACCAGGCGGTGCGCATCGGGGCGCCCGATCCCCGCATTGTGCTGCACCTCGCGATCACGCTGCCGATGCGCAACGAAGCCGCGCTCGATGCGCTGCTGCGGGACATCTACGATCCGGCCAGCGCCAATTTCCGGCACTACCTCAGCGTCGCCGAATTCGCCGACCGCTTCGGCCCGCTGCCGCAGGATTACCGCGCCGCCGCCGCGTATTTCGCCGCGCAAGGCATGGCCGTCACCGCCGATGCGCCGAACCGCTTCCTGCTCCAGGCCGACGCCACCGTGGCGCAAGCCGAGCATACGTTCCACGTGCAAATCGGCCTCTACCGCGATCCTGCCGGCAACCGCGTCTTCTTCGCCCCGGATCGCGAACCCACGCTCGATATCGCAACCTCCATCCTGCACATCATCGGCCTGGATAACGCCATGCCGCCGCGGCCGCGCCTGCTGCCGCCCTCGGCTGCCGCCGCCGCACCGCGCCTTACCGGCTCCGGCCCGCACGGCTATTTCATCGGCACCGATATCCGCACCGCCTATTATCCGTCCGGCACGCTCACCGGCGCCGGCCAGTCGCTCGGGCTGATGGAACTCGGCCCTTACGATCCAAGCGGCCCGGCCAATTTCTTCGCGAATTTCGGCCCGAAAAACCGCGTGCAGCTCAGCAACATCGCGGTCGATGGCTCGCCCGTCACCTGTCACAAATGCAACGATGGCGAACAGGACCTGGATATCGAATACGCCATCTCCATGGCGCCCGGATTGCAACAGGTGCAGGTCTATGTCGGTCGCAACGCCGATGCCGTGCTCAACCGCATGGCCACCGACAACACCAGCCAGCAGCTCAGCACATCCTGGGGCTGGAACGAAAACTTCGCTGTGGACGACAAGCTGCTCAAGGAAATGGCCGTGCAGGGCCAGAGCATGCTCACCGCCAGCGGCGATTTCTCGTCGCTCAAAGCCAGCGGTCCCTGGCCCGAGGAGGATGCCAACATCACCGCGGTCGGCGGCACCAATCTCTACACGCAAGGCGCCGGCGGCCCCTGGAAAACCGAGACCGGCTGGAAAGACAGCGCCGGCGGCCCCTCGCTCGACACCCGCATCGACATCGAGAGTTACCAGTCGCCCTTCATCACCGCCGCGAACGGCGGGTCCACCAAGCTGCGCAACGTGCCGGATATCGGCGCCATCGCGGGCTTCCAGTTTGAGCTCTGCGACTCGAAAAGCTGCGTCGGCGGCTACGGCGGCACCAGCTTCGCCTCGCCGATCTGGACCGGCTTTGTTGCGCTCGCAAACCAGCAAGCCGCCGCCGCCGGAAAACCCCGCGTCGGCTTCCTCAACCCCGCGCTATACCGTCTCGCTGGCGCCGCGGGTTACAAAACCGAGTTCCACGACACGCTGAAAGGCGTCAGCGGAAAATTCCGCTGCACCCCGTCCTTCGATCTCGTCACCGGCCTTGGCTCGCCGCACGGCCAGGCGCTGATCGATGCGCTGAGTGGCGGTTAAAATCCCTCGGCTGCGTGTAGCCCGTTCACCGGAAGCTCGGAATGCCAGAAATCCAGGGTATGTGCGCGTAGCCGAAATGCGGTGCGAAGTCCCAAGCTCCTGCATAGGATACCTCGGTGCCCCCCGACACGGCATGCAACGCGAAATCCGCCGCCGTGTAGTTCCCCGCAAAATGCAGCGTATCCTCCACGTGGCCGCTGGCGTTGAGCAAATTCAGCGAGCCATTCTGGTAACTGAGCGACTTGGCAAAAATTCCAGTGAGGTCGATCGTATCGCCGCTGCCGAACCCGGCAAAGGTGCTGGTCACGTGGTGCGGCTCGCCCAGCGTAAGTGCGCCATGCCCGCTGCCGGCGAAGGCGATTTTGGAAAGCGTCACAGCTCCGGATAGCTGCAGCAGCGCGGCGTGGCCGATCGTAAGCGTGCCGTTCCCGCCGATGCTGCCTTCCAGCAGCCAATGCGCGCCCGCACGTTCCGAAACGTTATCGATTCCGGTGACGCTCGTGCCGAAACCGGCGAGCGTACCGGCCGTGCTGCCGGCGAGCACCAGCGTGTCGCCGGTGCCCGCGGTGCCTGCAATGCCGCCGGTG
>CAXUEX010000237.1:0-3246 GCA_964250215.1 uncultured Acetobacteraceae bacterium | reverse complement strand
CGCGAAAGCCACGCGCACGGCGCGCGCGGTTTTCGTGGTGCGCGTAGCCTTTGCGGTGCGCGCCGTGCGCGTGGCTTTCGCGGGGCGGCCGCGACCGGTTGCGGCTTTTGCCGGGCGCCCCGGCGATTTTGCAACGCGCGTGCCGGTGGCTTTGGCGGTGCGCGTGGTTTTACGGGGGCCGCCCCGCGTGCCGGTGGTTTTGGCGTTGGTGGCGCGCGTGGCCCCCGGCGTGGTGGCGCCCGATGGGGCGGGGTTGGGTGCCGCGCGCGGTTTTTTTCGCGGTGGCGGCTTTCGGCGGACGGCCGGGGCCGCGCCTTGTTGCGGCGGCGCCGCGACGCGTGGCTGGCCGGGTTGCCATCGCTTGTTCGCGCGGTGCCGGACCGCTGCTGTCTTCGCTACTCATCCTGATTGTACTCCTTCGCTGATCCGTCGATCCTGCCTGCCGGTGCAAACGAACCTTGATCCGAACCGGTTTCTTTCCGAGGCGCCCGCCGCAATCCGAACTTGCGCGACAAGGCGAAACCCGCGAAAAGAACTGCGCCGACCGACCTGTTGGCCTCATCACAACGCTGTCCTGCCTGTCGCGATCGAACCGACGCCGCGAATCGCAAGGCCGCGCATCGACGGCTATCTGCCCCGAACCGACGCCATGTCAATCGAATTGCGACTCGCGTTCGCAGTTTCGACTGCAAAATCTCGTCATTGTGGCTTCGGAGCGGTTCCGCAACCGCCGGGAAGAATGCCGGAACGCGCCGAGCGGTGCGTACCGCGCGGCGGCTCGGACTTCAGAAAATGCCTGGCTTGCCGGCGAGCCGTGCGGATGCCGGTACGGCGACGTTCAGCCGGCCGAGATCGCCGGCGGCCAGACGCGGCAGATCCTGCACCGCTTCGAGGAAGCGCTCGCTCTCCCGCCGGCTGATCAAACCTTGCGTCAGTTCCTGGAACTTCCGGATGTAGTCGGCGCGGCCGAACGGCTTTGCGCCGAGCGGATGCGCATCGGCGATGGCGAGCTCGCTCTCGATGCGCTCGCCGTTGTTCAGCAACACTTCGACACGCGCGCCGAAGGCGCGTTCGGCGGGATCGGCGGCGTGGTAGCGGCGCGTCCACTCCGGGTCCTCGCGCGTCTCGATCTTGTGCCAGAGCGCCACGGTATCGGGGCGACGGGCGCGTTTCGGCGCGTAGCTTTCCAGATGGTGCCAGCGTCCATCCTGCAGGGCGACGGCGAAGATGTACATGATCGAATGATCCAGCGTCTCGCGGCTGGCTTGCGGATCCATCTTCTGCGGGTCGTTCGCGCCGGTGCCGATGACGTGGTGGGTGTGATGGCTGGTGTGCAGCACGATGCGCTCGATCTGCGCCAGGTCGGGCAGGCGCTCGCGCAAGCGGAAGGCGAGATCGATCAGCGCCTGGCTTTGATATTCGGCGCTGTACTGCTTGGTGAAACTGTCGAGGATGGCGCGCTTGGGCTCGCCGGGGACGGGCAGCGGGACGTGGTATTCGGCCTGCGGGCCGGCGAGCATCCATGCAATCACGCTGTCCTCGCCTTCGTAGATGGGGCTTGGCGCGCCTTCGCCGCGCATCGCGCGGTCCACGGCTTCCACCGCCAGCTTGCCGGAATGCGCGGGGGCGTAGGCTTTCCAGCTCGAAATCTCGCCCTTGCGCGACTGGCGGGTGGAGAAGCTGACATGCACGGCCTGTTGCACGGCCTGGTAGATCGTCTCCTGCGGCAGTTTCAGCAGCGTGCCGATGCCGGCGGCCTGGGCCGGGCAGAGATGCGCGATGTGGTCTTTCTTGAATTCGTGCAGGCAGATCGCGCGCACCAGGTCGATCTGGATTTCATAGGCCGTGGCGATGGCGCGGAGCAGCGCGCGGCCGCTTTTTTCCATGGTTTGCGCCACGGCGAGGATGGGCGGGATGTTGTCGCCGGGGTGGCTGTAATCGGCGGCCAGGAACGTGTCGTGGAAATCCAGCTCGCGCACCGCGGTGCCGTTTGCCCAGGCGGCCCATTCGGGGCTGACGCGGATTGCGGGTGCGACACCGAACACGGTGGCGCCATCGCGCCGCTTGTGCGCCAGCGCCATGTCGCGCGCGGTGACGACGGGGTGGCGGTTGACCGAGGCGATGGCGACGGCGGCATTGTCGATGAAGCGGTTGACGATCATGGCGACCACGTCGCGCTCCAACGGCACGCGGTCGGCGGCGACGCCGGCGATCTTCCAGGCGAGCTGGTCTTCGCGCGGGAGATGGGATTTGGAAGGATGCACCTTCACGCTGTGCGTCTGCATGGAATCTCCTTGGGATGACGGGATGGGCCGCTGTGCCTGCTTGGCGGGATTTCGCCAAGGGTGCGGCGATCATTCCACGCCGAGATTGTCGATCAGCCGCACGGCGCCGAGCCGGCAAGCGGCGATCAGGCGGCCGCCCGGCTCGGGCGCGGCAATCTCGTGCATCGTGGCGCCGGCAACGAGCGCCAGGTAATCGACTTCGAATCCGGCCTGCGCCAGTTGGCTTTGCGCGGCGGCGAGCGCTTGGGGCACGCCGTGCGCGAGCTGCGCCTGCGCCTGGCGCAGCGCCTGGAACAGGGCCGGGGCGCGGGCGCGTTCATGGGGCGCGAGATAGCGGTTGCGCGACGACATCGCGAGCCCGTCCGCTTCGCGCTCGATAGGTGCGGCGACGATGCGCACGGGCAGCGCGAGATCCTGCACCATGCGGCGGATGACTTGCAGTTGCTGCCAATCCTTTTCGCCGAACACCGCGAGATCGGGGCGGACATGGCCGAACAGGCGCGCGACGACGGTGGCGACGCCGCGAAAATGGCCGGGGCGCGCGGCCCCTTCGAAGCCGAGCGCGGGGCCGGCGACTTGCACCACGGTCGCGTCGCCGGGCGGATAGATCGTTTCCTGTGGCGGCAACCATGCGAGATCGCAGCCGGCATTTTCGAGTTTCGCGAGATCGGCGGCTTCGTCGCGCGGGTAGCGCGCGAAATCCTCCTGCGGGCCGAATTGCGTGGGATTGACGAAAATGGAGACCACGACGGCACCAGCTTGGCGTGCCGGTTCGAGCAGGCGCAAATGGCCTTGGTGCAGCGCGCCCATGGTGGGCACGAGGCCGACGCCGCCGCGCGCGGCACGGAGCGGTGCGAGCGCATCGGCGAGTTGGGTGCGGCTGCGGGCGACGCGCATGCAATCAGGCGGTGCCGCCGTGGCGGGACGCGCCGGCGGCGCAGGGGTGCGCGGCTTGCCGGCC
>CAXUEX010000236.1:0-3284 GCA_964250215.1 uncultured Acetobacteraceae bacterium | reverse complement strand
ATCCAGCGCCGCGAGCGCCGATTGCGCTTGCGCGACGCGGCCGGCGCGCTCAGCCACGCTTTCCACGTTGCCGGCACCGTGCTCCAGCCGACTAACTCTTGCCGCGAGCTGATCGATCGCCGGCTTCAGCGCCGCCTGGTCGGGTGCCGGCGCGGCCGGCTGGGCTGCGGCTGGCTGAGGCGCGGCTTGGCCATTGTCGGCCTGTGCCGGCGCGGGGCGCGCTTCCAGCGCCGCGACGCGGCTGGTTACATCGTCCAGCCGATGGGCCAGCTCGTCGGTATTGCCGGACGGCGCCTACCCCGCCTTGGGCGGCGGCGACTGGATTTGCTTTTCGAGCTGATCGACGCGGCCCGACAGCGCCTGAACCTGCTGCGTCAGGCCGGCATCGGGTTGTGGCTGCGATTGCTGCTGCGATTGCAGTTGCGCCAGGCCCTGCTTGGTCGCGTCCACATCGCGCTGCAGCGCGGCGATCTCCGTCGGGTCGCCGCCAAGATCGCGCGGATGGCCCCACACCCAGAACAACCCGGCCGCCAGCACCGCGAACAGCAGCAGGCTCAGCCAGGGAGCACCGGCGGTTGCTCTCGCCGGCGGCAGCGTGCGTCTCGCCGCCGGCTCCGGCGCAACCGGTGGCGTGCCGGAGGTCTCGATATCGGCCGCGGCCGGCTCGCCGGGCGGCGCCCCGTCGGCAAAGCCTTGCCAGGCGCGTTCTTCATCGTGCGGCTGCGGCGCAGCCGGCTCGTGCGGCGGTGCCGCGCCGGGCTTTTCTTCCTCGGGGTGGATCATAGCAGGGTCAGCAATTCGTCCAGGTTCGGGCGGGCGGCGACGCGGATGTCGCGCCACGGCAGGGGCTTTAGCGCGTCCCATGCCGCGTTTCCAATTGCCACCGCCAGCACCGGCGCCAGCAGCGGCTGCAACCGCTCGGGCAGCAGGCGAACGAAAGCGGCGGCGGTCTCGCCGGAAAGGAACAGCGCGGCGTGCACCCGAGCCTCGCGCAGCGCGGTTGCCGCCGCTTCGGGAAAACGGCGCGCCGGAACGGCGCGGTAACAAACGCGGCGCTGCACCCGGAACCCCGCCTGCCGCAATTCGGCGGCCAATGCCAGGCCCTGCCCGTGACCCGAAGCGAGCAGCAGCGGGCCCGATTGCGGCTTGATTTCGGCAAGTGCGAGCGCCGCGAGGGCGCGGGCATCGCGGCCGGCGCTGCGCACGTCGCTGAACCCCGCTTCGCGCGCGCGCGCCGCCGTTGCATCGCCTACCGCCAGCAGCGTCACGGGCCCGGGCGGCAGTGCCGCAAGCGCATTGCCGCTTGTTACGAGCAGTGCAGCAATTTTGCCGGGAAGCCGCGCTTGTCGGGGCTCGATGCGCATGAGGGGGGCGACGATCGGATCGAAGCCGGCCGCCCGCACCCGCTCGGCCGTGGCTTCCGCATCGGCTTCCGGCCGCGTGATCAGCACGCCCCGCGGCGCTGCATGGCTCAGGCGAACAGATCCGCCGGGCTGTCGCGCTTCAGCTCGGCGCCGAGCTCCGCGCCGATTCGCTCCGCATCCCCGGGATCGCCGGCGAGGCTGCGCTTGAGCAGAAACGAGCCATCGGCGCGCGCCGTGAGACCTGTCAGATGCAGCCGCCCGTCGGGCAGCAGCTTGGCGTAGCCGCCGATCGGGGTGCGGCAACTGCCATCGAGCAGAGCGAGCATCGTGCGCTCGGCGATCGAAACCGCGCGCGCCTCCCGGTCCTCGATGCCGGCCAGCAGTTCCAGCAGATCGCGGTCAGTATCCCGCACCGTCACGCCCACGATGCCCTGGCACGCGGATGGCACCATCGCCTCGGCATCGAGCACCACGCTTGCGTGCTGCGCCAAGCCCAGCCGTTTGAGACCAGCGAGCGCCAGCAGGCTGGCCGCGAAATCGCCGGCCTCGGTGCGCGCCAGCCGTGTCGCCACGTTGCCGCGCAGCAGCGCGATCTTCAGGTCTGGCCGGCGGTGCAGCAATTGCGATTGCCGACGCACCGACGACGTGCCGATGGTGGCGTTGGCGGGCAGGCAGGCGAGCGGATCGGCCGGGTCATCCGTGGTGCAGCCCGGCCCCAGGATCAGCGCGTCGCGCGCATCTTCGCGCTTCAGCGTGCAGGCCAGCATGATGCCGGGCGGCAGCGCGGTTTCCAGATCCTTCAGGCTGTGCACCGCGAAATCGATGCGCCGCGCCAGCATCGCCTCGTGGATTTCCTTGGCGAACAATCCTTTGCCACCGATTTCCGCGAGCCGGCGGTCTTGCACCGCATCGCCGGTGGTGCGGATCACGTGCTCCTCGAAGGCGTGCGCATCGGGGTTGGCGAGCCCGGCACAGAACCGGCTGATCTCCTCGATAAAGGCGCGCGTTTGCGTCAGCGCGAGCGGCGAACCCCTGGTGCCGACGCGCAACGGCAGGCGACGGCCGGAATGGGCCGGCGTCTCGGGGTGGGCGGCGGCAGAACTCATGGGCTAGGACACGCTCGATGGATACGGCGCGCAGTCTGGCCCCCTCCCCCGAACCGGGCAAGGCGTGGCCGGCGCCGGGGTCGGTGCTGGGAATCGAAACCTCGTGCGACGAAACCGCCACCGCGGTGCTGGCGGCGGACGGCACCGTGCTGGCCGAAGCGCTGCTGAGCCAGCAGGAGCACGCGGCGTTCGGCGGCGTGGTGCCGGAAATCGCCGCGCGCGCGCATCTGCACCATCTGCCCGGCCTCATCGAGCGCGCGATGCGGCAGGCCGGCCTGGGCTACGCCGATCTCGCGGGGGTTGCGGCAACTACCGGGCCGGGCCTGATCGGCGGCCTGATCGTGGGTAGCCTGATGGGGCGGGGCATCGCGATCGCGCGGCACTTGCCGTTCGTGGCGGTGAACCATCTGGAGGCGCACGCGCTCACGGCGCGCCTGCCCGGACTTGCCAGCGGGGATGTTGCGTTTCCGTATCTGCTGCTGCTGGTTTCCGGCGGCCATTGTCAGTGCGTCGCGGTGCGGGGGCTGGGACGCTACCGCACGCTCGGCACCACGATCGACGATGCGGTGGGCGAGGCTTTCGACAAGGTGGCGAAACTGCTGGGGCTCGGTTGGCCGGGTGGCCCAGCGCTGGAACGGCTCGCTTTCGGGAGCGATGCGAAGGCGTTTGCGCTGCCGCGGCCGATGCTGGGCCGTGCCGGATGCGATTTCAGTTTCTCGGGGCTGAAAACCGCGGTGGCGCGGATCGTGGAGACGCGGCCGGCAACGCCGGCGATGGCCCGCGATCTGGCCGCGAGTTTTCAGGCGGCGGTGGC
>CAXUEX010000235.1:0-3305 GCA_964250215.1 uncultured Acetobacteraceae bacterium | reverse complement strand
GTGTGTGCCGATGTTGCTCTAAGTGGCGGTTCGGTGGCGATAGGTTCGAACGCACCGCAGCATCGTTCGACAACCCTGATTTCTTTAATGTTGTCGTTGTTCCTACCGGTCCGATTTCGGCCTCGCGCCCGGCGACGCTTCACTCGACGCCTTGGAAGAGCGCCTTCGCGGAAGCTGGAGTCTCGGCCGCCAACTCCGCGCCTTGAACGCCGCGGCCAGGGTGTCCTTACACGACCCGTTGCTGCCACGGAATGACAGGGACCGTTCGCTCGAATTGGACGCTCAATCAACTATAAATAGTCACTCGCCATGATGCAGGTTCCGATCGAAGAGCGCGAGCATTTCGACCCAGCCGCGCTCGGCGGCGGCGTGATTGTAAACGGGAAAGTCCGGCTTCATCCAACCGTGCGCGGCGGGGTAGGTCTCCGTGTTGAAGCGTATTCCGGCTTTAGCCAACGTCTTCTCGAGGCGCTCGGCCATCTCGGGCGTGTAGCTGCCGTCGTTCTCGGCCGCCGCGACATAAACCTCGGCCTTGATCTTTGGCGCGAACAGGTGGGGGCTTGTTGGAGCATCGGTCGCGAGATTGCCGCCGTGGAAGCTGGCTACCGCCGCGAAGCGATCGGGATAGGTTCCCGCCGCGGCAAGCGCCATGCCGCCGCCCATGCAGAAGCCCACCGCCCCGACCTTGCAGCCCGCAACCTCGCGGCGGGTGTCGAGGTAGGCGAGCCAGGCCTCCGTATCTTCGGCGGCCTTGTCGTTGCCGGTCGTGGCCATCAACGGACCGAGGATGCCGCGCACGTCGCCCGCGAAGACCTCCTTGGGCACGAACGGGCCGTAGGGGCCGTAGCGATAGAAGAGGTCTGGCAGCAGCACGACATAGCCGGCCTCCGCAAGCCGCTGCGCCATGTCGAGCTCCGTCGGCCGAACCCCGCCAGCGTCCATGTAGAAGATCACTGCAGGCCACGGCTCGCCGCCTGCCGGGATCATGACGTGCGAAGGGCAATCCCCATCGCACGTCCGGATCGCGACTTGCTCGTGCGGCATCATGTGCTCCTCGGCCAGAGTTTGCAGTGTCTGCTTTCGGATCACCATGACCGCGAGCGGACCGGATGGGAAACAATTAGCTGCGGGCCTGGCTGAAACCTCAACGGTTCCGTGGTGCATGATGTCAGTTCTCATAGTCGATGTCAGCGGGAGGCGCATGATCGCTTGCCAGCCCATCGCATCCCAGGGGTTGCGCACCTCCGCGGTCAGGTAGTGTTCCTCGATGCCGATCAGCTTCATGCGCGTATTTCGATCTCTCGTGTGGCCGCTCGCCCGCTCACCACGCCACCGTCTCGCCGTGCCGGTCGATAAAGCGCAGGCCCGGCATACCCTGTTGCGCGAGGAGCGTACCCACTAACCCGGGAATAGTTTCCTCGACGCTGAAGGGTGCATTCGGGCCGCCCAGCTCCGTGCGTATCCAGCCTGGCGCCATCAGCACCATCGCCCGTTGATCGCCAGCATGGCGGGCGGCGTAGCACCGCATATACTGGTTGAGCGCGGCCTTGCTGCCGCGATAGACCTCAAAGCCACCCTTTGTGTTGTTGGCGATGCTGCCCTGGCCAGACGACATGACCCCGATCAGACCAGTCGGGTGCACCAAATTCTGCAATCCTTCCACTGCGCGCATCACGCCGAGCGCGTTGGTAAGCATTACGCGCACGAACTCATCGGTCGAGACCTCCGCGATCGCCTCAGCCGCATTGTGGTTGGCCGTGCCGGCGTTGACGAACAGCATGTCGAAGGCGGTGCCCGAGAGCCGTTCGCGCAATCCCGAAATATGGTCGGGCTCGGTGATGTCGAGCGGCTCGATCGTGACCTGATCGGCATGCGCGTCAGCGAGATCGTGCAGTTCGGTCCGGCCGCTCTCGCGAACCGTGCCGACGACGTGCCATCCCTTCTTCACGAACTCCCCCGCCATTGCGTGGCCAAGGCCGCGTGACGCGCCGACAAGCAGGACCGACCTTGGTGGCTGGTTCGGGACAGTGTTCATGCCATGACTCCTTTCCCCGATTTCGCTGGCCGGAAGTGGGCGCCACCGACCGAGCGCGCCAGACGCAAGTGACACAAAGCATGATTGCGACAAACGCTATGCCTGGCACGAAGACGCGGCTATGATTTCCGTATGGCCAACATCGATCTGAACCTACTCGCCGCGCTCGACGTGCTGCTGACCGAACGCAGCGTCACGGTTGCGGCCAGCCGCCTTGGCCTCAGTGTTTCAGCGACAAGCCGGACACTGACACGGCTCCGATCGGCAACGGGCGACCCCCTGCTGGTACAAGCCGGCCGTTCGCTCGTGCCGACGCGTTATGCGGAGCAATTGGCGGGGCGTGTTCACGCGCTCACCGTGGAAGCGCGAGCGGTGCTTACGCCGGCCATGGAGCACATGGAGCCGGCTTTGCTGGAACGGACGTTCACAATCCGCGCCAACGAAGGATTCCTGACGTTGTTCGCCGCAGCGTTGGTCGCATCGATCACCAAGGCGGCGCCTCACGTCCGCCTTCGCTTCGCCCCCAAGCCTGACAAGGAGGCGTCCCCATTGCGGGATGGCCGGATCGACTTGGAGATCGGGACAACGGGCGCATCCGCACCCGAGGTTCGAAGCCAGCTTATGTTCCGCGACTGCTTCATCGGCGCGGCGCGCCATCATCATCCCCTGTTGGAAGGGCAGATAACGCCGCAACGCTATGCGGCCTGCGGACACGTCGTCGCGTCGCGTCGGGGTGCGTCGACAGGTCCGGTGGACAACGCCCTTCACGAACTCGGTTTGCGGCGTGAGATCGTTGCGATCGTGCCAAGCTTCCTTGATGCGTTGAACATCGCGCGCCGTTCGGACCTGATCGCACTTGTGCCGCGCTCCTGCATTCGCAATGGGGAGCTGGCGGCGCAGGGTCTCCATGGGTTCGACCTGCCGGTGTCGACGCCGGAGCTGGCGATCAGCGTGATGTGGCACCCGCGTCTCGACGCCGATCCGGCCCACCGCTGGCTGCGCCAGAAGCTCGTGGCAACCTGCCGTTCAGCAGCTTAGCTAGAAGCGGTTGAATACGATTCGTGCCGGCAGGGCAGCGCCTCAAGCGGATATTCGCGGTGTTGCGCATGTCCGCTTTGCCGCATTATCGTGCCGAAATCGGACTGAGCGCCATCACCAATTTTCCCCATTTGCTGACGTCGACTTTGCGAGATCGCTTACGCTGTCTCTGAGAACCGACAATGAGGCGGCTCAGGACGGCTGTCCCTCAAACCACCCGTGACGGGACGGG
>CAXUEX010000234.1:0-3313 GCA_964250215.1 uncultured Acetobacteraceae bacterium | reverse complement strand
TCGCTGATGCGCGCCATGGCGATCACCTGGCCGTGCTGGTGCAGCGTGACGGTCGTGGCCGGCCCCGATTACGGCAACGTGAAATCGAACGCGGCCCCGCCTTCGTGAGCGGTGAAGCGGGCCGGCCCCTTCGGCGCCACGCGCAGCGCGGACTGGCCGGTGAGGCGGACAAAGAGCGCGCCATTCTGTTGCGTAACAGCAAGAACGGCGCCGGGACCCATTTCGTAGCTGCCGGTGAAGCGAGCGAGATCGGCGGGCGCTTCGGCGTTCGGCGGGGCCACGGCGGCGGCGCTCACCACGAGCGCAGCCGCCGCCAGCGCGGGCAGCAGCGTGAACACGGTGCGGCGGTTGCGGTTCGACAACATCAGGCGGATCCTTTTCTCGAGGCTGGACACGGGTTCCGCCATGGCCATGGCGGCCGCCAGGCGGCGGCCCCGGCGTTCGCCGATGCCGATCAGCGTCTCGGCATAGCGCGCCGCCTCCGCGCCGGCCGCAATCACCCGCGCGTCGCAATCGGTTTCGATGGCGAGACGGAGGCGGCGCACCTGCCACCACAGCGGCAGGTTCCAGGGCATCAGGATCAGCAGGCCGAGGGCGGCGGCGAGAAGCCGCGTGTCGCCGGCCGCGAGATGGGCGCGTTCATGCGTGATGACGTGGCGCTGGGTTTCGGCGGTTTCGTGCAGGAGCCAGTGCGGCACAACGATTTTCGGGAACAGCAGCCCGGCCAGCGCCGGGCCGGCATCTTGCGCGACCAGAACGGACGCGCCGGCCAGGGTCGCCGGCGTCCAGCTTCGCTGGCGCCAGCCCAGGAGGACCGCTTGGGCGAGCCCGGCGGCGGCCAGCAGCAGCGACAGCGCCGCCCAAAGCCGGGGCAGCGTGCGGGGGATCGGGCCGGATGCGGGCAGGGCGCCGAGCAGTGACACCGGCGCCACAAGTTTCGGCGCCACAAGTTTCGGCGCCAGGTCGCGCAGCGCCACGGTGCGCGGCGGCGCCCCCACCGACGCCGGGGAAAGCCGGGGCAGCGTGACCGACACCGACGGGATCGCGGTGGGGATCAGCAGCGACAGCGCGAGTGCCGTCGCCCAAATGAGGCGTGCCGGTGTGCCGCGGAGGCGCGCGCCGTGGGCGGCGCAGGCGGCGGCGAACGTCAGCAGCAGCGAAACCGTGATCGCGTAGAGCATCCAGGCGAGCATCAGGATTTCTCCTTCGCATGGCGGGACAGGAGATCGCGCAGGCGGCGGGCCGCCGCGGGCGTCATATCCGCATCGGCAACAAGATGGGTGAACAGCGCTTCGGTCGAGCCGCGGAACAGCTTGGCCGTGAGGTGCCGAAGCGCGCGGCGCTGCGCGTCAAGCTGCGGCACGGACGCGAAATACCGATGGCCGCGCCCGGCGACGTCGTGCCCCACATGCCCCTTGGCTTCCAGCGTGCGCAGCAGCGTGAGCACGGTGGTGTAGGCAAGCCGGTCGGCCAACGCCGCCTGAACATCGGCGACGAGCGAAGGCCCCCGGTTCCACAGAACCTGCATGATGTCCGCTTCGCGGTCGGTGAGGTGGGGCAGGGGCGTGCTACTAGGCATATAGTAGTTGTGCGTTGGTAGAGCCCCCAAGTCAACTAGAAAGATAGTAGGCCGCGGCCGACGGCGTACGGCCGGGCTCGCTTCTGCCACATGGCTTTACGCCGGTCGCGGTGCTTCGGACGGTGTGCCTTATCGAAAACGGACCACCGATCTAGCTTCGCTGGTTCTCGAACATCGCGGTATATCGGCGCTGCATCTCTTCCGGCGTCACCGACTCGATCTGACCGCCGAGCAGCCACTCATGGCCAAAGGGGTCGCGCACGGTGGCCGATCGTTCGCCGTAAAATTGATCAGCCAACGATCGGACCACGGTCGCACCGGCGCCGACCGCCTGCCCGAATGCGGCATCCACGTCACCGACGTGAAGATGAATCGAGAACGTCGTGCCGCCCAGGGAGCGTGGCCCGCTTATGCCCGACTCGGGGTATTCATCGGACAGCATGATCGTCGTGGGCCCGATCTTGATTTCCGCGTGACCGATGCGGCCGCCCGGCTCCGTCAGGCGGAACAGTTCCGTGGCGCCGAAGGCGCGCGCGTAAAACGCGATGGCCTCGGCGGCGCTGTGAACCCGCAGGTAGGGATAGACTTCGTGAACATCGACCATTGCCGCCTCCATCGCACAGCGCCGGCCCGGCAGGGCGCCGGTCGGTCACCGACCCGAAGCGCTTTATCCAATGCGCCCGCGGGAGCGTCTTGAAGTTTTTTTACCTGACGGTTCCAGGAAGCGGGGCGTTTGTCTGGTGGTGCAGGATGCTGTCTGGACCCGGAGGGCGGTACCGGGTGGGCGTCACGCCAGCGAATTCGCGGAATTCCCGTGTCAGGTGCGACTGGTCGGCGTAGCCAACCGATGCGGCAAGATCAGCCAGGCTTTCGTCACCGCCTTTGGCGAGACGTCGCAGAACGGCCGTGAATCGCCGGATGCGATAGTAGTGCTTGGGCGTCAGACCGACCGCCGCGCGAAACAACGCAATGAAGTGCCGCGGGCTGCAGCCCATGTCTCGCTCAAGGTCGGCAATGCGAGGCGAGGCCCAATTGTTTCCGTGCAAGGCCAAGGCCCGCGCGACCGTCGGACGCATCAGAAGCGGACGTGCGAGGCGGACGGTCAGGTCTCGTTCCAGCACCCGGAAAACCTCCGCCGGACCCCTGGCCGCCAGTAGCCGCTCGCGCAACGCGTGACCGCGGGCGCCCCACACATCATCGATGGGAACGTGCCGGCCGGTGAGGTCAGCGGTCGGCACACCCAAAATGGCGCCGGCCGCGCCGGGAAGAAACGAGACACCTGCCACGGCACCTTCCGGCTTGCACCCCGATCTGTAATAACGCCATTGCGGTCCATGCACGATCGCTTTGGACCAGATTTGTGGCCCAGCGGATGCCGAATGCGGCAGGCAGGTGATCGGCGCCTCGTGCAGGGCGAAGATCAACTGCACGCTGCCGGACGGCAGCATATGCTCGGCACCTACCTGCGCTTGCTCCCGGTGCGACCACCAGAAACACGCGACACTGCCATCGAGCGGAGGCCCCGGACGGTAGCGAATGACCTGCATGGTTCAAGAACCTACCATGTCTTGGCGAGCACCCCCACCCAGAGCGGGGCGTGTAGCGGCGAGCGGATGGCCCGGATCGCCGCGCCGGCCAGAGCTATAAAACCGGCGCATAAAGCAGTGCCATCGCCGCAGCAGCACACCTGCCTGGCGCTAAGCTTCCGCCCCCCACCCCCGAGCCCCCCATGAT
>CAXUEX010000233.1:0-3328 GCA_964250215.1 uncultured Acetobacteraceae bacterium | reverse complement strand
TGCGTGCTCATGCCGCGAAAAGGCACTGGCCACTGGCAACTGGCAACTGGCAACTGTAGCCCCATGACTCCTCTAACTGCCCATCGCCCCGAACGGCCGCTTTGCGGCAGCATCGCGGTGCCGGGCGACAAATCCATCTCCCACCGCGCGCTGATGTTCGCCGCCCTGGCCATCGGCGAGACGCGCATCGCCGGCCTGCTGGAAGGCGAAGACGTGCGTCGCACTGCCACCGCCATGCGCGCCCTCGGCGCCCAGGTGAAACGCGACGCGGCCGGAACCTGGCATGTGATCGGCGTCGGCGTCGGCGGCATCGCCGAGCCGGAAGACGTGCTCGACATGGGAAATTCGGGCACCGCCGCGCGGCTGCTCACCGGCATTCTGGCCACCCACCCGGTTTTCGCGGTGCTCACCGGCGATGCCAGCCTGCGCCGCCGCCCCATGCGCCGCGTCATCGGCCCGCTCGCCGCCACCGGCGCCCGCTTCATCTGCCGCGACGGCGGCCACCTACCGCTGGCCATCGAAGGCACCAACGAAGCCATGCCCATCGACCACACCATGCAAATCGCCTCCGCCCAGGTGAAATCGGCGCTGCTGCTGGCCGGCCTCGCCGCCCGCGGCACCACGCGCGTGATCGAAACCGTTCCCACGCGGGACCATTCCGAAAACATGTTGCGCTATTTCGGTGCCAAAATTGCCGTGACCCAGGCCGGCGCCGGCCGCGTCATCGAATTGCAAGGCCAGCCCGTGCTGCGCGGCGCCGATCTGGCGGTTCCCGGCGATCCGTCCTCGGCCGCATTTCCGCTGGTCGCGGCGCTGCTGGTGCCGGGCTCGCGCGTCACCGTGCGTGGCGTCGGCCTCAATCCGCTGCGCACCGGATTGTTCGAAACCCTGCGCGAAATGGGCGCCGCGCTGCAGATCGACGGTCTCCACAATCAAGCCGGCGAACCGGTCGGCGACATCACCGCCATCGGCACCGAACTCCGCGCCGTCGATGTGCCGCCGCACCGCGCGCCCAGCATGATCGACGAATATCCCATCCTCGCCGTGGCCTGCGCCGCCGCGCACGGCACCAGCCGCCTGCGCGGCCTGGCCGAGCTGCGCGTGAAGGAGAGCGACCGGCTTGCCGCCACCGCCGCGATGCTGCAAGCGGCCGGCGTGCGCGTCGCCGTGGAAGGCGACGATCTGGTGATCGAAGGGCAGGGGCATCCGCCCGGCGGCGGCACGGTGGAAACGCATATGGACCACCGAATCGCCATGGCGGCGCTGGTGCTCGGCACGGCAGCGGCGCAACCCGTCCGCGTGGACGACACCGGCTTCATCGACACGAGCTTCCCGGGATTTGCCGCGCTCATGACCCGCATCTTCTGCCGCTTCGCATGAATATCGTCATCGCCATCGACGGCCCGGCCGCCGCCGGCAAGGGCACGCTGGCGCGCCGTCTCGCCGAATCCCTCGAACTGCCCTATCTCGACACCGGCCTGCTCTACCGCGCGGTCGCCCGGAAATGGCTGGATAGCGGCGGTGACCCCAAGGCGGCGGCTTCCGCGCTGCATCCGGCGGATCTGCAACGCCACGATCTGCGCACGCCGGAAGTGGACCTGGCCGCCGCGCGCGTCGCCTCCGATCCCGGCGTGCGCCAAGCGCTGCTCGATTTCCAGCGCGGCTTCGCACACCGGCGCGGCGCCGTGCTGGATGGCCGCGACATCGGCACGGTCATCTTCCCCGATGCGGCCGCGAAACTGTTCATCACCGCCAGCGTCGCCGCCCGCGCCGAGCGCCGCTGGAAGGAACTGCGCGCCCGCGGCGTCCCCGCCGAACTGGAAATCGTGCTGCGTGACCTGCGCGCCCGCGACGCCGCCGACGAAAACCGCGCCGCCGCCCCGCTCCGCCCAGCCCCCGACGCCCTGGTGCTCGACACGACCACGCTGGATGCCGATGCCGCGTTCGCGGCCGCGTTCGAATTCATCGCCGGCAAGACGATGGCGTTTCGCACGACGCGCCAACAGCCCAGCCCTAGCGATGCGTGATAGCCTGAACTTCGGATTCTGGGCCAAATCCTTTCCGTTCGGCATCTTCAGGGTCGCGTTCTCGTTCTTTGCCGGCGTGCTGCTGTTCAGATATAAATCCGCTTTCGCAACGGTCGGCGGGGGGTGGCTTGCCCGCAACGTGGCGTCATGCCTGGTGCTCGTCGCCACCGCTGCCGTCCTCACCGCGTATCCCGCCGCGCGCTGGCAGCCGTTCTTCGATTTCTTTGCCGTAACAATAGCTTTTCCGGCCATTGTCGCGGCCGGCATAGCGTTTCAACCAGCGGGCCGCACCGCCGGCATATTCCGCTTTCTCGGTCTCATCTCCTACGCGGTGTACACCCTGCACGCGCCGCTCAGCGGAATGCTGATCGGCCGGTTCGGCAACACCGTTCGCCAAACCGCACCCATCTCCGGATTGGCCTTTCTCGCCGCCTTGGTGATCGTCTGCGTGCTGGCGGACCGTTACTTTGATACGCCCGTGAGAAAAAAACTCCTGCGCCGGTTGGCCCCGCAATGGCGGCAGCACACGGCCTCTCTCGCGTCAGCTTCCGCCGCAACCTCGCCCGTCCGCCGGTAAGATCGCGCCCCGACCGAAAGAACGGTTGCTGATGGCCGATGCGCTTTCTATATCAGACGTCCGTTTATATAAGCCGGCGGTTCCATCCATGGCCCTGAGCCTGAAAGACCACGAGACCGACCGCCTGGCCCGCGAAGTCGCCACGCTGACCGGCGAGACGCTCACCGACGCGATCCGCATCTCACTCGCCGAACGGCTGGCCCGCGAGCGCCTGCTGCGTGGGCGCCCCGCCAGGCTCGCCGACCAGCTGGTAGCGCTCGGCCACGACTGTGCCTCGCTGCCGGATTTCGACACCCGGCACCCGGACGAGATGATCGGCTATGACGAAACCGGCCTGTGGCGGTGATGGTCATCGATACGTCCGCGGTCGTGGCGATCCTGTTTGCGGAACAAGACCAGCGTCGGTATGCCGAAGCCATCGAGGCCGCACCGAATCGCCTGGTTTCCGCCGTAACCCGCGTGGAGCTGGCTTTCGTGGTCGAGGGCCGCAAAGGGCAGGCCGGCCGCGAGCGCCTGGAGCGGTTCATGGCGCTGACAAGCACAGATATCGTGGCTGTCACGCCAGAGCAGGCCACGCTCGCGATCGATGCCTTCCGCAGCTACGGCAAGGGGCGGCATCCGGCCGGGCTGAACATCGGCGATTGCTTCTCCTACGCACTCGCGATGGCGACCGGGCATCCCTTGCTGTTCAAAGGCAATGATTTCGCGCAGACCGACGTGGCGT
>CAXUEX010000232.1:0-3412 GCA_964250215.1 uncultured Acetobacteraceae bacterium | reverse complement strand
GGCTGGCACAGAAGGTTACCGTGGGTGGCCATCGCGTGTTGCTGCGCAGCGGCGAGTTCGAGGACGGGTCGCTCGGCGAGATCACGATCGCGCTGCCGAAGGAGGGGGCCGGCACGCGCGCGCTGATCGACTGCCTGGCACAGGCGGTGAGCATCGGGCTGCAGCACGGGGTTCGGCTGGAGCCCTACGTGGAGGCGTTCACGGCCACCGATTTCGGGCCGGCGGGCGCGGTGGAGGGCGATCCGGCGGTGCGCCAGGCCAGCTCCGTGCTGGATTACGTGTTCCGCACGCTGGCGGTGAATTATCTGGGGCGCCATTTGCCCGAGCCGGTGCCGGAGCTGGAACCGGGCGAGGCCGTGCCGCTGCTGCCGCTGGATCTGCCGCCGCGCATGCGCCGCCGCCATCTTCGCATTGTCGGCTGATCGCGGAACCCGGGAACATATTCGGCGCGCCGCGCGTTTTGCCGCCACGGGAGAGATATCATGGAAACGATCGTGCTAAGCCTGACCCTCGCTCTGACAGCCGCCGGCCTGATGACGGCCGTTTCGGCGATCGCCGCGCCTGCGGTGCTGCGGCTGCGCGCCGTGCCTCAATCCGCCGGGCGCAGATAGACCGTGGACTGATCCTCCACATCGAGAAATCCGGGCGTGCCGCCGGCTTCCGGGGCGGTGGCCTCCCAGCCCAGCAGACAATCCCCCGGATTCAGCAACAACGCGGTGTCCGCCACCGGCGATGTGAGCACCTGGAACAGCGACCGCTGCACGGGAAATCCGCCCGCGCTGTCCGCACCCAGGCGCATGACGAGGCGCGCGCCGGTGGGCACCGGGCGGGCGGCCGGCGTGCCGTTCCGCAGGATGGCGAAGATGCCGTTCGAAGGTTGCGCGCGCAGATGCGCGGCGGCGCAAGCGGCGGCGCTCAGCACATAGAAATCCGTTCCCACGCTCCATGTGCCACCCGGCACCGGCAGCCAGCCCGAGCTCGGTGGCGCGCCGACCACCGGCGCCGCGCTGAAGGCGCCCGCGATTGCATCCACATAGATCGGGCGGCTGGCTTGCAGCCCGACATATACGGAGAGCGGCGCCGCGGTGCCGACCGGGAAACGGAACTCGCCGCCGACGCCCAGCGGGATCACGGCGGGCGCCGGCGCTTTTGCCGGCACCGTGGCGAGCACGAGCCGGGCATCCGTGCTGGTTAGTTGCGGTAGAGAACCGTTCAGGTAGGCATAGCCGGCGCCGATCGCGAGCATGGCGCACGCGCCGGCCGGCGGCAGCTTCACCGGATAGGGCAGCGCCAGCGAAACCGGGATCGAGACGGTGCCCGCGCCGACGTTCTTCAGAATGCCGGCCCAGAGCCGCGAGAGCGCCGGCAGGCCGGACGAGACCTGGCCGTTCTGCGCCAGGCAGGCCGCCTGCCCGTCCGCCGTGGTGCCGAGCAGAAGCAGCGCTTCGCTGAACCCGCCCGCATTGCCTTGCAGCGACACCTGCCCGGAAAGTGCCGCGAAGCCCTGACCCGGCGGCAGCCAGGCGGTGAACCTGGTGTTGCGGATGCCGGCCTGGCCCGGGCTTTGCGCCACATGGGCCAGCAGGGGCACGGTATTTACGCCCGGCATGGCGAGCACCGGTGCGGCGAACGGCACCGGCATGCCCGCTGCATCGGTGGCCGTGCCGAACAGCGGCAAGGTGGCGCCCGGGGGCACCGAAATGGCCGGCGCCGGCAGCGAAAAGCCGAAGCCGGCCGGCTGGATGGTGACGCGCGCGGGGCCGAAGGCGGGGCCGCCATCCTCGGCCGGTGCGCCGGCATAGAGCACGATGCGCGGCGGTATTGGAAAGGCTACCGAGCCGCTGATGGTGCCGGACTGGCCGAGCGCGGCGAAGCTGCCCGCCGGCAAATCGTGCGGCAGCGCGGCTGCGGGGTTGGAGGCCAGCAGCGGCTCCGGTGCGCTGCCGGGGCCGAGGGCGAACAGGAAGATGCCGGCGCCGAGCTGGGCCCGCGCCGCGCGATCGAAGGCGAAGGAAAACCCGGTTTGCGCCTGGCCGCAGAACGGCGCCGTATCCTGCCGCAGACCGCTGGCCGGGAACACGCCGAGCAGGTTGCGCCCGGCGAAGGCCGCGATCTGCATGGTTGCGGCGGGCCTGGCCGGATCGCAGCTCCAGCCCGCCGCGCCGGCGGCACTCACGCCATCCGCATAGCCGAGCGGTGCGGAATCGGCCGCCATGGGCAGCAGCGCCAGAAGCCAGATGAGTGCGCGCAAACTTCGTTCCCGCCAAAGCGGGCGGTTTACGCATAGTGCGGTGAAGCGGCGGTAAAGCCGGCTACACCGTCGCGGCCAAGGCGCCCAGCAGCAGCACGAGCCTGGCCGGCGCCAGCATTTCCTGCCCGTGATCGAGCTCGTTGGCCAGCGCCGCGACCGAGCTGGCGGTGAGCGCCGCGCCGCCGAGTTGCCGCGTGCCGCGCCCGGACATCAGCAGGCCGCCGATCAGCTCGATCGCGCCCATCGTTTGCATCGCCGATACCGACCAGCCCCAGCGCTGGAACAGTCGCTGTTGCACGTTTAGGCGGAGAAGCTTGCTGGCGCCGGCGACCGCGAAGCCCAGGCCGAGGATGCGGAACGGGGTGCGCATGGGGGTTTCTCTCCGGAAGGAAGCCTGGCGCGAGAACGCGGATGCGGCGCCGGGCGTTCCGGCCGGGCATTTGCGGTTGCGACGCGCAAGATGGGGAGGCGGAGGATGGCGGACCAGGAATTGCGGCTGCTGGGCATAAGCGGCAGCTTGCGGCGGGGCTCGTACAACCGGGGCTTGCTGCAGGCCGCGGCCGAGCTGGCGCCGGGGGGCGTGCGGGTGGAGCTGGCGGGCGCGATCGATTTTCCGCTGTTCAGCCAGGAGCGGGAACAGGCCGGCTGGCCGCCCGAGGTGGCCGAGCTGCGCCGCGCGGTGCAGGCGGCCGACGGTATTATTGTGGCGACGCCGGAATATAACTATTCCATTCCCGGCGGCCTGAAGAACGCGTTCGACTGGCTTTCGCGGCCGGAGGGAAAGAACCCGACGCGGAACAAGCCCGTGGCCATCATCGGCGCCAGCACGAGCCTGACCGGCACGGCGCGGGCGCAGGCGCATCTGCGGCAGGTGGCTTATTACAATGCCATGCACATCTTTTCCGGCGGCGAAATCCTGGTGCCGCGTGCGCAGGAGCGGTTCGATGGCGAGGGCCGGTTGACCGACGCCAGCACGCGCGAGCGGGTGGCGGGCTTTCTGCGGGCGTTTGCCGAGTTCGCGGCGCGGTTCCGGGAGGCGGCTTGAGCGGCATGGCAAGGATTTGCGCCGTGCATCCGCCTATTCTCAGCGTGGCGCCTGTTGATTTGGTTGCGGGAGCTGGATTTGAACCAGCGACCTTCAGGTTATGAGCCTGACGAGCT
>CAXUEX010000231.1:0-3425 GCA_964250215.1 uncultured Acetobacteraceae bacterium | reverse complement strand
CCTGCTGCAGAACGCGGCCGATGCGGTCGCCATGCGGGCGCGGCAGGCCGGCGATGCGCAGCGGCTCGGCGATGGCCTGGAGCACCGTGAAGCGCGGGTTGAGCGACTGGGCCGGATCCTGGAACACGGGCTGGATGCGGCGCCGGCTCCAGCCGCCCGGCATTTCCATTTCGCCTTCGTAAGCGACTTGCCCGAGCAGGGCGCGGCCGAGCGTGGTTTTGCCGGCGCCGCTTTCGCCCGCCACGCCGAGGCATTCGCCGCGGTGCAGCGTGAAGCCGACATCGCGCAGCGTCCATACCGGCGTTTGGCCGAAGCGCGCGGGATAGCGCACGCCGAGGTTTCGCGCGCGCAGGATTTCGGCGCCGGGCTCGGGCGTGGGCAGGCTGGCGCCGGTGGGCAGCGAGGCGAGCAGCGCGCGGGAGCAGGGGTGCTGTGGGTTGGCGAAAAAGGCCGCGGCTGGCTGGCATTCCACGGCGCGGCCGGCATGGAGCACCTGCACCGTATCGGCATGGGCGGCGGCGATGGCGAGATCGTGGGTGATGAGCAGCACCGCGAGGCCGTTTCGGCGCAGGCCGGCGAGCAGGGCGAGGAGCTGGGCGGCGGTTTCGGCATCCAGGCCCGAGGTAGGTTCGTCGGCGATGAGGATTTCCGGGCCGGCGGCGAGTGCCGCGGCGATCATGGCGCGCTGGCGCTGGCCGCCGGAGAGTTCGTGCGGATAGGCGCGGGCGGCGCGGGTGGGGTCGGCCAGGCCCATTTCGGATAGGAGTTGTTCCGCGCGCGTTCGGGCTTCGCGCGCGTTGGCGCCACGGTGGATGCGGAGCGGCTCGGCGATCTGGCTGCCGATGCGGTGCGCGGGGTTCAGCGCGGCGAGCGCATCCTGGAACACGTAGCCGATCCGGCGGCCGCGGATGCGCCGCATTTCGGGTTCGGGCAGGCGCAGCAGATCGGTGCCGTGCAGCCGGATTTCGCCGGTGGCGGCGCCGTTCGGCAGCAGCCGGAGCGTGGCGAGCGCGGCGGAGGTTTTGCCGGCGCCGGATGAGCCGACCAGGGCGAGCATTTCGCCGGCGTGGAGATCGGCATCCATGCCTTGCAGCACGGTGGCGCCGCCGAGCTTCACGGTTAGTTGCCGGATCGCCAGCATCAGTGTTGGGCGAGGCGTTCGGCGATGAGGGACGCGATCAGCAGCGCGGCGAAGATCAGCAGCGCGGGCGGCAGCACGAGCCACCAGGCGCCGAGCTCGACGAAGCCGAGGCCGGAGGCGAGCAGGCCGCCCCAGCTTGCTTCCGGGGGCTGGATGCCGAGGCCGAGGAAGCTGAGGGCGGAGAGTGCGAGGATGGCGTCGCCCAGCAGGAAGGCGGCGCCGCTGGCGAGCACGCGGGCGAGGCCGGGGAGCAGGTGGGTGCGGCCGATGTGCAGGCGGCTGGCGCCCATCTGCCAGGCGGCGCGCACGTAATCGCGGGCGCGCAGCGCGCGGGTTTCGTTGCGGACGAGGCGGGCGAGCGCGGGCCAGCTTACGGCGGCGATGAGCAGCGCGAGGGCGGGCCCGTTCAGCGTGGGCGTGAGCGCGGCCGCGGCGAGGAGCACCACCAGCACCGGCAGCGCGAGCACGACATCCAGGGCGCGCATGAGCAGCCGATCGAGCCAGGCGGGCGCGGCGCCGGCGGCGGTGCCGTAAAGCGTGCCCAAAGCGAGCGCGAGCAGCGCGGCGGGGATGGCGACGCCGAGCGTGGAATGCGTGCCTTGCAGCAGCCGGGCCAGCATGTCCCGCCCGAGTTCGTCGGTGCCCAACGGGTGGAGCGCGGTTGGCGGGGAGAGGGGGTGAAGCAGGTCCAACATGAAAGGCGAGACGGCAAAGCAGCCCGCCCCCAAATTGAAGAAAGTTTTTTGGTTCTTTTTTTTCAAAAAAGAACCGCTTTCTTAACTTACTCAAAGGTCGCCCGAGGATCCAGCCAACCCGCGACAAGGTCGGCAACAAGATTGGCCGCCACCGTAGCGATACCGCCGATCAGCACGATGGCGACGATCACGGGATAGTCGCGGCCGAGCGCGGCGCGCCATAGGAGCCAGCCCAGGCCGGGGTAGCCGAACACGCTTTCCACCGTTACGGATCCGGAAACGAGCAGTGGGAAGGAGAGGCCGAGCAGGGTGACGAGCGGGCGCAGCGCATTGGGCAGCACGTGGCGGAGGATGATCCGGCGGGGCGGGATGCCGCGGGCGATGGCGGCGCGGGTGTAATCGGCGGCGAGCGATTCCTGCACGCCACGGGCGAAATAGCGGGAGAGCGGGGCGAAGCTGAACAGGGCGATGGTGGCGGCGGGCAGGACGAGGTGGCGGGCGCGATCCAGCCAGCCGGGGTGGGCCAGGCGCAGGCTTTGGTTGCCGGAAGCGGGGAGCCAGCCGAGCGCGCCGGCGAAGATGGCGACGAGCAGCGTGCCGATGACGAAGCCGGGCAGCGCATAGAAGGCGAGCTCCGTGGCGCCGATGAGGCGGCCCGGCCAGCGATTGCCCGCGAGGCCGTGGGCGGCGCCGGTGGCCAGCGCGAGGAGCACGGCGAGGGCGAGGCCGGTGCCGTATAGCAGCGCGGTGTTTGTTTCGTAGGTGGCGAGCAGTTCGGCGACCGGGCGGTTTTCCAGATAGGAGGTGCCGAGATTGCCGTGCGCCAGGTGGCCGCACCAGATGAAGAATTGTTGCCATATCGGGATGTTCAGGCCGAGCTGCAGGTTTACCGCGCCTTGCGCATCGAGCGTGGCTTTGTTGCCGAGGATGGCATAGGCGGGGCCGCCGGGCACGGCGTGGGCCAGCAGGAAAACCAGGATGGCGAGCCCCGCGAGGGAGAGCGCGCCGCTAGCGATTCGGGGGAGTATGGCCCGCAATTTGGCAATCCACGCTGAGATATTCGGGGGACCAGTAGCCTTGGCGGTTAAGAAACTCGCCCAGGCCGTGGATGCGGTTGCTGACGAGCAGGGGGTAGCCGCCGTCGGGCAGGAAGTTCCAGGGCTGGAGCTGTTCGATGCGGTTGGCGTATTCGGCCAGGGCTTCGCGGCCGGGCTCGGCATCGGTGGCGGCGATCAGGCGGTCGGTTTCGGGATCGCTGTAGCCGCCCGGGTTTGCGGCGCCGTTGGTATCGAAAAAGCTGCTGCCATCGGGCAGGCCGGCGCGGGTGAAGCCGATGATGGCGGCATCCCAGGGGTGGGCGCCACCGAAGAGCGTGGCGCCGAGTTCGGCGAGCGCGATCTGGCGGATGTGCATGACGACGCCGATGGCCGCGAGGTTTTGTTGCAGGATTTGGAGTTCCTCGATGGCTTCGGTGCTGGAGGCGGCGACGAGGGTGGTGAATTCCAGCTTGTGGTTGGTGCGTTGCGTGTAGCCGGCCCGGGTTAGCAGATCGGCGGCTTTCTGGGGGTTGTATTGGAGGGGTTGGGGGT
>CAXUEX010000230.1:242-3430 GCA_964250215.1 uncultured Acetobacteraceae bacterium | reverse complement strand
GCACGAACCCCACCGCCCCCGGACCCATGCCGCTGCCGCTAGCGGCGGTGGCGGCCACGGTGTTGCTGCTGGTGACGAACGGATAGGTGCCGTGATCCACATCCAGCATCACCGCCTGCGCGCCCTCGAACAGGATGCGACGGCCCTGCTCGCGCGCCTCGTTCAGCCGCTCCCAAACCGGCTCCACGAACGGCAGGATGCGCGGCGCCAACGCGGTCAGCCATTCGAGCAGCGTTGCTTTCTCGAACGTATCGGCACCCAGGCCGCGCAGCAGCGTGTTATGATGCAGCAACAATTCATCGAGCTTTTCCGAGAGCGTTGCCGGCTCGGCGAAATCGCAGGCGCGGATTGCCCGGCGCGCCACCCGGTCCTCATAGGCCGGGCCGATCCCCCGGCCGGTGGTGCCGATCCGCCGCTCCCCCCGCGCCGCCTCGCGGGCCCGATCCAGCGCGCCGTGCAGCGGCAGGATCAGGCTGGCGTTCTCGGCGATGCGCAGCGTTTCCGGCGAAACGTCCAGCCCCTGCCCGCGCACGCGGTCGATCTCGGCCAGGAGCGCCTTGGGATCCACCACAACGCCGTTGCCGATGATGCCGAGCTTGCCGCGCACCAGCCCGCTGGGCAGCAGCGAGAGTTTGTAGGTGTGCTCGCCGACCACCAGCGTGTGGCCGGCGTTGTGGCCGCCCTGGAACCGCACCACGATATCGGCCCGGCTCGCGAGCCAATCCACCACCTTGCCTTTGCCTTCGTCGCCCCATTGCGCGCCGATCACCGCTACGTTGGCCATGTCGCTCCCCTGCCCCGTGCACGGACCCTACGAACCCGCCACGGATGGGCAATATGCCGGCCGCCGGGCAAATCCTGTATGCGCGAGCGTGCCAATGCCTGCCGCGTCGCCAACAGCCGCGCTATTGGCGAAACCTGCGTGACGCCGCGCGTTGACCAAGCATGAGCAAAATGGCGAGCTTCGGCCTGGTGGCCTCCTGCGTGCTGGCGCAGGTGCAGAATTATGCACCCCAGGCGGCTCCGTCGCCGCCGGCGTTTCCTACATCGCCAAGCCCGGCCCCATCGAGCCCGCCGCGAGCGCAATTTTATCAGCCGCCGCCGCCGGTGGCGCTGCCGCCGCCGCCAGTGGTTGCGCCGGCGCCACCGCCGAAGACATGAGAACGTGTTAGAGAACCCGTTCTGGCGGCCGTCGGACAGCGATTGCCTGCGCTCCGGCGCTCAGAAATCACCGCCAGCCGACTCCCCAAAACGGGTTCTCAAACACGCTCTGCGGCACGAAAGCTGAATTTACAGCGGGCGCGGCACACCGCTCTGGAGCACATGCGAACAGCCGAGCCGCCGCGCCTCGGCGGCGGGATCGCTGTCCGTCTCCAGTCCCTGAACGGTCGCGAAACTTTGCGCCCGCAGCCGCGCGGCCGCCTCCGGCGCAGTGGCGAACGGCACGAAAACCCGCGCCGCCAGGGTCGGCGGCGGCGCCGCGCGCAGGACCGCATCGGCATACAGCGTCAGCCCCGTCGCCGGCTCGCCCTCGCCCGAAACATAGCGGCCGCCGCGTCCCAGTTCCGCCTCCTGTCCGGGCGCGAAGACCGTCACGGCTATTCCGGTATGATACCGGAAACCGCGGAATTCCAGCGGGTCCACCGTCAGGCCCAGATCGGGCGACGCCGCGCGCAACAAAGCCACGGTTGCCTGCAGCCGGTCGGCCATCGTGCGGCATTCGGCTGGCAGCGCCGCGCGTTCCAGTGCCGCCAGCGCCGGCTCGGCCAAGCCGGCCGCCAGCAGAAGCCCGCTCAGCATCGGCGAGAGATCGCCGCCCAGTGTGCGCACAGCCGCCGCATCCTTGCGATCGAGTGCGTGCGCCAGCTCGGCTCGGGTGTCGGCGGCGAAACCGCCCCGGTCCAGCAGCGCCGGCACCAGCGAGGGCAGCGTGAGATCCAGGCTCAGCCGTGGGATGCCGAGCGCGGTCAGCGCCTCCACGGCCACCAGCATCGCCTCGGCATCCGCGGCCGCCCCGTCCGCGCCGATCAGTTCCACGCCCATCTGCGGCACCTCGTGCGCCCGGCCGGAACCGCCCACGCGCACGCAGGGTCCGGCGTAACACAGCCGCAACGGCCGCGGGCTGCCGGCCAGGCGCGTTGCCGCGATGCGGGCCACCTGCGGCGTCATGTCGGCGCGCAGCACGGCGGTGCGGCGGCTGTCCGGGTCCATGATGCGGAAGCAGGCATCCGCCAACGCGGCGCCGGAGCCGCGCAGGAACCCGTCCTCGAATTCCAGCAGCGGCGGCGCCACGCGCTCGTAGCCGTGGCTCGCGAACACGCGCATCGCCGCTTCCACCGACGCCGCCTCGTGCGCCGCATCCGGCGGCAGCCGGTCGCGGAAGCCGGCGGGCAGCAGGGCCGGGTGCGGGAGCTGGTCCATGCGCGGGGTGTACAAGCGGTTTGCCCTGGGCAAAAGCCACGCGACGCAGGTTCACACACCGGCAATGCCTTTTCGGCCGCCGATGCGGTAACACCGAAACCGATGCCGGCCGCTCCCGCCCCTGCCTTCGGCCTTTGGACCGAGCCCGTGCATCTCGCCGTGCTCGCGCTGCTGGAACGCGGGGAAATCGTGTTCCGGCACGCCGCATGACCGCGCAAGCCGCCGCCGCTCTGGGCGCCTTTCTGGGCGCCTTCCTGGGCAGCTTCGTGGAATTCATCGAGGCGCTCACCGTGGTGCTCGCGATCGGCAGCGTGCGCGGCTGGCGAGATACGCTGGCCGGCGGCGGCGCCGCGCTGCTGCTGCTGGCCGTGGCCGTGGCGGTTGCCGGACCTTCGCTCGCCGGGCTCTTCGCGACGAAGCTGCAGCTCGCCGTAGGGCTGCTGGTGCTGCTGTTCGGTATGCGCTGGTTGCGGAAGGCCGTGCAGCGCCGCGCCGGCCTGCGCAAGCTGCACGACGAAGCGGCTGCCTACGTGGCGGCGCGCGGCCGGCTGCTGGCGGCGGGCGCGGCCCCCGGCTTCGATCGCCTGGCGGCGGGTGGCGCGTTCAACATCGTGCTGCTGGAAGGATCGGAGGTGGTGTTCATCGTCGCCGCGATCGGCGCCCGGCCAGGGCTGGCGGTTCCGGCCGCTGCGGGCGCGCTGGCGGCGCTGGCCTGCGTGGTGGCGATGGGGCTGATCTTTCACCGGCCGATTGCCGCCATCCCGGAG
>CAXUEX010000230.1:0-225 GCA_964250215.1 uncultured Acetobacteraceae bacterium | reverse complement strand
CGTGCTGCTCTGCGGTTTCGGCACGTTCTGGACGGGCGAGGGCCTGGGCGCGGAAGGGCCGGGGGGCGATCTGGCCTTGCCGCTGCTGGCAGCCCTCTGGGCGACGGTGGCGCTCGGCGTAGGGGCGCTGGCGCGGCAGACGGCCCGGAAGCGTGCCGCGTGAAGGCGCTGCTGCGGCTGCTGCGGCTGTTCGTCGACGACCCGCGTTTCGCGGCGGCGCAACTC
>CAXUEX010000229.1:0-3457 GCA_964250215.1 uncultured Acetobacteraceae bacterium | reverse complement strand
GGCGAGCGTCGCGGCGGCGTTTGCCGGCACATTGCTGGGTCGCGCCGCACGCGGCGCCACCACCCGCGCCGCCCGCGACGGGAAACGGGCGCAGGCAGAGGATGCCACCGCCGCGACGCTCGCCATCGTGATCACACGCCATCACCGCCCGCGCGCACGGCTAGTTGCAACCAAGGTTTCGGCCGGTGCGTTTGCCGCACCATGCCCTCCATCGAAACCGCCGACAAAACGCCGATCTTCTATAACGATTGGGGCACCGGCCGCGCCGTCGTCCTGATCCACGGCTGGCCGCTCAACGCCGATATGTGGGAATACCAGGCCACCCATTTGGTACGCAGCGGCTTCCGCGTCATCGCCTACGACCGCCGCGGCTTCGGCCGCTCCGGCCAGCCATGGAACGGTTACGATTACGACACCTTCGCCGACGACCTGCACGCGCTGGTCACAAAGCTCAACCTCACCGATATCGCCCTGGTCGGCTTCTCCATGGGCGGCGGCGACGTCGCCCGCTACGTCGGGCGCCACGGCGGCGGTGTCACCCGCGCCGCACTCATCTCCGCCGTGACACCCTTCCTGCTGAAAACCCCGGAAAACCCCGATGGCGTCGATCGCGCCACCTTCGACCAGATGGTCGATGGCCTGAAACAGGACCGCCCGCACTTCCTTGCCAATTTCGGCAAGAAATTCTTCGGCGCCGGCATGCTCAATTTCGCCGTGTCCACCGAAATCCTGCAATGGGCCGCGCAACTCGCGCTGCAAGCCTCCGCGCACGCCACAATCGAATGCGTCCGCGCCTTTTCCGAAACCGATTTCCGCCCGGACCTGCCGGCCTTCAAAATGCCAACCCTGATCGTCCACGGCACCGGCGACGAAACCGTGCCCGCCAGCGTCTCCGCCGAACGCACCGCCCGCGCCATTCCAGGCGCCACGATGAAACTCTACGAGGGCGAGCCGCACGCGCTTGTTTTCACCGCGAAGGATCGGCTCAATGCGGATCTGGTGGCGTTCCTGAGGGGGTAAGCCAAGAAAGAAAGCGCTTCTTTTTTGAAAAAAAGAAGCAAAAAACTTTCGACTGTTGGTAGGACGAAATTACGGGCCGAACGCGCAGAGGTCGCCGCCATAGGCGCCGCACGCACCGATCTCCGCGCCGTTGGCAACCAGCGGCGTGGATTTGGTGCCGGCGTGGCCGTCGGTCGAGCCATAAAGGCGCAGCACAGCGCCCGTTTTCGCGTCGAAAGCGCACTGATCGCCCAGGAACGGCGACCCGTCGCACGATGCGAACAGCACGCCGTTCGCCACCGAAACACCCGAGTAGGCGCATTCGGTCGTGCTGTTGCAGGCATACACCCAGCGCTGCTTCCCGGTTTTCAGCGACAGCGCGTAGAGGCTGCCGTTTCCGTTTGAACCCGCATAGAAATAGGCGAGGCCATTTGCCACGGCGGGTGGATAATAGGCGTAGTCCGAAGTACCCCCCGATACGTTCTGATACCAGTCGATCGCGAGGCTTGTCTCATCGAACGCAATGAAGAGCGTGTTGCCACCCTGGCTGGAGTTCACAGCAAGGACTTTCCCGCCGGCAACCGATAGGATCGATGCGGGGCCGCCGAAGCGCGGCGAGCACCGCTGCCCCAGCCCATCGGCCTCGTTAACGCCGCAGATCTCGCCAGTGAACCCACTGCCGTAAGGGCCGCCATAAAACACCGTGCCCTTGTCGATCGCAAACGGCCCGTAGTTTTCGTTGCCGGCCCCATAGCCGTCCGCCCACACCAGCTTCCCGGTCGCCGCCTTCAACGCGTAAAGGTTGTCGCCGGAAACCGGACTGTTGAAGCCGCCATAATTTTCACCGAAAAAAACCATGCCGTGGTCAAACACCGGCACATTGTCAGGGCCGCTGGACGTGGGCACCTGGCCGCCAACCACAGCGGCGCCAAAGCTCCAGACCAGCGCGCCGGTCGCGGCATTCAGCGCGCACACCCCCGAATGGCCGATGCTGTCCACCTTGCACGTGGCGAAAATCATGTTGCCCGAACCGGTGAGCCCCAGCGGCGCGCCACCCGCATACGTCCACACGATCGCGCCGGTCGTGGCATTCACCGCATAGACGGTGCCGTCCGTCGCCTGGGCATAGGCAATGCCGTTGATTTCAATCGGCGCCGGCCCCTGGATTCCATTCGGGATCGGCGTCGCCCATTTCTGCGTCAGGCTGCCGATATTGGCCGCCGAAATAGCCGTCTCCTTCTTGTTATAGCCGGCGTGCTGGGCATTCAGCCCCGGCTGCGGCCAGTTCACCGTGCCTGCGGTGGCCGGCGCGGCGGCAAGCAAGGCGACCCAAAACGACGATTTCAAATGCATGGCGCGAACTCCGGCCACGCGGAATGCGCGGCGTGCATCCGGACGGTTAACGGAATTGGCTACTCCCCCGCCTATGCCATAAGGTGACATGAGCCGACATCACGGCCCTGCCCGCAGGGCGGCATGCCGGATTGAGGAATCAACCAGGCGAAGATGCCCCCCGAACCCGCGGCAAAAACCCGGCTCACCTCCTGGAAAGAGGTCGCCGGCTTCTTCGGCAAAACCCAGCGCACCGTGATGCGCTGGGAGGCCGAACGCGGCCTGCCGGTGCGCCGCCTGCCCGGCGCCGCGCGTTCCAGCATCTATGCCGAAACCGCCGAACTGGAAGCCTGGCTCCGCGGCCCCCGCGCCACCCCCGCCCCCGCCGCCGCCCCCCAACCCACAACCCCGTCCCCCCCCCCCGGTGTGGCGCACGCGCAACTACCGCCGCGCGGGATGCAAGAATGGGCCGCCATCGCCACTATTGGTGTCGTCCTCAGCGCCGCACTCGCGCTGGTTGTGGCCGGCGGCTTCACGCACGCGCCACCACCGCCGCCACCGGCCGCGAAAGCGCTCTACATGAAAGGCCTGCAGGAGTGGGCCCAGCGCGACCCGCCGGCGCTGAACCGCGCGGTGGAGGAATTCACCGCCGCCATCCGCCTCGATGACCATTACGCCGAGGCGTATGTCGGCCTCGCCAACTGCTACAACCTGCTGCGCGAATTCGCCGCCATGCCGGGCGCCCAGGCTTACGCCCTGGCCCGCGCCGCCGCCGCCCATGCCGTCGCCCTCAATCCACGCCTCGCCGGCGCGCACGCGGCCTACGGCTTCGCCCTGCTCTACGGCGACTGGCAATTCGCCGCCGGGATCGCGGAGCTGGAACGCGCCGTGCAACTCGAGCCCGACAATCCGGGCCTGCAACATTGGTATGCCACCGCGCTGATGGCGATCGGCCGGCAAGGCGCCGCACTGGTCCACATCGACCGCGCGCTGGAACTCGATCCCAGCGCGCCCGCCGTGCGGGCCGACCGGGCCATGATCCTGTTCGTGCAGGGCCGCTCCGGCGAAGCGCGCGCGCTGCTCACCGAGCTCGCCGCCGAGAGCCCGAATTTCCTCTCGCCGCATG
>CAXUEX010000228.1:0-3519 GCA_964250215.1 uncultured Acetobacteraceae bacterium | reverse complement strand
ACCGCGGCGCCCAGCTTCGCGGGGCGGCCGAGCATGTCGCGCAACGGCGCCGCTAGCCCCACCGGATCGCCCGGCGGTAGCAGAAGCGGACTGGCAGCCGCGCTGCGCAACTGCCCCGCCCCGCCATAGCCGGCACCCAGCGCGCGTAGTCGATCGAGCACCGGGCCCGATGCACGCAGCACGCGGCCGGCAAGCACCGCAAGCTCACCGGGGCCGGCACGCAGACGCGCGAGCCACCGCGCTGCGTCCGCCGGCGGCTCCAGCGCATCCTCCCGCGCCGCGATCAGCGCCAGCAGCCCGTCACGGTCCGGCATCCCGGCTTCGATCGCATCCGCCAGAGGACCGGCAAGCTCGTGCTGACGCCGTGCGCCTTCCACCACCTCGCGCCACCAGGCCAGCCGGATCAGGGCCAGCGCGGGCTCGCGCGCGATCTCGGTGGCGCGTGCCAGCTCGTGGTTTAGCGCATACAGCAGCAGCAGCGCCGGCCGGGCGGCGGCGGGCGCGAACAGCGTGCAGAAGAACCGGTCCGGATCCGCCCGCCGCACGGTCGCCGCCAAATCGAACCCGGCGCCCGGCTTGACGCTCATAGGCAGGCCCCATAGCCACCCGCCTGCGTTGGCCGAAACTGCGCGACCCTGAACGGAGGATGCCCCATGGCTTTCGAACTTCCCCCCCTGCCCTACAGCACCAATGCGCTGGCCGGCGCCGGCATGTGCCAGGAAACGCTCGAACTGCACCACGACAAGCACCATCAGGCCTACGTGACCGCGCTGAACGGATTCGTGGAAAAAGACCCGGCGCTGCAAGGCAAGTCGCTCGACGAGATCGTGAAGAGCACCGCCAAGGAAGGCGGCCCGGTGTTCAACAACGCCGGCCAGCACTGGAATCACACCATCTTCTGGCAGCAGCTTGCCGCGAACGGCGGCAAAATCCCCGGCAAATTGCAACAGAAAATTGATAGCGATCTCGGCGGCACGCAGAAATTCAAGGAGGATTTCAAGCAGGCCGCCGTAAGCCAGTTCGGCAGCGGCTGGGCGTGGCTGGTGGCGGGCACTGACGGCAAACTGAAAATCACGAAATCCCCGAACGGCTCCAACCCGCTCGCCACCGGCGAAGGCCGCGTGCTGCTCGCGCTGGATGTGTGGGAACACAGCTACTATCTCGATTTCCGCAACCGCCGCCCGGATTACATCCAGAACTATCTGGATAGACTGGCGAACTACGAATACGCGGAAGCGCAGCTTTCGGCGGCTTGAGCGAGGGGAAACACGAGCGGTTTGCGGCATTTCCCGGTGCCGCAGACCGCGGCCGGGAGTAGCCCCTATTTCGGATCGTTCGCCGCCACCGGCGCGGCGCCCGTCAGCACGTTGGAAATCGTGTCCCGCACCACGCTCACCCGCACATTCGGCGCAATCTCCACCTCGATCTCGTTCGCCCCCTCGCGCACGCGCATGACGGTGCCAACGATCCCGCCGGCGGTGAGAATGCGGTCGTTCTTTTTCAGCGAGCCGAGCTTTGCTTTCAGCGCCTTCTGCTGCTGCTGCTGCGGCCGGATCATCAGGAAATAGAACACCACGAAGATCAGCACGAACGGCAGGAACTGGCCGATGCCGCCAAGGCCGCCGCCGGCAGCCGCCTGAGCATAGGCAGGGGAGATCAGGGACATCGGCGCTTTCCGGGTTGCTTGGGGACGGGCGCGGACCATAGTTTCCGGCCCTGCCCCGTCAAGCACCCCGGCCAAGCCATGGACCCTCTGAGCCGCATCGCGCACGCGCTGGAGCGCCTGGCGCCGCCGCCACCGCCGGCCGCCGACCCGTTCGCGGCGGATGCGTTCGTGTGGGCGGCTTCCGGCGCGCTGCGGCCGGTGCGCGAGGTGGCGCGCGTGGAACTGGGGCTGCTGCTGGGCATCGACCGCGCGAAGGCCACGCTGCTCGCCAACACGCGCCAGTTCGCGGCAGCCGGCAGCGCCAATCACGCGATGCTGTGGGGTGCGCGCGGCATGGGCAAATCGAGCCTGGTGAAAGCCGTGCACGCGTCGGTGAACGCGGAGTGTCCGCGCGCGCTGGCACTGGTGGAAATCCATCGCGAGGAGCTGGCCAGCCTGCCGGCGCTGCTGGCGGTGCTGCGTGGCTGGAAGCGGCGCTGCATCGTGTTCTGCGACGACCTTTCGTTCGAGCGCGAGGATGCGGATTACAAGGCGCTGAAATCGGTGCTGGAGGGCGGCATCGAGGGTTCGCCGGCCAATTTGCTGTTCTATGCCACCAGCAACCGCCGGCACCTGATGCCGCGCGAGATGGTCGAGAACGAGCAGGGCAACGCGATCAACCCGGCGGAAGCGACCGAGGAGAAGGTTTCGTTATCCGACCGGTTCGGCCTTTGGCTGGGTTTTCACGCGTGCGACCAGGCGACCTACCGGCGCATTGTGCAGGCCTATGCGGACCGGTTCGGCCTGGACGTGGCGATGGCCGATGCCGATGCCTGGGCGATGGCGCGCGGCGCCCGCTCGGGCCGGGTGGCGTGGCAATATATCCGGGACGTTCAGGGGCGCAACGAGTAGAAATTGTCGCGCACTGCGAGCAGCGCCTCCGGCAGAACCTTGATCGAGCCCGAGAAGGGATGATCGACCACCACGATCACCTCCAGCAACGCGAAGATCAGGATCGCGAGCGCACCGGTCATCAAGGCCTGCGCCGCGAGGTTTTCGGTGCCGAAGAAGAACGTGAAGGCGATCGTCACCGCGGCGCCGCCGAACAGCACGAGCCAGATGATGCCTGGCACTTTGCCGGAGGCCATGACCAGCCGGCCGCGCCGCGCGTCGGTCATCTGGTCGAGCTGGTGCAGGGTTTCTTCCAGCAGCGCCTGGTCGCGCGCGTCGTGCGGCACGATTTGCACGGCGGTGGTGTAGAGGCGGCTGAGCGCGTCGGTGACATCGGGGCTGCCGTGACCGTGTTCCATGGCCGGCCAATCCCGTTCGACCGCGGCGGAAAGATAGGTGGAGAGGTTGGTCTGGATGGCGCTGCCCGTGGGGCCGCCAAGGCCTTCGGCAAGGCGGTAGATGGAAGCGGCGGCGCCGGCCTCCTCGGCCACGCGCACCTCGGCATCGTTGAATTTCTCCCAGACGACGATCACGACGAAGGCCAGCAACACCGCGTAGAGCACGCCGATCGTCGCGAACTTGAAACCGGCGACTTCGTTGTTGGTGATCAGCTTCTCGAGCCCGAAACGGCGGCGGACGACGACCGGGCCGAGCATGGCGAGCACCGTGCCGCCGCCGACCAGGAGCAGGCCGGAAAGCCATATCGGCCACGCGGTGAGAAACAACATACGCCCCCCCCACTCCGCGGTTTGCCGGGCGCTGTTACGCCAGCGCGTGCAATCGGCCAAGCTCCAGCCCGTTCAGCACGTCGGCGCCGCTGGTTGTTCCGCGGCGCAGTTCGCCGGCGGCGCTGCGCTGCACGCCGTAGGCGGCGAGTTCCGTGGCGGACCACGCGCGCGCGGCCTGGACGGGCGGCGCGCGCG
>CAXUEX010000227.1:0-3538 GCA_964250215.1 uncultured Acetobacteraceae bacterium | reverse complement strand
CGGTGGGGGCGCGGGTGGTGGACGATCCGGGATTGCTGCGCGAAGTGGCCGGGCTGGTGGAATGGCGGGTTTGCCTGCTCGGCCGGATCGATCCGCAATTCATGGACCTGCCGCCCGAGGTGATGCAGGTTTCGATGCGGGTGAACCAGAAATACTTCGCAATTTGCAACAAGGATGGCAGTGCCGCACCCTATTTCGGCTTCGCCGCGAACATCGAGGCCGCCGATGGCGGCACCGCGATCGTAATTGGCAACGAACGTGTGCTGCGCGCGCGCTTCTCCGACGCGCGGCATTTCTGGGACCTGGATCGCCGAACCCGGCTGGCCGATCGGGTGCCGGCGCTCGCGCCGATCGTGTTCCATGCCAAGCTCGGCAGCCAGTTGCAGCGCGCCCATCGCATCGCGGCGCTCGCCAGATGCATCGCGGACGAAACCGGCGCCGATGCCGAGCTCGCAGCGCGCGCCGGGGAACTCTGCAAGGCAGATCTCACCACCGGCTTGGTGGGCGAATTCCCCGAACTGCAAGGTATAATGGGTGGCTACTATGCGCGGCACGATGGCGAAGCCGCGGCAATTGCCGACGCCTTGCGCGACCATTATCTGCCGAAGGGGCCGGCCGATCGCGTGCCGTCCGCTCCCGTCGCCGTCGCCGTGGCACTGGCGGACAAGGTGGACCAGATTGCCGCCTTCGCGACAATCGGCGAAATGCCCACGGGATCGGGCGATCCGTTTGCATTGCGCCGGGCCGCGCTCGGCATCATCCGCATCCTGATCGAGAACAACACGCGCCTGAAGCTGGAACCCATCTTCCGGCACGCCGCCGCCGCGCTTCAATCGCATCCAGGTGCGCCCGTCGAGGCGCCGGCGAGGGTGCTCGTGGATTTCGTCCGCGAGCGTCTGCGCGTGATGCTGCGCGGCGAAGGCGTGCCACACGAAGCCATCCAGTCGGCGCTTGCCGGCGCGCGCGACGACGACATCACGAGGATCGCCGCAAAAAGCCGATTTCTCGCGGCGTTCTTCAACTCCGAAGATGGCAGAAGCCTGCTCGCCGCGTTCCGCCGGGCTGCCAATATCCTGCGCATCGAATGGGCCTCCGGCGAGGACGAAGCCGACGCCGATCCGCGTCTGCTGCGTGAAACCGAAGAACAGACACTCTACCGCCACCTGCAAGAACTGTCCGCGGTTCCCGAGTTGCTGAACGCCGAGGCATACGGCGAAGCGTTTGGGATGCTGGCCACGTTGCGACGGCCGGTGGATGCGTTCTTCGACAAGGTTCTGGTCAACGATGCCGATCCCGAAATCCGGCGCAACCGTCTGCGGCTTCTCGGCATGGCCCGCCACGTCATGAACAAGGGCGCCAATTTCGCGGCGATCACAGGTTGAAGCGCTGGCCGATTCCCTGGCCTTCTTTTTCGGAGCAAGACGCATGACGCAGTGGGTGTATAGTTTTGGCGCCGGGCATAACGAAGGGCGCGCGGACATGCGCAATCTGCTGGGCGGCAAGGGCGCCAACCTCGCTGAGATGGCATCGATCGATCTGCCGGTGCCCCCCGGCTTCACCATCACCACTGAAGTTTGCACCGAGTTCTACAAGAACGACCGACGTTACCCAGCCGATCTGGAACCGCAGGTGAAGGCGGCGCTCGCCCGCGTGGAGCAGGCAGTGGGCCGCCAATTCGGCGATGCGCAAGCCCCGCTGCTTGTCTCCGTCCGCTCCGGCGCGCGCGTTTCCATGCCGGGCATGATGGATACCGTGCTCAATCTCGGCCTGAACCGCGAAACGGTGCAGGGACTGGCGCAGAGTTCCGGCGATCCCCGCTTCGCCTGGGACAGCTACCGCCGCTTCATCCAGATGTTCGGCAGCGTCGTGCTGGGCGTCGATCACCACCGGTTCGAGGAAATCATTGAATCGGTGAAGCTGGATCAGGCCGTGGTGGAGGACACCGCGCTCACTGCCGCCGATTGGCAGCGCGTCTGCGCCGAGTATCTCGATATGGTGCAGGAAGAAACCGGCAAGCCGTTCCCGCAGTCGCCGGGGGACCAGCTCTGGGCCGCGATCGGCGCCGTGTTCGGCAGTTGGATGAACCCGCGCGCCAACACCTATCGCCGGCTGCACGACATTCCCGCCGATTGGGGCACGGCGGTGAACGTGCAGGCCATGGTGTTCGGCAACATGGGCGAGGATTGCGCCACCGGCGTCTGTTTCACGCGCGATCCGTCCACCGGCGAGAACCTGTTCTACGGCGAATTCCTGGTGAACGCGCAGGGCGAGGACGTGGTGGCCGGCATCCGCACGCCGCAGCCGCTCTCGCGCGCCCGCGCCAAAACCGGCGAGGTCTCCATGGAGGAAGCGCTGCCCGATGCCTACGCCGAGCTCTGCCGCGTGCGGGAAACTCTGGAGCGGCACTATGCCGACATGCAGGACATCGAATTCACGGTGCAGCAGAACAAGCTGTATATGTTGCAAACGCGCAACGGCAAGCGCACCGCCGCGGCATCATTGCGCATTGCTGTGGAAATGGCGAGCGACGGATTGATCTCACGCGAGGAAGCGGTCAAGCGCGTGAACCCGCAGGCGCTCGACCAGTTGCTGCATCCCACGCTGGATCCGAAAGCCGAGCGCACGTTGTTCGGCCGCGGCCTGCCCGCCAGCCCCGGCGCGGCTTCCGGCGCGGTGGTGTTCGGCGCCGACGAGGCCGAACTGCGCGCCGCCAAGGGCGACTCGGTGATCCTGGTGCGCATCGAAACCAGCCCCGAGGACATCCACGGCATGCACGCCGCCCGCGGCATTCTCACCACGCGCGGCGGCATGACGAGCCACGCCGCCGTGGTGGCGCGCGGCATGGGCCGGCCGTGCGTCGCCGGCGCCGGCGGCATCAGCGTGGATTACGGCGCGCGCACGCTTTCCGCCGGCGGCCGCACCATCCGCGGCGGCGAAACCATCACGCTGGATGGCGCCACCGGCGAAGTGTTCGCCGGCACGGTGGCCACCGTGGAGCCGAAGCTCTCCGGCGATTTCGCGATCCTGATGGAATGGGCCGATACTTTCCGGCGGTTGCGGGTGCGCACCAATGCCGAAACGCCGTTGGATGCCGAAACCGCGCGCCGCTTCGGCGCCGAGGGGATCGGCCTCTGCCGCACCGAACACATGTTCTTCGCGCCCGAACGCATCGGCGCCGTGCGCCAGATGATCATGGCGCACGATGAACGCGGCCGCCGCGCCGCGCTGGAAAAGCTGCTGCCGTTCCAGCGCCAGGATTTCGTCGAATTGTTCCGCATCATGGCGGGGCTGCCCGTCACCATCCGCCTGCTCGATCCGCCGCTGCACGAGTTTCTGCCGCATGGCGATGCGGAAATCGCCGAAGTGGCCGAGGCGCTCGGCCAGGACCAGGAAAGCATGCGCCGCCGCGCCGCGGAACTCGCCGAAGCCAACCCGATGCTGGGCCATCGCGGCTGCCGACTGGGCATATCCTATCCGGAAATCTATGAAATGCAGGCGCGCGCCGACGAGCGGGATCATAATTTCCGGCACCGGCGGC
>CAXUEX010000226.1:0-3599 GCA_964250215.1 uncultured Acetobacteraceae bacterium | reverse complement strand
TTCCAGCCACCAAGTCGGCGAAGAACGCGTGCATCATGCGAGGTTCGCGACCGAGGATCGACCGAAGCGTGAACGGGTTTCCGAGCAGCCCGTGCTTGTCGTAGTTCGCATACATCGCCGCGAGCTGCTGCTTCTGTGCGTCGTCGTAGGGCAGTTGCGCCTTGGCCGCCCATTCCTCGAACCCCGGCGCGGCTGCCTTGATTTCGCGCCCCGACGCCTCGCTGGCGATGGCAGCCACTTCCTCGCGATTTTTTCCACCGTCGGCGCTCAGCTCATACGCGCCGTTGACCAGCAGGTCCTCGGTGAGGGCGATCGCCGCCACCTCGGCGATATCGCGGTAATCGACCCGTGCGATGCGAGCAGTGGCGGAGAACGGTTCGGCCAGCACGCCGGTCTTGACGACCGCTGGCCATCCTGCGGCCAGATTCTGGTAGAGGACTGACGGCCGCAGCAGGGTGTAGTCCAGCCCCGACTTAAACAGGGCATCCTCGATCGGCCGCTTCGATGCGTGATTCCGCAGATCGAGAGAGGGATGAATAATCGTTGAGAAGACGATCCGGCGCACACCCGCCTGCTTGGCGGCTTCCACGAAGCCGACGCCCATCTCGGCTTCGTCCTCCTGGTAAACGGGGGAAATGTAGAACGCCCGTTCCACCCCCTTGAGCGCGGCCTTAACGCTGGCCCGATCTCGAAGGTCGCCGAAGACGATCTCGCCGGCTCCGTTGCCTCGCGCCGTCTCGGCCTGTTCCGGCGTACGGACAAGCCCACGCGGATGCACGCCCCGCTTGGCCAGCTCCGGCACAACCAGCCCAGCAAAGCGGCCGGCTGCGCCAACCACGAGGGTGTTCGAAGCTTCAGGCATGTCGATCTCCTTCTGTTGGGGCCGATTTGGCCCAGCGTGGAACTGCTTAAAGGGACGATCCTTAACGACACTCGTGAGCGAAGGTCTCGAATGGATCGATTGCTGGCTATGGAGAGCTACGTCCGCACCGTCGAGCGGGGCAGCTTCGCTGCCGGAGCCACTGGACGAGGACTGTCGCCCAGCATGGTGGGCAATCATGTGCGCTTCCTCGAGGCAAGGCTCGGAGCGCTGCTGCTCAACCGGACAACTCGGCAGCAGAGCCTGACCGAGTTCGGCCGCGCCTATTACGAACACTGCCGACGTATCCTCCGCGACATCGACGATGCCGAGAGGTCGGCCGACCTTGCGCAGTCCACACCGCGTGGCCTGCTGCGCGTGACAGCACCGATGTCGCTCGGAACGACCATCATACCTGCAATCATCGCCGTGTATTTGCACGGCCACTCGGAAGTACAGGTTGAGCTCGTCCTGCAAGACCAGCGTCTCGACATGCTTGCCGACGAACTCGACGTTGCGATACGCGTCGGCACGCTACCCGATTCAGGGCTGATCGTCCGCGCCTTGTCGCCACTGCGTTTAGTCGCCTGTGCGTCGCCGTCCTATCTGGCCGCACACGGCCATCCGCGGACGCCGGCCGACTTGGAAAGTCACAACTGCCTCGATTTCACCAATGCCGGCGAGCCTCGACTGTGGCGGTTCTCAGGGCGGGGTAGCGAAATAGCGATCCAGGCTAGCGGGAGCCTCCGCGTCAACAACGGGCAAGCGCTTCGCGCCGCGGCGCTCGCGCATGTGGGCGTCATTCTACAGCCGGAAATCCTGGTGGCCGACGACATCGCGGCCGGACGTCTCATCCACCTGCTGGCGGATCACGCTGCCCCATCACTGCCGCTCTCTTTGCTGACCCTCCCGGACCGGCATCCATCGCCAAAGCTGCGGAGCTTCATCGATCTCGTCGTGAAGATGGTTTGACGAGCGGCAGTCGACCAACTCAAGGCCGCCGACTGCTGGCAAAAGCTGAACATGGCGGGCGCAGGCAGGCAAGGATGTGCTTCGTCTACACCAAGCCGGGTGCGACTGCATGAAACTGATGTCAGGGCGGCGGTGATCGAGAGTGGCCCGATCCCGACGATTCATGGCGTGGTACGCTGGCGGGTGGTCGATTTGTGCCAGTGGGTTTGGGACGAGTTCCAGGTCGTCGTCGCTAAGCAGACGCTCAGCCGCGAACTGCGCGGCATTGGGTATCGCAAGCTGTCGCCGCGGCCGCGCCACTACGCCCAGGCCGTTCTCGGTCGGGTTCAGCTCCCGACACTTGGGCGGCAACGGCGGCTCCAACGCATATCGAGCGGGACGTCTGGATGCCGCCAGCAAGCCCACTCCGCCGCGCGCGATCAGCGAATAATGTGCGGTGTGTTGGTCCACTTGCGGACCGGCACCCCGTCGGAAGTGCACGGTCGGAGCGCATCCTGGGAGCCGCTGAGCGGCAATCGCCCGGGTTTCCCGAAAAACTCAGGTCGCGAATCGCCCGACATCACCCGCCGATCGTAGCCGCTGCCTTTCGACGCAATGCTTCCAATCCGCTTCCGAATTTCAAGAGTCCGAAGCTCGGAAGCCATCCCATCCAATTCGGCCGCACCGTAAGACACTAAATCCTATGGGATAAAACTGGAGCGGGCGAAGGGATTCGAACCCTCGACCCCAACCTTGGCAAGGTTGTGCTCTACCCCTGAGCTACGCCCGCGTCCCGCATCGCCTCTCTAGCCGCGCCCAAACCCACCCGCAAGCCGCCGCATGACGCGCCCGCCGCGCTCTGCTACCGCACTCCCCACGCCATCACTCGCGGCAAACACCCATGGACCGGCTCACGCGAATCGCCTGGGGCAGCATCGGCGTCGGGCTCATCGTGCTCGCGCTGAAGGCCGCCGCCTGGCTCGGCACCGGCAGCGCCGCCTTCTATTCCGACGCGCTGGAAACCGTGGTGAACGTCGCCGCCTCGGCCATCGCCCTCTATGCCTTCCGCTTCGCCGCCCAGCCGGCCGACGCCAACCACCCCTTCGGCCACGCCAAGGCCGAGTTCCTCGCCGCCGGGCTGGAGGGTGCGCTGATCGTCGCCGCCAGCGTGTCGATCCTGCAGAATGCCTGGGTCAGCTTCCGCCACCCGCACCCGCTCACCAGCCCCGCCCTCGGCATCGCGCTCAACGTGGCCGCCACCGCGCTGAACCTGGCCTGGGCGCAGCTCCTGTTCCGCGCCGCCCGCCGCCCGCGCGCCCCGGCGCTGCTCGCCGATGCGCGGCATTTGATGGCCGACGTCGCCACCTCAATCGGCATCGTCATCGGCGTCGTGCTCGTGGTGGCCACCGGCCTGATCTGGCTCGATCCGCTCGTCGCCGCCTGCGTCGCGGCCTATGTGTTGTGGTCCGGCCTGCGCCTGCTCATCAGCTCGCTCGGCGGCCTGATGGACATGGCGCCGGATGACGACACGCTGCCGCGAATCCAGAACGTGCTGCGCCACGCCGGCGCCGGCGCGATCGAAGCGCACGACATCCGCACCCGCCAGGCCGGGCGCGTCACCTTCGTGCAGTTCCACCTGGTGGTGCCGGGCGAAATGCCGGTGGTCGAGGCGCATGCGATCTGCGACCGTATCGAGGCCGCGCTGCAGGCCGACCAGTCCGACCTGATCGTGAACATCCATGTCGAGCCGGAACACAAGGCAAAGCCCGAAGATGCGCTGGCGCTGCGC
>CAXUEX010000225.1:0-3601 GCA_964250215.1 uncultured Acetobacteraceae bacterium | reverse complement strand
CCCCCGATCCCGCCCCCGGCGCCTTCTCCCTCGTTCCCGAAAACGCCTGACCCGCAACCCACCTTCGCACGAGCTATTCGTTGCGACTACGTAATAATACCGCGCGGCCTCAGCTCCGCAGCAACGCGTGGATCTCGCCTCGCCGCTCCAGCACGTTCATCGCCACCTCATGCCCCACCCGCCGCAACTGCACGCTGATCCGCGCGCTGCCCAGCGCCAGATTGTGCAGCCGCACCTCGGATAGAAAATCCGGCAGCACAGGGCGGTCGAAAATCACCTCGCAAGCCCCCGCGTCGAAGCGCAGTCCCAAACACGCGCCGAGCTGCGCATGCAGCGCCGTCGCGGCCCACGCCTGCGGCGAGCACGCCACCGGATAGAACGTCGGCCCCTGCCCGCGCCGCCGCGCGAAGCCGCAGAACAGCTCGGGCAGCCGGCGCAATTCAATATAGGTGGAAGCCTCGAACAACCCACGGAACAGCCGGCACGCCATGTCCTTCATGCCGTAGCGCGCCATGCCCATCGTGATCAGCGCGCTGTCGTGCGGCCAGACCGAGCCGTTGTGATACGAAATCGGATTGTAGCGCGCCTCGTTGGAAGCCAGCGTGCGGATGCCCCAGCCCGTGAAGCTGCGGCTGCCCATCAGCATTTCGGCGGTGCACAGCGCGCGGCCCGGCCCGGGCAGGCCGCACAGCAGAAGATGGCCGGGATTGGAAGCCCGCACGCAACACGGCGCCCCCTTGCCATCCAGCGCCAACGCATAGCCGCCCAGCGCTTCATTCCAGAAGCGCGCTTCTATGGCCATCCGCAGCGTCTCGGCCGCCGCCAATTGCGCCTTTTCGGTTTCGCCGTCATCGAGCACGGCAGCAATCCGCGCCACCGCCTTGCGGGCGGCGAACACATAGCCCTGCACCTCCACCAGCGCGATCGGCCCAACCGCCAGCCGCCCATCTTCATGCGATATGCTGTCGAAACTGTCCTTCCACCCCTGGTTCGCCAGCCCCTCCGGCGTCTGCCGGAAATACGTGAGAAACCCGTCGGCATCCTTCGCCGCCTGCGCTTCGATCCAACCCAGCGCACGACCGATCGCCGGCCATAATTCCCGCAAGGCAGCAAGATCGTCCGTCCGATCCAGATACGCGCCGGCCAGCATCAGGAACAACGGCGTCGCATCCACGCTGCCGTAATAACGGCGGAACGGCACCTCCCGCAGCTCGGCCATCTCGCCGCGCCGCACCTCGTGCAGAATCTTGCCCGGCTCGGCATCGGCCGCCGCATCGGTTTCGGTCGCCTGGTTCGCCGCCAGATACCGCAGCACGCCCAACGCTATCGAGGGATCCAGCCACAGAACTTGCAGCGCGGTAATGATCGCGTCGCGGCCGAACACCGTGCTGAACCACGGTACGCCCGCGTAAGGATACGGCCCGGTCGGCAGATCCGTCACCAGCATCGTCAGATCGCCGATCGCGCGGCGCATCGCCTCGTTGAACGCTTCGTTGCTCGTCTCGATGGCCGCTGCCGTGCCAGACCGCTGCCGCGTCCAGCGCCGCTGCTCCACCATGGCGAGGAAGAAACATTCCACCGCCGGGCGCGCCGGCGGCTCCTTCGTGCAGGCAATTTCGGCAAACAGCAGCGACGTGCCGCCCGGCGGCAGCCGCAGCATGAAAATCGCGCGCCCCTCGTCGATCCGGTCGGGCGCCGGATGAAATCGCAGCCGCGTGCAGCGCCGCACCTCGTCCAGTCCGCGATAGCAAAGCGTCACCGCATCGGCACCGATCCGCGCCGGCTCGTGCGTGCCATGCCGCTCGCGCACCATGCCGCGAACCTCGAACAGATCGGCGAAATCCGCGCCGAAACGCAGCTCTAGCCGCAGCGCATGGGCGTGCACGTCGAAATTCCGCACCAGAATCCGTTCATGGCAAACGCCGTTCCACAAAAACCGCGAACGCCCCACGTGAATCAGATCGTGCGCCACGCCGGCATCGCCATCCGCCGCGGCAATCTCGGCGTTCGCCAGGTCGCACACCAGCGTGGCGTTGTCGTCGCGCAACGTCGCCGACAGCAGCATCGGCGCGCGGCCGCCCAGCACCAGCTCGAATTCCGAAAGATGCCGCGTGTCGCGGTGATACAGCCCCACTGTATTGCCGCTTCCCGGCAGCATCTGCCCGGCTTGATCGAACACGCCGAACGTGTCGCCGTGCTTCAGCGTGAGGTATCGCCGCTCCGCGAGGGAAACCTCCGCGGCAATCGCAAAATCGTCGGTATTCATGTTCCCCCGTCTGAAATCCCACGGCGATCCGCCCTAGCGCGCAACCGCGGCGCAACGCGGCAGGTTCCCGCCGCCACGCACCAGCACGGAGCGCAGAAGCTGCGCCTCGCACATATTGCCGCGGATGAAAATGTCATCGCGTTCGCCACCGCCCGCGTCGTTGCCCGCCGAAATCCAAACGTGCTCGGCCATGCGGCGCGACAGCACCCAGTTCAGCGGCACCGGCTCGGCGCCGCGCGCACCGAGATAGAAATGGAAGAAGGCGACGTTCCTGGGATCGCAATACTCGTAGCGCGCGCGCCGCAGCAACGCATCCACATGGCCGGCCCGCGTTTCGTAAAGCCCCACCAGCGGCGCCAGCAAATCCGCGATCGTCTGCGTCATGCGCGGCTGATCGGGGCGGAACTCGCGGCCGTCGCAGCGCACGATGTCGTCGGCCACCTGCTGCATCGCCCCGGCACCCAGCCCATTGCCGTAGCCGCTGCCGGTCGCCGCCACCAGGATCGGGTTCGCCCCCTGCCGCCGCAGCCACGCGGCCAGCTCCAGCGCGGATTCCAGGCCCGACTGGTCGTAATACCCGCCATCGATCAGCGCGAGCCCGGCATGGGAACCACGCCCCACCGTCGCGGAGGGCTCCAGAAACGGAAACCGCGCGGTCGCGTTCACCGCCGTCGAGATCGGCACATCCTGGCCCATCTGCGCCAGCACGTCGGCCGCGCCCTGAAACGGCCAGCTCGCCGCGTCGCCGCGCACCGGCGCCATCAGCGCGCGCACACCGGTATCGCGGTCGGTGGCGTTGCCCACCCAGACCGGCAAATCGGCGCGCCTCAGATGCAGGAACGGCAGATCCAGCCGCACCGGCGCAATCCCGGCGGCAACCGCGGCTGTCCTGGCGTTCGCCTCGAACGCGCGCTCGATGGCCGCTGCGCGGTCGCCGCCACGCAGATCGGCACCGAACAAAGCCGCCAACCAGCCCAGCAGCGCGCGAGGAATGTCGGAAACAATGGCGCCAGCGAGCAGCGCTCCGATGGCATCCGCCTCGCCCAGCCGCCTGGCAAAAACGGCAAACGCCGGCTGTTCGGCCGCGGCAAGCCGGCATCCCGCCGGATCGCCTGGCGGCCCCGGCGGCGCTTCCAGCCGCGCTTGCAGATATCCCGCCGCGCCCAGCGAGCCGCCGGAGACGCTGCTGATCGCGAACACCGCCGCGCGCTCGCCCGCCGCCGCTCGATCCACCGCGGCGAGCACGGCCATGCCCCACAGCGCCGCGCGCGAAGCGCCACCCGAAACGGCCACCACCACCGGCCGCGTCCCCGGCCCGCATTGCACCTGCCAGCC
>CAXUEX010000224.1:0-3612 GCA_964250215.1 uncultured Acetobacteraceae bacterium | reverse complement strand
GCAGCAGCCCCGCAACCCCCGCCGACCCCACCCGCCACGCCAGCTTCCCCGCCTCCCGCTCGATGCGCGCCAAATCCGCATCCACCCGCCCCAGCCGCGCAATCGCCCGCCGCGCCGCCGCCGGCGCCGCCGTCACCAGACTATCCATTTTCGTTACTCAGCAGAAAACACCACCCTGCTGACACCCTCCGGCCCCCGCTCTATACCCTTCGGATGGATACCATGCCGCATATCCTGGTCGTGGACGACGACCGCGAGATCCGCGACCTCCTCGCCCGCTTCCTGGAACGCAACCGTTTCCGCGTCACCGCCGCCCGCGACGGCCGCGAAGCCCGCCGCGCCTGGCCGCTCGGCCACTACCAGCTCGTCGTGCTCGATCTCATGCTCCCCGGCGAAACCGGCCTCGACTTCGCCCGCTGGCTGCGCACCCAGTCCGACGTCCCCATCGTCATGCTCACCGCCATGGGCGAGGAAACCGACCGCATCATCGGCCTCGAACTCGGCGCCGACGACTACATGCCCAAGCCCTTCAACCCGCGCGAACTCCTCGCCCGCATCCGCGCCGTGCTCCGCCGCACCAGCGAACGCGCCGAACGCCGCGCCGAGCCCGCCGCCCGCGCCATCCGCTTCGGTGGCTGGACGCTGGAACCCGCCCGCCGCCGCCTGCTCAACCCCGACGGCGCCGAAGTGGCGCTCACCGGCGGCGAATACGATCTGCTCGTCGCCCTCGTCGATCGCGCCAACCGCGTGCTCACGCGCGACATGCTGCTCGATCTCTTGCGCGGCCGCCAGGCCGGCCCCTTCGACCGCGCCATCGACGTCGCCATCAGCCGCCTCCGCCGCAAGCTGGAAGACGATGGCCGCCACGCCCAGCTCATCAAAACCGTCCGCGGCGGCGGCTACGTCTTCGCCGCCGACATCCAGCGTGAATAGGGTCCGCCTCGCCGGCAACCGCTTCCTGCCCACCAGCCTCGCCACCCGCACGCTGATGGTCCTGCTCTCGGGTCTCGCGCTCGTGCAGGCCGCCGGCCTCACCATCCACGCGCTGGATCGCATCGGCCTGCAACGCCAGGCCGAGCTGCGCACCGCCGGCATCCGCATCGCCAGCCTCTACCGCAGCCTGGTCGCCACCTCCATCGCCGAACGCCCCGAAGCCATCCAGGAACTCGACGTTGGCGAGGGCGTCGCCGCCACGCTCGCCGCCGCGCCGCCGCTGCAACCCGACGACCTCACGCCGCAGCCGATCGCGCAAACCATCCGGCTGAACATGCAGCTGGTGCCCATCCGGCCGCCCAACCGCCCGCGCGAAGTGCTGATGCGCGGCCTGCCGTGGGATGGCGCGATCACGGTCGGGCTGGAATTCCCCGATCGCGGCTGGCTCGTGCTGCATGTTCCGGTACCGAAACCGCTCCCCTGGCACTCGCCGAATATCCTGCTCGCCTTCGCGCTGATGACCGTCGCGGCCGCCCTCCTCTGCGTCTGGGCGGTGCGCCGCCTGATCGGCCCCGTCGCCACGCTCGCCGCCGCCGCCGAACGCCTGGGCCGCGACGTCAACGCCTCGCCGCTGCCCGAAGGCGGCCCCGACGAGGTGGCCCGCGCCGCGCACGCCTTCAACACCATGGCCACCCGCATCCGCCGCTTCGTGACCGACCGCACCTTCCTGCTCACCGCCATCGGCCACGATCTGCGCACGCCCATTACGCGCCTGAAACTGCGCGCCGAATTCATCGACGACGACGAGCTGCGCCAGAAATTCACCGCCGACCTCGACGAGCTCGACAACATGCTCGCCGCCACCCTGGCCTTCGGCCGCGACGCCGCCGACAGCGAACCCGCAATCCCGCTGGATCTCGGCGCGCTGCTGCGCACCGTGCTCGACGAAACCGCCGACGCCCGGCCCGACACCGCCGAACACCTGGAATATTCCGGCCCCGAACACATGGTGCTCGCCGGCCGCCCCGTGGCGCTGAAACGCGCCTTTGCCAATCTCATCAACAACGCCGTGAAATACGCCGGCAGCGCCCACGTCACCCTCGCCCGCGATCCGCAGCAAGCCCGCATCACCGTGGAAGACCGCGGCCCCGGCCTGCCGCCCGACGAACTGGAACGCGTGTTCGATCCGTTCTACCGCGTGGAAAGCAGCCGCAACCGCGAAACCGGCGGCACCGGCCTGGGCCTATCCATCGCCCGCAACATCCTGCGCGCCCATGGCGGGGACGTAACCCTCAGCAACCGCCCCGGCGGCGGCGCAAGGGCGCTGGTGGTTCTGCCGGTGTAAAGAAAAACCCAGCGGCGCCGTCATCGTCATCGTCATCGCGAACGTAGCGAAGCGATCCAGGACCGCACAGCGCAGGTGGCCCCGGATCGCCGTACCCGCGCGCACGCGGGCCATTGGCAGCATGTCAGTTTCAATTTGGCGCCAGGAATAGGACGTGGAAAGCCCATGCCACGATGACCCAAGCAGCGATAAACCGATGCCTTCTGCGATGGTTATCCCTCTTGCCTGAATTACAGGCGGAACAAACCAACCGCCTGTAAGGGAAATCAGCAGCCCTCTCAAGGGAACGGCTACCACCAAGGCGAGCGAATATCCGACTAACCAGATCATCGCACTCCGCATTCAGGACTCCAATGCGCCGAGTCTGATCGCGGCAAATCCAAATTGAGACCGCACCAAATTTGTTACGCCAGCTTGCGCTTCAACGCCGCATTCACCGCCGCCGGGTTTCCCTTCCCGCCAGTCGCCTTCATCACCTGCCCGACGAAAAACCCGAACAGCTTTTCGCGCCCCGCCAGATATTCCGCGAGCTTGTCGGGATTTGCCGCCAGCACCTGGTCTACCGCCGCATCGATCGCGCCGGTATCGGTCACCTGCCGCAGCCCGCGGGTTTCCACGATGGCGGCCGGATCCTCGCTTGTGTCCATCATGGCTTCCAGCACGTCCTTGCCGATGCGGCCGTTGATCGTGCCATCGGCCATCAGATCGAGCAGCCGGCCCAGATTTGCGGCCGACACGGGGGAATTTTCGATCGAGCGCCCCAGCCGGTTGAGCCCGGCAAAGAAATCGCCGATCATCCAGTTCGCGGCCAGCCGAGCATCGCGGCCTTTTGCAACTTCCTCATAGAAATCGGCGGTTTTCTGTTCCATAACCAGAACACCGGCATCATAGGCCGGCAGCCCATATTCGTGCATGAACCGCGCCCGCTTGGCATCCGGCAATTCCGGCAAAAGCGTGCGCAGTTCGGCCACCCACGCCTCCTCCAGCACCAGCGGCAGCAGATCCGGATCGGGAAAATAGCGGTAATCATGCGCATCTTCCTTGCTGCGCATGCTCCGCGTCTGCCCCCGCGCCGGATCGAACAGCCGCGTCTCCTGGCTCACCGTGCCGCCATCCTCCCACACCGCGATCTGCCGCCGCGCCTCCGCCTCCACCGCCTGCATCACGAACCGCACCGAGTTCACGTTCTTCACCTCGCACCGCGTCCGAAACGGCTCCCCCGCATGCCGCACCGAAACATTCACGTCGGCCCGCATCGACCCCTCATCCATGTTCCCGTCGCAGGTCCCGAGATACCGCAGCACCGTCCGCAGCTTCCGCAAATACGCCCCCGC
>CAXUEX010000223.1:0-3626 GCA_964250215.1 uncultured Acetobacteraceae bacterium | reverse complement strand
GGCCCGAGCAGCAGGGCACCGTGAAGTGGTATAACCAGGCCAAGGGTTTCGGCTTCATCGCGCCCGAGGATGGCGGCAAGGACGTGTTCGTGCATGCCTCCGCGCTGCGCCGCGCGGGGCTTACCGAGTTGGCCGAGGGGCAGCGCGTAACCATACAGGTAACGCAGGGGCAGAAGGGCCCCGAGGCGGCGGTGATCCGCCTGCCCTGATTGCGGGAGAGCGGAAATGAGCGCCACGCTGGGCGAGGCGGTGGTCGGCGGTGGGTGTTTCTGGTGCGTGGAAGCGGTATATCGCGACCTGCGCGGGGTGCATGGCGTGAAATCCGGCTATGCCGGTGGCCACGCGGAGAACCCAAGTTACAAGCAGGTTTGCGCGGGCAATACCGGCCATGCGGAGGTGGTGCGCATCACCTACGATCCGGCGATGATTTCCTACGCCGATCTGCTGCGCATCTTCTTCACCGTGCACGATCCCACCACGCCGAACCGGCAGGGCGCCGATGTGGGCACGCAATATCGCAGCATCGTTCTGGTTCGCGACGAGGCCGAGCGGCAGATTGCGCAGCAGGTGAAGGCGGAGATTGCCGCCGCCGGATTGTATGACGCCCCGATCGTGACCGAGATCGCGACGCTGGATCGATTCTGGCCGGCCGAGGACGAGCACGACGATTATTTCGCCCGCAACCCATGGAGCGGTTATTGCCAGGCCGTGGTGGCGCCGAAAGTGCGCAAGTTCCGCAAACAATATGCCGACAGGCTGAAGGCGGAAGCGGCATGAGGCGCCTCATCGTCGCCGCGATCGGCGCCTTGCTGCCCGCGTTGGCCTGGGCCGACGACAGTCCGGCCCGCATCGGATCGGTGAGCACGACGTTCCAGTTGCTTGGCCGGAACGACCAGATCGTGGTGGAGCGCTACGACGATCCGAAAGTGGATGGCGTCTCCTGCTACATGTCACGGGCGCTGAAGGGCGGCATCAAAGGATCCCTGGGGCTGGCCACGGATCCGAGCCGGTTTTCGATCGCCTGCCGCTCGACCGGCAAGGTGACGCTGAAAGGTCCGCCGCCGAAGAACGAGGTGGTGTTCGGCGCTTCGGCGAACTGGCTGTTCAAGCAGATCCGGGTGAGCCGGCTGTGGGACGCGGACAAGCACATGCTGATCTACCTGGTGTGGTCCACGCAGGCACTCACGCCGGAGGGATCGCCCTATAATGCGATCACGGCCGTGCATGTGGATCAGGAGTAGTCGCAGCCGGTCGGCCGATGCCCGGTTCGCGTGCCAAGCCACCCTCGACTATGTCCCGCGTTCGGCGTCGCAGGCGGCTCTCGGCCCGCACGGGCGAGGCCTTGGCTGACGCATGGATCAGATGACCGAGCTGGGCCGCGAGCGGCTATGGACCCACGCCCGATTGCTCATGCTCACGGCGGATTTCGATGGCACGATCGTGGCGGCCAACCCCGCCTGGACGGCGATACTCGGCTGGCCCGTCGAGCAGATTGTCGGCAAGAGTTTCTTCGATCTCATTCATCCAGATGATCTGGAACGGACGGTGGCCGAAGCTGCTTCGTTGCGGGAAGGCAGCCAGGTTCCGAAATTCCAGAACCGCTATCGCACCCTGGACGGGAAGTATCGCGACATCGACTGGACGGCCGTCTCCGACGGGCAGTCGATCCACGCGCTCGGCCGCGACAACAGCAACGAAGCGGCGCACGGCGAAGCCCTCGCACAGGCCGAGGAGGCCATGCGGCAGGCGCAGAAGATGGAAGCCTTCGGCCAGTTCACCGGCGGGGTCGCGCACGATTTCAACAATCTGCTGACGGTCATCAAAGGCTCGGTGGAGCTGCTGCGGCGCCGCGACCTGTCGGACGAGCGACGGAACCGGTATGTCGAGGCCATCGGCGATACCGCGGATCGGGCGGCCAGACTTACCGGGCAACTGCTCGCCTTTGCCCGCCGACAGGCGCTGCGCCCCGAGGTGTTCGACGTCGGCGCCAGTATCGGCGAGCTCGCCGGCATGGTCCCCACGCTCATCGGCTCAAGCGTCGAGCTTGGCGTGCAGCTCCCGCCAGAAAAATTGTTCGTGCTCGCGGATCGGAGCCAGCTCGATACGGCAGTGATCAACATGGCGATCAACGCGCGCGATGCGATGGGCGGCCGGGGCCGGCTGACCATTGCGGCGAGCGCGGTTTCCGGCATTCCGGCACGCCGGGCCCATCCGGAAGTGGTGGGCGATTTTGTCGCGATCACGGTGACCGACACGGGCTCGGGCATCTCCGACGCGAATATTTCCCGCATCTTCGAGCCGTTCTTCACCACCAAGGAAGTGGGGGAGGGAACCGGGCTGGGGCTCAGCCAGGTGTTCGGCTTCGTCAAGCAGTCTGGCGGCGATATCAGCGTGGAGAGCCACGTGGACGAGGGTGCCACCTTCACACTCTATTTGCCAAGAACCAGCGGCGCCGACGAGGCGGAGACCCCAGCAAGCGCCGAAGCACCTTCCGACGGCGACGGGGTTTGCGTGCTGGTTGTCGAGGACAACGCCAGCGTGGGAGATTTCGCGGCTACCGCGTTGCGTGAACTCGGTTACGACAGCGTCCTGGCCCGCGACGCCGAACAGGCGCTTTCCGAGCTTGGCCGGGACTGCAACCGCTTCCACGTGGTGTTTTCCGACGTGGTGATGCCCGGCATGACCGGGATCGAACTCGGCGAGCGCATCCGGCGCGACTACCCCGAAATCCCGGTGATCCTGGCGAGCGGCTACAGCCACGTTCTGGCGAGAAACGGCAGTTACGGCTTCGAACTGCTGCACAAGCCTTATTCCATCGAACAACTGTCGCGCGTGCTCCGCAAAGCCATCGCCTACCGGCGGTCGCCCCTACGATAGAAGGTTCTTTGGCTGTTTCCTTGAAGAAAGAACATTCTTTCTCCGCTACGGCTGCGCCGCCTGAAGCTGATTGGCGCGCAACTCCGCCGGCGTCAGCTCGAACACGAAATAGATCGTGTAATTCGCCGCGCTGATGCCGCCCGGCGTGGGAAACGCGAAATTCACCTCGTCGCCGCGCACCTGCACGGTATCCACGTTCGGCGGGAACGCCACGCTGGCCACGAGCTGCTGCTTTTGCAGCACCTGGCCCTGGTGCATCACGGCCACGTTGTACGCCACGCGCACCGTGCGGCCCTGCATCGCCGGACCGCGCGTCATCACCATTTCCACATGCGCGTGCGCCTTCACGCTGCGGCCGCCCATCTGGCCGGCGCAGGTGCCCTTGATGTCCAGCATCCGGGCGCTGAGCACGAGATCGGTAAGATCGGTGCCCCGGCCGTCATAACGCGAGAGCAGCGCACCATCGGGGCGGAGATAGGCGTTGGGACAGGGCGGGGCTTTCTCGTCGGGGTCGGCCACACAGGCAGAAAGGCCGGCGAGCGCCAGGAAGGCACCGGCCCGGATCACGAAACGCATTGCAACTCCATCGGCGGCGGCTCACCTGAAGCAGGCCAGAACTTGGCACCCTGCCCCGGCGGCCGGCATAATGCCGGCGCCATACACCGGAACGGCGACCCCTGCCATGCCCGACATCTGCCCGCCCGCCGCACCCGCCGCCGAGGCGGCCATCCGCCCCGGCCTGCGCGTCC
>CAXUEX010000222.1:0-3652 GCA_964250215.1 uncultured Acetobacteraceae bacterium | reverse complement strand
CTAAGCGGCCGCACTGATCACGTCGGCAAGGCGGGATTCGCCTGGTGACTTTAAGCATAATTAGACATCCAACCCCTTTGCGCCGCCCTGGCAACTCGGGCATTTTCTATGATGAAAGTCTGAGCCGTTCGCGCCATATAAAGCGCCGCAGCCAGAACACCCGATTTTCCAGACGTATTGGTTATGGTCTATCCCATGCTGATCCGTCTTTTGGATGAGCTTTTGCCGGTTCCGGTTCACATCACCTATGCTGGCCACCATGGGTTATATCTCCTGCTTACCGCTAACATATGTAAGCATACTAGAAGCAGGCCACGTCACAGAAGGTGATTGCTCCAGACGACTCGACCTGTTAGGAATGCCGTCATGGCCCTCGAACTCGGTGCCCTTCGCACCGCTCTCCTGGAGGCGAAAGTCTCCCCCGCCACCGCCAGCAAAGCCGCCGAAGAACTCGCTGGTTACGAAAACCGCTTCGACGGCGTCGAGACGCGCCTCACCCGCATCGAAGGCCAGCTCGACAAGCATTTCTGGATGCTCGCCACCATCATCGGCGGCCTCACCGCGATCGCCCTGAAAATCTTTACGACGCATTGAAACCCCGGGCGCTACCTCGGCACAAACCGTTGACTTCCCCGCGCCCAAACCCCATACACCGCCCTCTGGCGGCCCGCCCCGGCGCGGCTGCCTCTACGCATTGAAACACCCACACCAGCCTCACGGGCCCCGCGCCCCAAGGGCGGAAAAAGCCACGGGCCACCCCCGGGCAAGGAGACCCAGCGTGGCGCGCATCGCCGGCGTAAACATTCCGCCCAACAAGCGGGTCGTCATCTCCCTCCGCTATATCTATGGCATCGGCCCCGCCAAGGCGCAGGAAATCTGCTCCAAGCTGGGCATTCCCGCCGATCGCCGCACCAACCAACTCAGCGACGACGAGGTGCTGCGCATCCGCGAACTGATCGACCGCGATTACCGCGTGGAGGGCGATGCCCGCCGCGAAGTCGCCATGAACATCAAGCGCCTGATGGATCTCGGCTGCTACCGCGGGCTGCGCCATCGACGCGGCCTGCCCGTGCGCGGCCAGCGCACCCACACCAACGCCCGCACGCGCAAGGGCAAGGCCGTCGCCATCGCCGGCAAGAAGAAGGTGACGAAGTAATGGCTAAGCCCGCCACCGGCGGCTCCCGCCCGCGCCGCAAGGAACGCAAGAACATCAGCGCCGGCGTCGCCCACGTCATGGCGTCGTTCAACAACACCATGATCACGATCACCGATGCCCAGGGCAACGCCATCGCCTGGTCGTCCTCGGGCAGCCAGGGCTTCAAGGGCAGCCGGAAATCGACGCCCTACGCCGCCCAGGTCGCCGCCGAAGATGCCGGCCGCAAGGCGCGCGAGCATGGCATGGAAACGCTGGAGATCGAAGTCTCCGGCCCGGGTTCGGGGCGGGAAAGCGCGCTGCGGGCGTTGCAGGCGGTGGGCTTTGCTATCACCGCCATTCGCGACATGACGCCCATTCCGCACAACGGGTGCCGGCCGCGGAAGCGCCGGCGCGTCTAAGCCATAAAGCCAGGCCAGGGCGGCGCCTTGGACCGCTGGAGCCGGCTGGCCCCAGACCCCATCACCTAGAGGGCACATATCTTGAGAGGCAATCTCGCCGTTATCCAACGCAACTGGCAATCGCTGATCAAGCCGGAAAAGCTGGACGTCGAGCCAGGCTCCGATCCGCACCGCACCGCTACCGTGGTGGCGGAGCCGCTGGAACGCGGCTTCGGCATGACGCTCGGCAACGCCATCCGCCGCGTGCTGCTCAGCTCGCTGCAAGGCGCGGCGGTGACGGCCGTGCAGATCGACGGCGTGCTGCACGAATTCAGCTCCGTCGCCGGCGTCCGCGAGGACGTCACCGACATCGTGCTGAACATCAAGCAGCTCGCGCTGCGCATGCACGGCGAGGGTGCCAAGCGCATGACGCTCACGGCCACCGGCCCCGGCGAAGTGCGCGCCGGCCAAATCCAGGCCACCCACGACATCGAAATCATGAACCCCGACCTTGTCATCTGCACCTTGGACGACGGCGCCAAGCTCGGCATGGAACTCACGGCCCAGCTCGGCCGCGGCTACGTCCCCGCCAGCGCCAACCGCCCGGAAGATGCGCCCATCGGCCTCATCCCGGTCGATGCGATCTACTCGCCCGTGCGCCGCGTCTCCTACAAGGTGGAGCCCACGCGCGTCGGGCAGGTGACCGACTACGACAAGCTGCTGCTCACGGTGGAAACCAACGGCGCGGTGGGCCCGGAAGATGCCGTCGCACTCGCCGCCCGCATCCTGCAGGACCAGCTGCGTCTGTTCATCAATTTCGACGAACCGACGCAGATCCGCCCCGAGGAACAGCGCGACGACCTGCCGTTCAACCGCAACCTGCTGCGCAAGGTGGACGAGCTGGAACTCTCCGTCCGCAGCGCCAATTGCCTGAAGAACGACAACATCGTCTATATCGGCGATCTTGTGCAGAAGACCGAGCAGGAAATGTTGCGCACGCCGAACTTCGGCCGCAAGTCGCTGAACGAGATCAAGGAAGTGCTCACCAACATGGGCCTCACGCTCGGCATGAACGTCACCGGCTGGCCGCCTGAAAACATCGAAGACCTGGCCAAGCGCCTGGACGAACCCTTCTAGGAGCCCGACCATGCGCCATGGCGTAGCCGGCCGAAAACTCGGCGTTACCGACACCCATCGCCTGGCGATGTTCCGCAATCTCGCGGTCGCGCTGATCAAGCACGAGCAGATCACCACCACGCTGCCGAAAGCGAAAGAGCTGCGTCCGGTCGCCGAAAAGCTCATCACGCTCGGCAAGCGCGGCAATCTGCACGCCCGCCGTCAGGCCTATGCGCAGCTGCGCGACGACACGATCGTCGCCAAGCTCTTCACCACCATCGCCGATCGCTACAAAGCCCGCCCGGGTGGCTACACCCGCGTTCTGAAAGCCGGCGTGCGATACGGTGACGCCGCCGACATGGCCGTGATCGAACTGATCGACCGCGATCCCTCCGCCAAAGGCCAGAACAGCGGCCCCCGCCCCGAAAACCCCGAATCGGAAGCGGAATAACCGGCCCTGGTAGGGCGGATAAGCGAAGCGCCATCCGCCGCCGAATACAGCCAAAGAAAAACCCCGGGAGCCTTCCAGCGCCCGGGGCCGATCCATCGCAAAAAGCGCCGTGTGTTACTTCGGCGGTGCGCTCGTGCTCGACGGGCTCGACGTGCCAGACCCGTTGGAACCCGCGTTGCTCGAACTCGGCTCGCTCGGCAAGCTGGCCCCGTTCGAACCTGCGCCGCTCGTGGTGGAAGGGCTCGCAATGCCGGAACCGCCGGACGTGCCCGACCCGCCAGACATACCCGCACCGCCGGAACTCGCCCCGCCCTGGCTCGCCCCGCTCGAACTCGTTCCACCCGAACTGGCACCGCCCGCGGAAGCACCGCCCGGCGTGAAGTTCTGGCCCGATTTCGCGGCCGAGAGGCTCTGCGCGTTCAGATCGTTCACCGCCGCATCGCCCTTCGCCGTCCGCCCCTTCGCCATCTTGCCGTGATGGCTCATCTTGTGGGCGTGGTGCCGCATTTTCTTGGCGGGTTCCGTCGCCGGCGCCGCCGCGCCATTGTCGGT
>CAXUEX010000221.1:0-3655 GCA_964250215.1 uncultured Acetobacteraceae bacterium | reverse complement strand
GCACGCATCTGGCACTGGCCGACCGCAACGCGGCAGGTCTGGGCACCACCGCCGCCGCGTGCCGCGCCCACGGCGTGAACGTGAGCGAACATGCGCTGGATGTGGCCGATGTTGCGGCGCTGGAGGCGTTGCCCGAGGCGGTGCTGACGGCGCACGGCCATGTGCATGTGCTGGTGAACAATGCCGGCGTGGCGCTGATGGGCAATTTCGATCAGGTTACGCAACAGGATTTCGCGTGGCTGTTCGACATCAATTTCTGGGCGCCGGTGCGGCTGACGCGCGCGTTCCTGTATGCGCTGCGGCAGGAACAGGCGGCGCATATCGTGAACCTCTCCAGCATTTTCGGCATCGTGGCGCCGCCGGGGCAGGCCGCGTATTGCGCGGCGAAATTCGCGCTGCGCGGGTTTTCCGAATCGCTGCGGCACGAGCTGGCGGACGGCCCCGTTTCGCTGACCGTGGTGCATCCGGGCGGGGTGGACACGGAGATTGCGGAAAGCTCGCGCATTTCGCAGGGCATCGACCCGGCGGAGGCGCGCCGGGCCGTGGCCGATTTCAAGAAGCTGCTGCGCACCTCGGCGGAAGACGCGGCGCGGCAGATTGCCGACGCCATCGAGAAGCGCGCGCCGCGGTTGCTGATCGGCGGCGATGCGCGGATGGTAGAACGGCTGCAACGCCTGTTTCCGGTGACCTACTGGCGCCGCATCGCGAAGCGCGCGGGCGGCGATATCGCAATCTCGGGCAGATAGACCATGGCAAGTTGGCAGGCCCACGCGATGGATGCGCTGATCCGTTTCACGATCAAGCGCAAGATGCGCCGGCAGCGCGATGTGGCCAGCGTGCGCGCGGCGCTCGGCCGCGAATCGCTACCGGTGCCGAACGACGTGAGCTACACGCCGGCCGAGATCGGCGGCCTTCCCGGCGAATGGGTGCGGCATCCGGCCGCGCCAGCCGATGCGCCGACGCTGCTGTATCTGCATGGCGGCGGCTACATCGCCTGCACGCCGCGCACGCACCGGCAGATCACGGCGGCCTATGCACGACGGGGCTTCGATGTGTTCGTGCCGGATTACCGTCTGGCCCCGGAACATCCGTTTCCGGCCGCGGTGGAGGATGCGCAGGCGGTATTTCGCGGGCTCGTCGCTTCCGGTATTCCCGCCGCACGCATCGCGGTTTCCGGCGATTCCGCGGGCGGTGGCCTGGCGCTCGCGCTGCTGCTGGCGCAGCGCGATGCAGGCGAAGCGGGGCCGGCCGGCGCGGCTTTGTTCTCGCCGTGGACCGATCTGGCGGCAACCGGGGAAAGTATTCGCACGAACGAAAAGCGCGACGCGATGCTGTATGGCCCCGGCTGCGCGCGCGGCGCGGCGATCTATCTGGGCGACGCCGATCCGCGCACGCCGCTCGCCTCGCCGCTGCATGCCGATCTGCATGGCCTGCCGCCCTTGCTGATCCATGTGGGCGACCGCGAAATTCTGCGCGACGACAGCACGAGGCTGGCCGAGCGGGCGCGCGCAGCCGGCGTGCAGGTGGAGCTGCGCGTGTGGCCCGTGCTGCCGCATGTGTGGCAGATGGCGCAGCATTTCGTTCCTGAAGCGCGCGAAAGCCTGGGGCGCGCGGCGGATTTTCTGCGCGCGACGTGTGCGCCCTCCCCTGCCCTTGCCGGAGTTTCCTGACATGCTCGATGCGATGCAGGCCGCGCAGCCGGCCGATTCCGATACCGAAACTGCCGATGCGCTGGTGCTGGGCACCGGTTTTGCCGGCATCTGCGCCGCGGTGGAATTGCGGCGCACGGGGCTGGGCCGGGTGCTGCTGCTGGAGAAAGCCAGCGCGATCGGTGGCACGTGGCGCGACAACACCTATCCGGGCTGCGCTTGCGATGTGCCGAGCCATCTGTATTCGCTGAGCTTTGCGCCGAAGGCGGATTGGTCGCGCATGTATGCGTCGCAGCCGGAAATCCGCGGCTATCTGGAAGACATCACGACGAAACACGATCTTCGGCCGCAGATCCGCTTCGGCGCGAAGGTGCAGCGCGTGGTGTGGGACGAAGCGCGGGCGTTGTGGCGCGTGTTGGTGGAGGACGGGCGGCGGTTTGAGGCACGTTTCGTGTTCTCCGGCCTGGGCCCGCTGCACATTCCGGTGTACCCCGACATTCCGGGGCGCGAGAGCTTCGCCGGCCCGCAATTCCATTCCGCGGAATGGGACCATGGCGTCGATCTGGCCGGCAAGCGCGTGGCGGTGATCGGCACCGGCGCGAGCGCCATCCAGTTTGTGCCGGAAGTGGCGAAGCAGGCGGCGCAGCTCACGGTTTTCCAGCGCACGCCGGCCTGGATCATGCCGCGCCTGGATCGCGAATTTCCGGACAGGCATCACCGCTTCATGCGCTCCGGGCTGTGGCGGCGGCTGTTCCGGTTGCGGATTTTCCTGGCGCACGAGCTGCGCGTGCTGGGTTTTCTCGGCAACCGGCGGGTGGCGGAGTTCGGCGAAAAGATGGCGCGCGCGCATTTGCATGCGCAGATCGCCGATCCGGCGCTGCGCGAGAAGCTTACGCCGGATTACGCGATGGGCTGCAAGCGTGTGCTGATCAGCAACGATTTCTATCCGGCCCTGGCGCAGCCAAACGTTGCGCTGGAAACCGGTGGTATCGCGGCGATCCGGCCCGATGCGATCGTGGGCGCCGATGGAACCGAGCACAAGGTGGATGCGATCGTGTACGGCACCGGCTTTCGCACCACCGACGGCTGGCAGGCGGTGGAGGTGCAGGGCAGCGATGGGCGGAGCCTCGCCGCTGCGTTCGCGGCCGGCATGCACGCCTATTGGGGTGCCAATGTTCCCGGCTTTCCGAATTTTTTTCTGTTGCTGGGGCCGAACACCGGGCTGGGCCATAATTCCGTGCTGCTGATGATCCAGGCGCAGATGCACCATGCCGTGAGCCTGATCCGGCAGATGGCGCGGCAGGGTTGGCGCGCCGCGGATGTGCGCGCGGACAAGGAACGCGCCTGGAACGAAAAGCTGCAGGCGCGGATGCGCGGCACGGTGTGGACCGCGGGCGGCTGCCGCAGCTGGTATCTGGATGCGAACGGCCGCAACACCACGATCTGGCCCGGCTCGGTGGCGGAATTCCAGTTGAAATCGCGCTTTGCGGCACTGGCGGATTATCGCCGCGTGGCCTGAGCCGTTTCGCCGCGGAGCGTGAGCCGCGCGGCATCGGTGGCGATCGTGTAGCCGGCTTCGCGGGCCGCGCCGTGCAGCATCGCAGACGCCACATTGCGCGCATCGGGCGCCGCTTGCAGCGCGGGCCACGCCCCTGCCGCCAGCTCCGCCACCAAGCCCAGTGCATCGCCTTGGAAGCGCACCCTGCCGCGGCGCGGTTGCGCCAGCAGCGCGAGCGGCAGGGTGCAGAGCGCGAGCCGCGCCAGGGCTTCCGGCAGCTTGCCCAGCACGCCGGAAAAATCCGCTTCCAGGCGTTCGACACCCGGCAGGCCCGCAGCCAGCGCCGCCAGCCCGGCCGCATCCAAGGCACCCGCGCCGCCCGACCAGGCCGCGCGCAGGAAGCGCAGCCGCGCCGCCGCGCGCGCCGCCTCGTGTTGCGCCAGTTCCAGCGCCTCGGTGTCGCCCTCGACGGCCAGTTCCAGCGCGCCGGCCAGCGTGCCGAGTGGCC
>CAXUEX010000220.1:0-3683 GCA_964250215.1 uncultured Acetobacteraceae bacterium | reverse complement strand
CCCCACATCCAGCAGCGTTCCCCGCCGCCCCAGCCGCGCCTCGATCCAGCCCACGCGCAGCGCATTCATCCGGTGCAGCGGCCGCATCGGCCCCGCCGGATCCCACCAGCGCTCGGCCAGCCGGGAAAATTTCGCAACCTCCGCAGCCTCCGCCGGCATCCATGCCCTCCTGATCTCGCCGCCAGCCACCGCGATAGTGACGCGCCGCCGCCGGGAAGCTAGACGGAACGGCCCCACAGGACCACCAATGGCCCGAATCGTCATGAAGTTCGGCGGCACCTCCGTCGCCGATCTCGACCGCATCCGTATCGTTGCCGACCGCGTCCGCCGCCAGGTGGAAGCGGGCGACCAGGTCGCCGTCGTCGTCTCCGCCATGGCCGGCGCCACCAACCAGCTCGTCGCCTGGTGCCAGGCGCTCTCGCCGCTGCACGATGCGCGCGAATACGATGCCGTGGTCGCCACCGGCGAGCAGGTGACCAGCGGGCTGCTCGCCATCGCGCTGCAAACGCTGGGCGTCGAGGCCCGCTCCTGGCTCGGCTGGCAGATCCCGCTCACCACCGATGGCGCGCACGGCACCGCCCGCATCCAGACCATCGAAGCCGCCCGGCTCATCGAGCGTCTCGCCCAGGGCCAGGTGCCCGTCGTGGCCGGCTTCCAGGGCATCGGCCCCGACGGCCGCCTCACCACGCTGGGCCGCGGCGGCTCCGACACCTCGGCCGTGGCGCTGGCCGCCGCCATCCGCGCCGATCGCTGCGATATCTACACCGACGTCGATGGCGTCTATACCACCGACCCGCGCATCGTGCCGCAGGCCCGCCGGCTCGATCGCATCGCCTACGAGGAAATGCTGGAACTCGCCTCGGTCGGCGCGAAGGTGCTGCAAACCCGCAGCGTCGAACTGGCGATGAAGCAGCATGTGCGCGTCGCCGTGCTCTCCAGCTTCGGCCCGCCCGCCGAGCCGGGCCCCGGCACGCTTCTGGTGGATGAGGAAGAGATCGTGGAAAAACCGATGGTCGCCGGCATCGCCTATGCGCGCGACGAGGCGAAGATCACGGTCAAGCGCGTGCCCGACCGCCCCGGCGTCGCCGCCGCCGTATTCGGCCCGCTCGCCCAGGCCGGCGTGAATGTCGACATGATCGTGCAGAACGTGTCGGACGACGGCACCACCGACATGACCTTCACCACCGGCGAAGCGGAACTCGCCCGCGCCATCGAAAGCTTGAAAGCCGCCCGCGAAACCATCGGCTTCGCCGACCTCGTCACCGATCGCAACGTCGCCAAAATCTCCGTCGTCGGTGTCGGCATGCGCAGCCATGCCGGTGTCGCCAACACCATGTTCCGTACACTCGCCGAAAAATCCATCAACATCCAGGTGATTTCCACCAGCGAAATAAAAGTCAGCGTGCTGATCGGCCAGGAATACACCGAGCTCGCGGTCCGCGCGCTGCACACCGCGTATGGCCTCGATGCCTGACGGTATTTCCGCCGGCACCCGTGCCGAAACGGCGAAGGCCGAACTCGGCCGCCTGTTCGCCCGCGGCGCCGCCTTCCTCGGCAGCCGCGTGCCCATCCTGGGCGGCGCCATGAGCTGGGTTTCCGAGCGCCATCTGGTCGCCGCCATCAGCAATGCCGGTGGCTTCGGCGTCATCGCCTGCGGCAGCATGATGCCCGATCAGTTGGCCGCCGAAATCGCCGCGACGAAAGCGCGCACCGAAAAGCCGTTCGGCGTGAACCTGATCACCATGCACCCGCGGCTGGACGATCTGGTGCGCGTGTGTATCGAAGCCCGGATCGGCCACGTCGTGCTCGCCGGCGGCATCCCGCCCGGCGCCGCTTTGCGCGCGGTGAAGGATGGCGGCGCGAAACTCATCGCCTTCGCCCCCGCGCTGGTGCTGGCCAGGCGCCTCGTGCGCTCCGGCGCCGATGCGATCGTCATCGAAGGCTCGGAAGCCGGCGGCCATATCGGCCCGGTATCGCTCACCGTGCTCGCGCAGGAAATCCTGCCGCACATCCGCGATGTGCCGGTCTTCGTCGCCGGCGGCATCGGCCGCGGCGAAGCCATCCTCGCCTATCTCGAAATGGGCGCCGCCGGCGCGCAACTCGGCACGCGCTTCGCCGCCGCCCACGAAAGCATCGCGCACGCGAATTTCAAGCAGGCCTTTCTCCGCGCCAACGCCCGCGATGCGCTGCCCAGCGTGCAGCTCGATGCGCGCTTTCCCGTCATCCCGGTGCGCGGCCTGGCCAACGCCGGCACCAAGCGCTTCCTGGAACATCAGGCAATCACGCTCGCCCGCTTCACCTCCGGCGAGCTTTCCAAAGACGCGGCCCAGCTCGACATCGAACATTTCTGGGCCGGGGCGCTGCGCCGCGCCGTGATCGATGGCGACGTGGAAAACGGCAGCGTCATGGCCGGGCAGTCGGTCGGCATGGTCACCGAACTGCAGTCCACCTCCGCCATCATCGCCGATCTTGTTTTGCAGGCGGAAGCCGCGCTCGCGGGTCGCGGGGATTAAGATATTGTTCTTTCTTGAAAGAAAGAACCAAAGAACTTTCATCAGTTTGGAGCCGTGGCCGGTCGGCGAACATCCTTTTTCACAAAAGGAAGACCGTTGACCACCCCCAGGCGCCTGCTCGCCCGCCTGCGCGACATGCTCACCGCGGCCAAGGCGCCGCTGCCGGAAATCGTCGCCCTGATCGCCGGGGAACTCGTCGCCGAGGTTTGTTCCGCCTACGCAATTCGTGGCGGCGAATTGCTGGAACTGCGCGCCACCCACGGCCTGCACCCCGATGCCGTCGGCCGCACGCGGCTGCGCGTGGGTGAAGGCATCGTCGGGCTGGCCGCCGCCACCGGCACCGTGCTCAATCTGGCCGACGCACAGAACCACCCGGCCTTCGCCTACCGGCCCGAAACCGGCGAGGAAGCCTTCGCCTCCATGCTCGCCGTGCCGGTGCGCCGCTTCGGCCGCACGCTCGGCGTGCTTACCGTGCAGAACCGCACGCCCCGGCATTACACCGAAGACGAAGTGGAGGTGGTGGAAACCGTCGCCCTGCTGCTCTCGCAAGTGTTCTCCACGGAACAGAATGCCGCACCGGAAAAAGGCTTTTCCGGCACGCTGCCGCGGCAATGGGAAGCGGCGGTCCTCTCCGCCGGCCTGGCGCTGGGCCCCGCCGTGCACGCCACCGGCACCGGCCCGCCCACGCGGCTGCTGGCGGAAAATCCGGTATCGGAACGTTCCCGTCTGGAACAAGCCATGGCCGAGATGCGGCAGGATCTCGACACCCTGGTCGGCGCGCTGCTGCCCGAAGACGGCGCCAGCCGCGAAATCCTCGCCGCCACCAGCCAGCTCGCCGCCGGCGACGGCTGGCTCCGCCGCATCGATGCGGCGCTGCAAGGCGGCCTCACCGCCGAAGCCGCCGTGCTGCGCGTGCTCAGCGATGTCCGCGCGCAAATGCGGCGCATCGTCGAGCCCGGCTTGCGCGAACGCCTCGCCGATCTGGAGGATCTCGGCGATCGCCTGCTGGCCGCCCTGCGCGGCCATACCGTAACGGTAGCGCAACACAAAGACGGCATTCTGATCGCCCGCCGGCTCGGCCCCGCGCGCCTGCTGGAATGGCACCGCGCCGGCATCGCGGGCCTGGCCATCGAGGAAGCCAGCGCCGGCGGCCATGCCGCCATCCTGGCG
>CAXUEX010000219.1:0-3738 GCA_964250215.1 uncultured Acetobacteraceae bacterium | reverse complement strand
CTCCACGGCCACGCTCAAGCCCAGCGAAATCAGCTTCTTGACGGTCTCTGGCACCGCCGCGACCCGGGTCTCCCCCGCACGACGCTCCTTCACCACCGCCAGGCGCATGTTCAATTTCCCCAGGAACGCGGACGCGGCAGCTAACAGGGGGGTTGCCGCGCGCGCAAGGGCGCGGGCCGGCGCGCAAGCGAGGCCGCCGCACCGGCGATGCCCCCGCGCACAAACGGCAGTGCCACCAGCGCCCGGCACCCATGATGACGGATTTCCTGCAACCCGTCGCCAAACACCGTCGAAACAACTGTGTCGCGCGCCGTCAGTCCGCGCACGCCGTAGGCACAGGCAACATCGCTACGCCCATGGGTTCTGAACGCAGAACGCAACCGTAACGGGGTCCGCGGCTGCAAGCTCCAGCTCGGTGCCGAGACGGAGTCCTGCTCCGCCGATCCCCCCTCACACCGTCCCCGGCACCCCCGCCTCCGTCAACGCCGACGCCTGCCGCGCCGCCATTGCCGCCGCATCGAAATCGTCGATCAACTCATGAAACATCCGGTGCCAGTTCAGCTTCGCCCCCAGCCGCAGAAACACCGACCCCAACCCGATCGCCGACCGGTCCATCAGCACGAATTCCCGCGGCGGCCGCACCCCGCCCGTGCGTTGCAGGCCGGCATGCACGGTCTGCGCCACTTCGCGCCCATATTGCGGATCGCTGGTTTCCTGGATCGGCCGCACCCGGTCCTGCAGCAGCGGCTCGTACAGGAACCGCGCCCAGCCGTTCAGCACCTCCATCTGCTCGCGCGTAATCCCCTCGAACCCCCAGTTCTCGTAAGCATGGTGCGCCCGGTCCATGTCGTTGTCGCGCACCGCCTCGTACAGATCGATCACCCCGCGCAGGAACTTCGGTTCAAACACCCGGATCGCGCCGAAATCCAGCAGGTTCAACCCGTGATCGGCCCGCACCTGGTAATTGCCCATATGCGGATCGCCATGGATCACGCCGTAGCGATACAGCGGCACGTACCAGGCATGGAACAGCGCGTGCGCCACCGCATTGCGCTGGTCCTGATCCGCGCCGCCATCCAGAAAAGCCTGTAGCGGCTGGCCTTCCAGCCACGTCATCGTCAGCAGCCGGTCGGTGCAGTAGCCGTCCACCGGTTCCGGCACCGAAACTTCCTGCCGGCCCGCCAGCATCAGCCCATACAGCCGCATTTGCGCGGCTTCCCGCGCATAATCCAGTTCCTCGCGCAGCCGTTGCGAAAGCTCCTTGTAGATCTCGTCGTTGCGGATGGCGTTGTCCATCCGGTGATAGATCGCCAGCGCCACCTTCAACTGCCGCAAATCCGATTCCACGGCGCTCGCCATGTCCGGATATTGCAGCTTGCACGCCACATCCACGCCGTTGGTCGTCGTCGCGCGATGCACCTGGCCCAAACTCGCCGCCGCCGCCGCCTCGTGCCCGAACTGCGCGAACCTGCCCTGCCAAGCCGCGCCCAGCTCGCTCGCCATCCGCCGGCGCACGAAGTTCCAGCCCATTGGCGGCGCATTCGCCTGCAACTGCGCCAGCTCCGCCGCATATTCCGCCGGCAGCGCATCGGGGATCGTCGAAAGAAACTGCGCCACCTTCATCAGCGGACCTTTCAGCCCACCCAGCACGGCTTTCAGGTCCTCCGCATGTGCCGCGCGATCGGTGCGAAGGCCCAGCACGCGCGATCCCGCCACCCGCGCCGCAATTCCGCCCACCGCGCCCGACGTGCGTGCAAACCGCCGCAATTCGCCAAAAACGCTGGATTGCTCAACCATCCTGCTGCTCCAGCTCGTCGATAAACCCGGCGATCACATCCAGCCCGCGCCGCCAGAACGCCGGATCGCCCGCATCCAGCCCGAACGGTGCCAGCAGGTCGCGATGCACCTTCGTGCCGCCCGCCCGCAGCATGTCCTTGTATTTCGCAACAAAATCGGCGTGCCCCGCCTGGTATTCCGCATACAGCGCATTCACCAGGCAATCGCCGAACGCGTAGGCATAGACATAAAACGGTGAGTGGATGAAATGCGGAATGTAGCTCCAGAAAATCGCATAATCCGACGAAAACTCGAAAGCCGGCCCCAGGCTTTCGCGCTGGATGTCCAGCCACAGCGCACCGATCTCGTCGGGCAGCAATTCGCCGCCGCGCCGCGCATCGTGCAGCCGCGTTTCGAACTGATAGAACGCGATCTGCCGCACCACCGTGTTCAGCATGTCCTCCACCTTGCCCGCCAGCATCAGCCGGCGCCGCCCGGGATCGGTTTCTGCATCCAGCAGCGCGCGAAACGTCAGCATCTCGCCGAACACGCTCGCCGTCTCCGCCAACGTCAGCGGCGTGCCGCTCATCAGATGCCCCTGCGCGCCCGCCAGCACCTGGTGCACACCGTGCCCCAGCTCATGCGCCAGCGTCATCACGTCGCGCGTCCGGCCATGATAGTTCATCAGGATGTAGGGATGCACGCTCGGCACGGTGGGATGCGCGAACGCGCCGCCGGCCTTGCCCTCGCGCAGCCGCGCATCGATCCAGTTGCGTGCAAAGAACTTTTCGCCGATCGCCCCCAGCTCGCCATCGAACCGCGAATACGCCTGTAAAACCCGCGCCTGCGCATCCGGCCACGCCACCATCCGGTCGTCGTCCCCCGGCAGCGGCGCGTTCCGGTCCCAATGCTGCAGCTTCGCCAGCCCCAGCCATCGCGCCTTCAAAGCGTAATACCGGTGCGAGAGCCGCGCATAATCGCCGGTCACGGCCGAAACCAGCGCATCCACCACCGCATCTTCCACCACGTTGGAAAGATTGCGCTCGCTGCCCGGCCGTGGGTATTTCCGCCAGGTATCGACAATCTCCTTGTCCTTCGCCAGCGTGTTCGTGATCAGTGAAAACAGCTTGGTCCGCTCGCCGAACGCCGCCCCCACCGCACGTCCCGCCGCCTCGCGCACGCCTCGATCATGGTCGGAAAGCAGGTTCAGCGCGGCGCTCACCGTCATCGCCTCGCCGCGCACATCCACGCGCATGCCGGCAATGGTTTCGTCGAACAGCCGGCTCCACGCCGCGCGCCCCGTCACCTCGCGCTCGTGCAGAAACCGCTCCAGCTCATCCGATAGCTGGTGCGGCCGATACACCCGCAAATCGCGCAGATAGGGCCGCCAGATCGCAAATGCCGGATCGGGCAGCTTCTGTTCCAGAACCGCATCTTCCAGCTTGTTCAGCTCCAGCCGGAAGAACAGCGTGGCCGAACTGATATCCGTCACCCGCTCCATCATTCGTTGATAGAACTGGCCCGCCGCCGCATCGCTGCTGTCGGCGCTGAACAGCAATTGCGCGTAAGAAACAACGCGCCCCAGTGCCTCGTCGATCGCCTCATAGCGTGCCATGGCCGCCGCCAGCGCCGCGCCGCCCATGCCCGCCAGCTTGCCCGCATGCTCGGCCGAAAACGCCCGCGCATCCGCCTCCGCCCGCGCCAGATCGGTCGTGATCGCCGGGTCCCCGGGCGACGCATACAGATCGGAAAGGTCCCATTCCGGCAGCGTGCCGCCCGGGCGCGCGGCCGTCAGAACCCCGTCGGGCGCGTGGGCGGGCTGGTGCAAATCCATGCCGATCATCCTGTCGGGAAACATCTTCCCCATGTAAGGGGGGCAATCCGGGCGTCAAAGGGAGGGGGACGGCTGACATTCGATATCGTGGCCAGCCATGTAAGGGGGGCAATCCGGGCGTCAAAGGG
>CAXUEX010000218.1:0-3753 GCA_964250215.1 uncultured Acetobacteraceae bacterium | reverse complement strand
GCTCGGTATCGCGATCGGGGTGATCGCCGTGGTGGCGGTGGGCGTGGCGATCTATTTCGTAAAACGCAACGAAACCCGGCTGACCGAGGCCGCCTTGCGGTGGGAACAGCATGAACGCGCGTAGCTGGGTTCTCGGATTGCTGCTGCTGCCCGCGGCGGCGCCGCACGGGGCGATCGCGGCGGCGGCGCGCGGCGCCGAAGTGCGTCTCACGGCGCAACCCGGCAGCGCGTTGGAGAGCACGGCGCGAACCTTGATGGCGCACGACATCCATGCCGCCCGCCACGCCGGCGAGGCGCCGCTGGTTCTGGTGGGTTCGGCAAGACTGGGCGCCGGCCCGGCCGCGTTGTTCGTGCAGGTGCAATCGGCGAGCCTGTGCGGCTCGGCCGGGTGCTCCACCTCGGTCTATGTCAAGCGTGGCGGCGGCTGGGCCAAGGTGCTCGATTCCGTGAGCGGCCCGATCCACGTGCTGCCCGGCACGCATCGCGGCATGCATGATCTGCTGGTGCACAAGAAAGACCGCTGGGTTTGGAACGGAACGAATTACATCGATACGCTTCCGGTGCCGCCGGCTTATTGATAATCGGCGGCTGTCTGCGCAACCGCGGCGGCGTTTCCCAAGTCGGCTTAGCTTAAATAACGCTAGAGCAACATCGGCACACACCGCGTCAGCGCGCCGATGAAGTTGCTCGTCAAAACAAAGAGCTAGAGCGTGACCGGCACCGATGTCCGATTCAATCAGAACCGGTCACGCTCTAAGGGTTGCAGATCGTATCGCCCTGGCCCGGCTCCGATCCCTGCCCGCTCGGCCCCGGAGAGCAAAGATCGTAATCATGTCCCGACCGGCTGGAGGGGTTGTGGTAGATCCACGCGTGGTCCCAAGGGTCCTTGGGCACCCCGCCGCTCTTCGTATACGGCCCATTCCAGGTCTCCACGTCGCTCGGCTTATCCACCAGCGCCGCCAATCCCTGCTCGGAGGTGGGGTAGCTGCCGACGTCGAGCTTATACAGATCGAGCGAGCCGCCAATATTCTCGATCTGCTGCGTCGCCAGCTTCGTCTTCGTCGAGCCCAGGATATTGAACAGCCGCGGCCCCACCAGCGCCGCCAGCAGCCCCAGGATCGCGATCACCACCAGCAGCTCCAGCAGCGTGAAACCCTGGTCCCGGCTTTCGGATCGAACCTTGCGATCGCTCATGGTCACCCTCGGTCATGTCCACCCTGTTTGCCGCCGGGCCGCTGCCGTCCGCAAGCACCCGGCGCATGAACCTCTCGCAACCCGCCCGCCGATGTGCTGATCTGCCGCCCCGCCATGCTGCCTTATCTCGCCTGCATGATCGCCACCGCGCACGTGTATCGCCTGCCGCCCCGCGTGCTGCCCAGCATCCAGGCGGTGGAGGGCGGCTGGCCTGGCGCGCTGCACATCAATACCGACCGCTCCGCCGATCTCGGCGTGATGCAGATCAACACGCGCTGGGTGCAGCCGATCGCGGCCTTCATCCACGCCCAGCCTGGCCCCACCGCCGCCCGCCTGACCAATGATGCGTGCTTCAACATCGCCGCCGCCGGCCTGATCCTGCGCACCTACCTGAACGAGTCGCGTGGCGACCTGATGCAGGCGGTGGGCGACTACCACTCGCACACCGTGCCGCTGAACCTGGGGTATCGCGCGAAGGTGGTGGCCCGCGCGGCGGCCCTGTTCGGCATGGGCGATCGCTGAACCGGCCGGCTCCCAGATTGCTGGCTTGACGAAGCCCGGCCGTCAGCGTTCCCTTTACGTTAACGATAATGCGGGAGGGCGGGTATGGCCAACGTCAACTGGAAGGGCGGCGCCGGCGGCAATGGCGACTGGAACACGCCCGGCGACTGGAGCGGCAACAAGGTTCCGGGCGCCAGCGATAGCGTGACCTTCGGGCTGAACGAGCTCTACACCGTCACCGGCGGCGGCACGGTCGCCAATGTGGACGTTACGGCCGGCAACGTGACGTTCGACGGATCGATCGCCACCCAGGCCCTGGTTGGCGCCAGTGGCAGCTACGTCACGATCGATCCGAATTCGAGCTTTCTGGTGAGCCTGCTGGTGGATTTCTCCCCCACCTCGACGCTGGAAGTGCAGGGGAGCCTCAGCGATCTTGGCGCTGTGGTGGATGTCGCACTGGTCGATGGCGGCACTGCGTTCTGGCAGACAAGTGCACAGGTGAACGCAAACCAGCTGCAGGTTTTCGATGGCGGCACGTTCTCCGGCAACATCCTGCTGAACGACAACGGCTTGCTCAAGCTCGACACCACGGCAAAGATCGGCGGCACGCTCACGCTCGCCGGCAATGGCTCGATCGACCTTTCGGCCGTGCAGGGAGCGGCCTCGCTCGGCGTCGGCGAAAGCGTCGCATTCCAGAAGGCCGGCGCGGTGCTCTACGCCGCGGCCGATCCCGGCACCACGCTGAACATCGCCGGCGCCATCGGCGTCGCCGGCAAAGCCGACGGGCTCATCAACGTTCAAGGCGGCACGGTCGAGCTCAGCGGCAGCAGCAATCTCTATTCCGGCGGCAGCGTCGTCGATAACGGCGCCACGCTGCAATTGGATCACGCTGGCAGCGCCGGCACGGGCGCGGTCTTTCTCGCCGGCGGCGCGCTGGTTACCGAACAAGCCCAGAATCGCCTGGTCGTCGTCGGCGCCAGCGGGAACGACACCATTTCCGGCGGCGGCGGCGGGCTCGTCGTCTTCGCCAGCAACGCAGCCTCGCTGCAATTCACCGGCGGCGCCGCCGGCAGCGTAATCTACGGCGGCTCCGGGGCGTTGAACCTCATCGGCGGTTCTGGTGGCGATACAATTTACGCGTGGAACGCCTCGTCGGTCGATTTCACGGGAGGCAGCAAAGGAAGCGTCGTCTATGGCGGTAGCGGATTGCTGAACGCCACTGCCGGATCCGGCGGCGATACGATATTTGCCGGCAACAATAGTGGGGACGTGCTGCGCACCGGCAGCGGGCCGGCCACGCTCGTGGGCGGCGGCGCGGGCGCCATGCTGATCGCGAACAATAGTGCGGCAAACGTGCTGATCGCCGGCGGCGGCAACACCACACTGAACGGCGGATCGGCCACCGGCAACAACCTGTTTTTCGGCGCCAGCGGCGGCAACACCACGGTTGAGGGTGGCCTGGGCAACGACACGTTTGTTGGGAACGGCGGCGCCGATACGGTATATGGCAATATCGGCACCGAAAACGTTTTCGCCGGCAGCGGCTACCTGCAGCTCGATTTCGTCACCACGTTCGGCGGCGGCACCACGGGCGTCAACGGCTTCAACGTCGCCAGCGATCGGCTGCAACTCACCGGCTTCGCGCCCGATGCCGTGCAGCAGGCGCTGCAATCCGAGCAGATCATCGGCGGCAGCACGGTCATTACGCTCAGCGACAATTCAAAGATTGTGTTCTGGCAAACAACCGGCATCACCGCGTCGAACTTCATCACTTAGAGCAACATCGGCACACACCGCGTCCGCGCGCCGATAAAGTTGCTCGACAAAACAATGGCCTAGAGCGTGACCGGCACCGATATCCGATTCAATCCGAGCCGGTCACGCTCTAGAGCAACATCGGCACACACCGCGTCAGCGCGCCGATGAAGTTGCTCGTCAAAACAAAGAGCTAGAGCGTGACCGGCACCGATATCCGATTCAATCCGAGCCGGTCACGCTCTAGAGCAACATCGGCACACATCGCGTCAGCGCGCCGATGAAGTTGCTCGACAAAACAAT
>CAXUEX010000217.1:0-3769 GCA_964250215.1 uncultured Acetobacteraceae bacterium | reverse complement strand
GGGTTGGGCACGGCGGGAATATCGAACAAAACGGGAACATTGTCAAGCGTTTTTTCGCGTGTCCGAACCGGGGTTGTGATTGTTCCGGATGATCCCCGCCAGCATCCGCACGAAGCTCCGCCGAACCTGCGCCGGATCCGCAATATTCAGGGGCCACTGATTTCGGGTCGTTCAGCGATTGGGGGTAGCGCATTACCAGGCCGCACTCACCAGAACCTGGAGGGAAATCAGGCGCTCGTTTCATCTAGCACCCGCTCCGCCGGAAACACGAGCAGCGCCCTTGTGCCAACGCCCTGGGCGCTCTCCAGCAGCAGCGCGCCGCCATGCGCCTGCATCAGCTCGCGCGCTAGGGTGAGGCCCAGGCCGAGGCCGCGGCTTTCGGGACCGCCGGCTTCGGTTTCGGTGATCGGCAAGCCGAGCCCTTCATCCTCGATGGCGAGCGTCCAGCCCGAGGCACAGGGGACGGCGGCGACGTCAATCCAGTCGCCCTCGCGCGTGGCCAATGCGGCCGCGCTCAACACGCGGACCAGCACCTGGTGGAGGGCGCGCCGGTCGGCCAGCACGCGCCTTTCGGCCAGATCCGGGGCCAGCCGCCAGGCGCGCTGGCCGGGGGCGAGATCGGCGGTGACTTGCGCGACGGCGAAATCCAGCAGCTCGCCCACGGCGACCGGCGCCGCCTCCAAGCGCACCTGGCCGGGCGCCTGCGTCTGCTCGATAAGGCTTTCGGCCAAGGTGAGGAGCCGGCCCGAGCTTTCGCCGCGGCCGGCCAATGCCAGGGCCTGGCCGCGCAGCTCTCCGGCCGCCAGCCTTGCCACGCGCACCGCTCCGCCATGCGCGCGGCGCGCCTGCGCTAGCTCAGCCCGGCAGAAGCGGGCGCGCGCGCCCTGCCGCGCCCAGGCCGCGAGCAGGGCCAGGTTCAACGCCACCGAAACCGCCAGAAAATGCGCCATTGCCTCATTCTGGCGCAAAACGGTTGGCGCGCTGCTAACGCGGCCGGTTTCCTCGGGCCGGGCTTCGCGGTAATGCCTCGGCCGACATGGCAGAACCGCATCATATCGTGGTCGTCGGCGGCGGCGCCGGCGGGCTCGAACTCGCCACCAGGCTCGGCGACCGCTATGGCCGGAGCGGAGCCGCGCACGTCACACTCGTGGACCGGTCGCGGACGCATATCTGGAAGCCGCTGCTGCACGCGATTGCCGCCGGCAGCCTGCGCCGATCACAGCACGAGCTGAACTACCTGGCACAGGCGCACTGGCACCATTTCCGCTTCCGTTTCGGCGAAATGACCGGGCTGGATCGGGACAGCAGAACCATTGCGCTGGCGGCGGCGAATGACGAGGAAGGACGGGAAATCACGCCGGCCGGCACGCTGGGCTACGATACGCTGATTATTGCGGTGGGCAGCATCACGAACGATTTCGGCACGCCGGGCGCTGCGGAATACGCGGTGCCGCTGGAAACGCCGGAGCAGGCCAGCCGCTTCAACCGGCGGCTGGTGAATGCGCTGCTGCGCGCGCATCATCGCGGCACGCCGCTTGCAGCCGGGGAATTGCACGTGGCCATCATCGGCGCCGGCGCCACCGGCACGGAACTGGCCGCGGAATTGCACCGCACGGCGCGCGAGATCGCCGCCTACGGCTTGGATACGATCGATCCGGACCGCGATATCCGGATCGTGCTGATCGAAGCGGCCGACCGTATCCTGCCGGCGCTGCCGCCGCGCATTTCGGATTCCACGGCGCAGATATTGCGGGGTCTGGGCGTGGAGCTGCGCACCGGCGCGCGAGTGGCGGAGGTGTTGGCGGACGGGGTGCGCCTTGCTTCCGGTGAAACGATTCCGTGCGGGCTGGTGATCTGGTCGGCCGGCGTGAAAGCACCCGACTTCCTGCGCGAAATCGGCGGCCTGGAAACCACGCTTACGAACCAGCTCGTGGTGCGGCCGACGCTGCAGGCCACGCGCGACGATGCGATTTTCGCGATCGGCGATTGCGCGGCGTTCGCGCAGGAGGGTTATCCGAATTTCGTGCCGCCGCGCGCCCAGGCGGCGCACCAGCAGGCCGATTTCATGCTGCAACAGATGCGCGCACGGTTGGGTGGCGAGAAGCTCGGGGAGTTCCGCTATCGCGATTTCGGCTCGCTCGTGTCGCTGGGCGGCTACAGCACGGTGGGCAACCTGATGGGTTTCATCATCGGCCGTGCGTTCTTCATCGAGGGCGCGGTGGCGCGGCTGATGTACCGGTCATTGTACCAGATGCATCAGGCGGCGCTGCATGGCAGCTGGCGGACGGTGCGCGGGTGGTTTCTGGGGGATCGGCCGACTCCGACCGTAAAGCTGCATTAGCGTATCGCTTCGAAAGCTGCTCGCATGGTTCGGGTCTTTTCCGGTATTCAGCCTTCAGGCGTCCCCACGCTCGGGAATTATCTCGGCGCCATCCGGAACTGGGTGGCGCTGCAGGATGGGCACGAATGCCTGTTCTGCGTGGTCGATCTGCATGCTATCACCGTGTTTCAGGAGCCGGCGCAGCTCCGCGCGCAAACGCGCGAGATGGCGGCTGCCGTGCTGGCTTGCGGCATCGATCCGGGGCGCGCCACGCTGTTCCTGCAAAGCGCGGTGCCGGCGCACGCGCGGCTCGCCTGGATTTTCAACTGCATCGCCCGGCTGGGCTGGCTGAACCGCATGACGCAGTTCAAGGACAAGGCGGGGAGCGACCGGGAAGCCGCCTCGGCCGGACTCTATGTTTATCCGAACCTGATGGCGGCCGATATTCACGCCTATCACGCCACGCGCGTGCCGGTGGGCGACGATCAGCGCCAGCACCTGGAACTCGCCAACGACATCGCGGAGAAGTTCAACCACGATTACGGCGTCGATTTCTTCCCACGCATCGAGCCGGTGATCGTGGGCACCGCGACGCGCGTGATGAGCCTGCGCGACGGGCTGAAAAAGATGTCGAAATCCGATCCCTCGGACCAGAGCCGGATCCATCTCACCGACGATGCCGATGCGATCGCGCAGAAGATCCGCCGGGCGAAGACCGATCCGCAGCCGCTGCCGGAAACCCCGGCGGGGCTGGCCGACCGGCCGGAAGCGCGCAACCTGGTGGGGATTTACGCCGCGCTCGCGGGCAGCACGCCGGCAGCGGTGCTGGCCGAACATGGCGGCCAAGGCTTCGGGAAATTCAAGGCGGCGCTGACCGCGCAGGCAGTTTCGGTACTGGAACCGATTGCCTTGCGCACGCGGGCGTGGCTGGAAGATCCGGCGGCGCTGGATCGGCTGCTGCACGAGGGGGCGGCGCGGGCGCGGGCGCTCGCCGAACCGATCGTGGCTGAGGCGGAACGGATTGTCGGCTTCCTCGCCTGACGGCCATTCGGGAAAGCGGCCGTTGGAGCGGCTGCTGAGCCGCGAAAGGCTGGCCGGCGTGGCCGCCGCGTGGCTCGGCGCCTATCTGCGTTTCGCGCTCGCCAGCACGCGCTGGCGCATCGAGGGCGAGCGCGAAATCCGGGCGGTGGCGGAGGGCGGCGGCATGGTGGTGGCGCTGTGGCACGAATGCCTGCCCGCCGTGCCCATTCTGTGGCGCCGCGCCCAGGCCATCGTGCCGGCGCGGCGGGCATCCATCCTGGTCAGCCGGCATCGCGACGGGCGTTTCCTGGGCCGCGTTCTGGCCGGTTTCGGCCTGCGCCCGCTGCACGGTTCCACCGACCGCGGCGGCCGCAAGCGGAAGGGCGGCGCGCCTGGCGCCATGGCCATGCTGGAGGCGCTGGCCGCGGG
>CAXUEX010000216.1:0-3797 GCA_964250215.1 uncultured Acetobacteraceae bacterium | reverse complement strand
CCCCCGCCCCCCCCGCCGGTGCTGGCGGCCACCGCCAGATCGGGCTCGCTCCAGCGCGGCCGGGGCGCGCCGGGCGGCAGCGCGGGGCTGCGCATCGCCACTTCGTTGCCGGCGAACAGCGCGCCGGCCAGGAACAGCGGCACAATATAATAGTATAGCCGGAAGACGAACATCGCCGAGAGCACTACCGGCGCCGGCAGGTATTCCGAAAGCCCCAGCAACATGCCGGCATCGAACACGCCGAGGCCGCCGGGGACATTGGCCACAAGCCCCGCCGCGTAGGCGCTGAGATAGACGGCGAGGAAGCGCGCGAACGTAAGCCCGTGCGCGGCCGGCAGCAGCGCGAAGAAGATCGCGGCCGTGACGCCCACATCCGCGGTGGCCAGCGCCACCTGCGCCACCGCCATGCGCGGCGCCGGCAAATCGATCACCCGACCGAATGGGCGCAGGCGGGGGAAGCGGGAGGCGACGAGCACGTAGCCGCCGACCACCAGCCACATCAGGCTGCCCGCGAGATACAGCCCCCATCGCGGCAGGTGCGTGAAATCCATCGCCCCCGGCTCGCCGAGGAGAATGGCGCCACCCAGCGACATGCCGCCGAGCCCGAAGGTGAGGCTGCAGAACGCGATGACTCGGCCGATCTGCGCCGGCGTGAGCCCCCAATGGGCGTAGAGCCGATAGCGCACCGCGGCGCCCGATACGGCGGCGAAACCGATATTATGGGCAAGCGCATAGGCGCAGAAGGAGGCAAAGGCGGTGCGCAGATAGGTGACGCGGTGGCCGGCATAGACCTGCGCCATGCGATCGTAGAAGGTGAGCACGCCGTAGGACGCCACCGTGAGTCCGGCGGCGAGCCACAGGCGCCAGGGCGGCATGGCGTGCAGCGCGCGGCCGACATCGCGCACGTTGAGGTGGCGGAATTCGCGCTGCACGACATAGACGGCGCCGATCAGCAACAGGCCGCCGAGCAGCGCGGGCAGGTTGCGCAGCCAGCGTTTCAGCAACGGGTTCATGCGGCAACCCGGCGGCGCATCATCTACGCGGCGCTTTCGGCGGGGTGGGTCACGAGCGACGTTTCGATCAGCGCGACGGTTTCGCGCACACCGTAGAGCGCCACGAAACCGCCGAAACGCGGGCCTTCATCCTGGCCTAGCAGCACCTGGTAGAGGCAGCCGAACCAATTCTTCAGGGCGGCGAAGGGGTGCCGCTTGCCCACTTCGTAAACCGCCGTCTGCACCGCTTCGGCTGGCGTATCCGGTTCCATGCCGCGCAGCGTCTCGGCCAGATCGGCCAGCGCCGCGCGTTCGATCGCATCGGGCGCGCGGAATTTCTTCCGGGGGCGTACGAAGTCACGATAATAGGCCACCGCATGCTCCACGAGCCGAGCGAGATATGGCTCGGTCTCCGGCGTTGCCGCGGGGGTATAGCGGCGGATGAAGCCCCACAGCATTTCGGCGCGCTCCGCGTTCACGACACTTGCGAGATTGAGCAACATGCCGAAGCCGATCGGGCTGCCAGCGTTGTCGGGGACGTATCCGTTGTGGATGTGCCAGGCGGGATTGGCCTGCGCCGCCGCCGCATCCTCGATGCGGGCGCGAGCCACGTTGGCCACGTATTCGTCGGCGGCGCGCGGAATGACGTCGAAGAACAGGCGCTTGGCACGGTGCGGCTGGTTGTACATGAATTGCGCCAGGCTTTCGGGTGGCGCGTAGCGCAGCCATTCCTCCACCGACAACCCGTTGCCGCGGCTTTTGCTGATCTTCTGGCCGTGTTCGTCGAGGAACAGTTCGTAGGTGAAGCCGATCGGCGGGCGGGCGCCCAGAATGCGGCATACCTGCGTGGAGAGCTTCACCGAATCGATGAGATCCTTGCCCGACATTTCGTAATCGACGCCGAGCGCGAACCAGCGCATGGCCCAATCGGCCTTCCACTGACATTTCGCGCCGCCGCCGAGCACGCTGGTTTCGAAGCGCTCGCCGGTTTCGTCGTGCCAGATCACCGTGGCGGCGGCCGGATCGACGCCGTCGAGCGCCACCTGCATCACCACGCCGGTGCGCGGATGCAGCGGCAAGATCGGCGAATAGGTAGCGCGCCGCTCCGGGCCCAGCGTGGGCAGGATCACGGCGACGATTTCGTCGTGGCACTCCAGCACGCGGCGCAGCGCGGCATCGAACCGGCCGTCGGCATAATAGGCGCTGGAGGAGCCGAATTCGTAATCGAAGCCGAAACTGTCGAGGAAGCCGCGCAGCCGGGCGTTGTTATGATGCCCGAAACTTTCGTGCGTGCCGAACGGATCGGGGATGCGCGTGAGCGGCTTGCCGAGATGCTGCCGCAGCATGGCCTGGTCCGGCACGTTTTCGGGAACTTTGCGCAACCCGTCCATATCGTCGGAATAGGCGAGCAGGCGCGAGGGCTTGCCGGTGAGCGTGTGATAGGCGTGGCGGACCCAGGTGGTGCGCGCCACCTCGCCGAACGTGCCGATATGCGGCAGGCCGGAGGGGCCGTACCCGGTTTCGAACAGCACGCTGCCGGTGCCGAACTGGGCGGCGCGCTGCGCGATCTTCTGTGCCTCCTCGAACGGCCAGGCTTTGGGCAACGCGGTTTCGGACATGCCGCCAAGGTAGAGCGGTTCCCGTTGAACGTGAACCGCTCTAAATCCGGCCTATGAATCGCCCGGCCATCGCCGCTGCCCATGGCCGCGCCGCGATCCTGACCGCGTATGGCGAGCTGCTGACGCTGGCTGCACCGGATGCGGTGGCGCGGCTTGCGGACGAGAAGCCGCCGCTGTTGGTGCACGCGCCGGCGACGTGGCGGCGGCTTGGCGGGCAGCCGCGGTCGGACGCCTTCGATCTGCTGGAGCTGTTCGCCTTTGTCTGCCCGGCCCGGCTGGTGCCGCCGACGGCTTCCGGGCTTGCGCGATTCCTGAATCTGCCGCCGCCGCGTTCGCTGGAGGACGAGGCGGCGGTGTTGCCCGAAATCGCCGCCGCGCTGCTGCAGCGGCTGAGTGCGGCGCGCGACCTGCCGGCGCATGCGCATGCGGCCGGCATCGCCGAGCGGATGGGCCGCGCGCATTGGCCTTGGGCGCCGGCCGTATTGCAGGCGCTGGGCGGCGGCTCTGGCACGCCGGACGATCTGCGCATCTGGCGTCGCCTGCCGGCCTGGGAGGAGAAGCTCTACACCACCTCGACCGCCCTGCTGCGCTTCGGGCCGAACGCCACGGTCCACACCGAGGTCTACGGCACGGGCACCCTCGACGGCACGAAGTGGGACGGCAACCTGTACCTGAAAGGCGGCGGTGACCCGACGTTCGGCTCCACTGCCTACGACGCCTATGCCTACGGCGGCGGGGCGACGCTCGAGCGGCTCGTCCGGCGCCTGCTCCGCAGCACGGGGATCACCGCTGTCCACGGCAACCTGATCGGGGACGAATCGTATTTCGACTCGGATCGCGGAACCCCCGCGAGCAGCAACCAGCTCTCCAGCGAGGTCGAGGGCGAGCTGAGCGGGCTGAGCTACGACCGGGGATTCACCGACGAGGCCGGCACGGCGTTCCAGACCCGCCCGGCGTTGTTCAGCACCGGGGCGTTCGCCTCGGTCCTGAAGGCCGACGGCGTCAGGGTCTCGGGCGCCACCCAGATCAGCACCGGTCACACGCCTGCTACCGCACAGCTGCTTGCCACGGTCCAGTCACCGCGGATCTCGACGCTGATCAAGTGGACGAACGCCCCGTCGGACAACTTCTTCGCCGAGATGCTGCTGAAGGGTATCGGCGCCCGGTTCGGCGCCGGCGGCACGCC
>CAXUEX010000215.1:0-3826 GCA_964250215.1 uncultured Acetobacteraceae bacterium | reverse complement strand
GCCACCACCCGCGCCGGCCCGCGCGCCAAATTCACCGTCATCCCGGCATACACCACGCCAAACCCGCAGCACGCCGCGGCCGCCAGCAACACGCCCCGCCGTGCCAGCAAGGCAATCCGCGCCCAGGGGATCGGCGCTGGAGCCATCTTCTCCGCATCGCCAGGGGCTTCGGAAAACCCAGCCATCTCCGTCGGAACCGGCGCCGCCGCCTCGCCCCACCAGCCCACGCCATCTGCTGCCGGCCGTGCCATCCGCTGCCGCATCCGCGGCCCCGCCGCCGCCAATCGCTGCGCCATCGCCGCGATCGCCGCCGCCCGATCGGGGGCGGCCTCGGCCACCGTTGCGAATTGGGCAGGACCTGTCATGGCGGCGTCCTTCCGATCGGTTGCGGCAATCCCATGCGTGCGGGTCGGCTACATCATGCCGCGCAGCTTGCGTCGGCTGCCGGAGTCGCAACAAGGAACAAACCGCAACAGCCCGCCCCGGAACCGCAAGCGGCCACCGTCCATCCGCCAAGTGTCGCCCGTATGCCACGCCGACGCATGGCAACCGCGGGGCACAAGGCAAGCACAAGGAAGCCAAGCGCCCCGCCCTTGACCCATTGGGGTCGCGGGCTTCAGACCCCGTTCCATGATCTTCAGCGACACGCACAAATTCGTGTTCCTGCACAATCCGAAATGCGGCGGCATGACCATCCGCAAATCGCTGGAACCGTTCGATACCACGGGCCTGCTGTTCTGGGGGCGCGCGCGCTTCGATCGGAACTCCACCTCCAAGGAGCACATGCCGCTCGGACTGTTCCGCCAACTCTTCCCCGAACACTTTGCCCGGATGGCTGAATATTTCAGTTTTGTTTTCGTGCGCGATCCCTATGCCCGCGCAGTCTCCGCATTCAATCAGGCGCATGACCGGCGCGATGTGGCCGCGCTCGCGCAAAGCGGCGACCCGGAAAGGATCGCCGAATACCGCCGCTTGCTCAACGATTTCTACGCCGCCCTGAGCGAGCCCGACGTGCAAGGCTTCGGCCGCATCGGGCGGGGGGTCGGCCATTCCGTGCCGAACCGCCACCTGGTGCGGCAATGCGACATGGTCTATCTCGACAGCAAGTGCCACGCCGACCTGGTGCTTCGCATCGAGGCCTGGGAAACCGAGATCGACCGCCTCGCCGTGCTCCGCCCCGATCTTGCGGCAACCATCGGCGGCCAGCGCCAGCGCAACACCAAGGCGCTGCCCGCGGCGAAGCAGACCTATCTCGAACCCCGCGGCATCTCTCGCATCAACGAACTCTACCACGACGATTTCCGGCTATTCGGCTATCCGATGACAGAGCTGTGAATCGCCCCGCTGGCGCGCCACCCCGCTTCCGTGCAAACCAGCCGAAAACCAGCCCGAGGCACGCATGGCCAAAATCCGCGTGAAAACGCCCGTCGTCGAACTCGACGGCGATGAGATGACCCGCATCATCTGGGGCTTCATCAAGCAGAAGCTGATCCTGCCCTATCTCGATATTGAACTCGCCTGTTTCGATCTCGGCATAGAACACCGCGACGCCACCGACGATCGCGTCACAATCGAAGCCGCGCACGCCATCAAGCAATACGGCGTCGGCGTGAAATGCGCCACCATTACGCCGGATGAGGCCCGCGTGCGCGAATTCGGCCTGAAACGCATGTGGCGCAGCCCAAATGGCACCATCCGCAACATCCTTGATGGCACGATATTCCGGGAGCCGATCATCTGCCGCAACGTGCCGCGCCTGGTGCCGCACTGGAATCAGCCGATCGTCATCGGCCGCCACGCCTATGGCGACATCTACCGCGCGGTGGAAGCCAGAATCCCCGGGCCCGGCCGCGTCACGCTGCTTTACGAACCGGCGGATGGCGGCGAGGAAATCCGCATGGAGGTGCACGAGTTCACCGGCCCCGGCATCGCACTCGCCATCCACAACACCCGCGCCTCGATCGAAGGTTTCGCTCGCGCCAGCTTCAATTACGGCCTGGCGCGAAACTATCCCGTCTATCTTTCCACCAAGAACACGATCCTGAAAGCCTATGATGGCACGTTCAAGGACATCTTCCAGGAAATCTACGATGCCGAGTTCCGCGCCGAATTCGCCGCCCACGGGTTGCATTACGAACACCGGCTGATCGACGACATGGTTGCTTGCGCAATGAAATGGTCCGGCGGCTACATCTGGGCCTGCAAGAACTACGATGGCGACGTGCAGAGCGACACCGTGGCCCAGGGCTTCGGCTCGCTCGGGCTCATGACCAGCGTGCTGATGAGCCCCGATGGCCGCACCGTGGAAGCCGAAGCCGCGCACGGCACCGTCACGCGGCATTTTCGCGAACACCAGAAAGGCCGACCCACGAGCACCAACCCGATCGCCTCGATATTCGCCTGGACACGCGGCCTGATCTATCGCGGCCGCTTCGACGAAACGCCCGATGTCACGCGCTTCGCCGAAGTGCTCGAACGCGTGTGCATCGAAACGGTAGAGAGCGGCCGGATGACCAAGGATCTCGCCGTGCTCATCGGCCCCGAGGAACCCTATCTGCACACCGAGGATTTCCTCACGCAGATCGACGAAAACCTGCAAGCCGCCATGGCCCACGCTTAGGAGATACGCAATGCAACGCCGCGGCTTCGTCGCCACCACGCTGATGACCGGCTTCACCCTCGCGGTCCGCCGCGCCGAAGCCGCACCGATCCATACCGATTCCGCGGGCTTGATCGCCGGCGCGCAACAAATTTCGGTCGCCGGCGGCCATCTCCCCGCCTATGCCGCCCGCCCCGCCGCGCCCGGCCCGCATCCCACCATCCTCGTCATCGAGGAAATCTTCGGCGTCCACGAATACATCCAGGATGTCTGCCGCCGCCTCGCGAAACAAGGCTATTTCGCGGTCGCTCCGGAACTCTATGCGCGGATTGCCGACCTATCGACGATGCACGACCCCCAGGAAATCGTCACCCACGTGATCCTCAAAGCCCCCGACGCCACGCTGCTCGCCGATCTCGATGCCACCGCCGCCTGGGCCGCGGCCAACGGCGGCGATCCCGCGCGCCTGGGCGTGCTCGGCTTCTGCCGTGGCGGCCGCGACACCTGGCTCTATGCCGAGCACAATCCGCATCTCCGCGCCGCGGTCGCGTTCTACGGCCCTGTCGCCGGCGAAACCTCCCCGATCCAGCCGCGCACGCCGCTCGATATGGCCGCGCAACTGAAATGCCCGCTGCTCGGCCTGTATGGCGGAAGCGACGAAAGCATCCCGCAATCCAGCGTGCAGCAAGCCGCCGAAAAAGCCCGCGCCGCCGGCCAGACAGTGGAGATCAAGGTGTTTCCCGAAGCCGGCCACGGCTTCCACGCCGATTACCGCGATAGCTACAACGCGGCCGCCGCCAAGCAGGCCTGGTCGATGGCACTGGACTGGTTCCGCCAGCACGGGCTCGGCTGAACCGCCCGAAGCTTCACCGCAAAGGCCGCGCCACGCTCGGCCGCTCCGCCTTCACCCAGCGCGGCGGCTCCACATGCGCCGCACTGCAAATCAGCAACTCCACGCCGCGCACAACATACGTTCCCAGATAAGCCGCCAGCACCACGGCCGAGAGCCGCAGCATCAGCCCCAGAAAGCGCCCCTGCTTCTCCGCTATCCGCATGGCCAAACCCCGACGAAACCGTCGGCATAAATCTTCACCCCGCCATAAAAGCGCCAGTGGATTTCACAGCCCGCGTGGCGCCGTAGCAACCATTAAGATCGTTACGTAATCGGCGCTCTCTTAGCGCACCATCGTGCCACCGCGGTCAGTGGCGGTAAAGGACGCGTGCCGC
>CAXUEX010000214.1:0-3846 GCA_964250215.1 uncultured Acetobacteraceae bacterium | reverse complement strand
GATTATCGCTCCAATTCGGTTCGCTGGCAATTCGCGCGGGACTCGGCTGGCGCTTCCCTGAAATGCTCCTTCACCACAAACGCCGCCGGCGCGGAACAACCGTCGGCCTACGTTTTCTCAGCGGCGGTGCTGGCAGTTGGAGGGCGGCGGCCGTCTCCGCCGCCCAGCCCTCCACAGCTTGCGACGCACCTAATATATCCTCGCATAGCGTCAGCCAGCGGCGGACGCCGCGTTCGTCGCCCAGCTCGCTCGCCCTCACTGCCGCCTCGATGGCGAACCGCACAGACGGCTCGAACATCCGTTTAACCTGGCGAATGACGGTGTGGTCTGCATCTGGCGCTTTATCGTCGGACATCGTTCCTCCATGTTCGATGCCGAAATTGTATTGAGGTCGATCGAAGAGTGTCAACCTGGGGGTGATTGCCGCGTTGATTCTAGCACTCTTGGTTGCGAGCGGTTGTCCCGGGCGGCTGTCCGCTCAACCGTATTCCTCGACATACGCCTCCGCCCACTCCCGCCACGTGACCTCGCCAAGGCTCCCGTAGCGGAACCGGGTCTTCTTCCCGGCCCAGGCCAAACCCAGACGCTGGGCGATGATCGGATGCACCGGCACCACGTATGCGGCCGCGCCGTCCGTCACCTCGAACCGTTCCCCGTCGCTCGGCACGCCCAGCCGGCGAAGCACGGAGCGGCACATCTCGGCCGCGAGCGCACTGGTAGGGTGCACCGAATCGTGGAAGAGACGCCTACGGGCAAAGTTGTCGGCGATAAATCGGCCGGTCCCGGTCCCCATCGCGCGGTCGATGTCTTTGAGGAACCGGCCCTGCGCCTCGGCGCTGCGTTGGGTCGTTCCCTCCAGCCCGTGCGCGAGGGCTGCGTAGGCGTCCACCCGCCGCCGCGGATCCGTTTCAATCGACCTCAAGCGTTCGAGCGCGGCGTCGACGTGGATGAACCGCGACCCCTCGCGTGCCTTGCGAATGCGCTCGTGTTCCTCGCCCTCGAGGAACGGCCAAACGTTCCGAAGAACCACATCCGGGTAAAGCACGACCCGGCAGCATGGACGCACCCGGTCGCGAACCCGCTCGAACTCCCCGCGCACGATGCCCTGCACGAAGATGAAATCGGCGTCCGAAACCAGGCGGAGCGAATCCGGACCGTCGATTGATCTCAGGTTGAGTGGCAGCTCGTCGAACGAGAAGCGGTCGGTTGCGCTTCGGTTTGAGGACAGGCCGCTCGCGAGGAGGCCTGCCAAGCAGTTCCCGACGAAGACGACCGAGGCCTTGCTCGCGCCGACGGCCGTCGCGACGCATCCGGGCGCCGCAGCGACGGACCAGTCGATCCGCTGTGCTTCCGTCGGCGCGCCGAACCCCGCGAGGGTTTGGCGGATCGCCGCGTCTTCGCCGCGGTCCGGGGCGCCGCGTTGCCGTGCTGGACCGCGGACCAACCACGCCGCCGAGTACCAAGCCGTAAGGTGCCTTCCCTCGGCATGGCCGGCCGATTGCGGATGGACCGCATCGGGGTATTCGACGGTCAGGTCGAACCCGTCCCGGCACGCGGCAACGTCCGGAATCTCGAAGCCGAGGATTGTCGCCTCCCTCATATAGTCGTCCAGGATCGTCGTGCCGGCCGCGCGGATGACGACGTGCAAGCCGGGCCCGTCGGGTGGGTGGAAGAACACTGAGTCCCAGCGAAGGACGACGAAGCCGCTTTTCATCGGCTCGATCCCGGGAAAAGCAATGACGCTCCGTGGAAACAGCGCCCAGGTGTGGGTCGGTTCTGCGTGGGAGAAGCCCGAGCGGATGAACGCAGCCGAGTTGCCGGCGGCGCGAAAGTCAACATGCGCAACAAGCTTGAAAGCAGGTTTTGGCGCGGGCTCCGATGGGACAGTCCGCCCAGCGGGAGGCAGCCCGCTGAAGCTGCCCTCATTTCGCATTGAGCTTCACCATTCGAGCTGGCTTCACAGACCTGAGATGGGTTTGTGCGACAGTGCCGCCAACGCTAAATCGAGCGGGTCGCGAGACACCGAAATGAGGCCGCCGAGTGCCGTGCCTGCATCGAGAATGACAAAGCTGGCGGCCACCACCGCGCACATCGATAGCGCCAGCGCCAGCACGATGAACAAGTTCTCGTCCGTGTTAAGGCCAAACGTGAAATAGGTGAGCACCAGCCAAAAGGCGAGCGTCAGATCAAAGGGCAGGTTGGAGCTCCTGCTACCTTCCGCCACCAAACGAAAGCGGATGTCGGCAACGTCGCCATAGCGCGCCAGCGCATCGTGCTTAACCGATTCATGATAAACGTCCGGCGGCTCCAGCCGCACGATCACGGCTTCGATCTGTTGTAGCGCCGCGCGGGTCAGCTCGGTGGAGCGCGGGTCACCGATGCCGAGCGCCTCCCGGCGTATATAGTTGGCTGCCGCGACATGCGCCAGTTGGCCACCGCGTCCATACTGCACCAGCGTGTCGTCGAGGCGTACGACATCCTCGGCGAGGGCGCTGACCAGCGTGTTCAAATGCTGCAGCCGGTCCAGCGACGAATTAAGCATCAACCCGAGCGCAATAGCCGAGAATGTGACCAGCATTGCGATGACGGCAAGCAGCATGTCGGCCATTTCTCGGGATCGATGATGCTGCGGTAACCGCCGCCGAATGATCCGCCCGGCGGCGAACGCCAGCATCAGCGCAAGCCCAAAACCCGCGCTTACCACCAGAGCAATGATATCATCGTGGCTAGACGGGGTCATTGATTGACTTCCTGCGCAATCCACGCTGGGCTAGCCGGCAGACATCGACGTTTTGGCGGTAGCCTGGATGACAGAGAGAGTGGGGCAGGTAAAGCGCCAAGGCGCGTGCGAAGGCCGGTTCCTTGCTAAACGTGCGCGAGCACGCGGCGCCCGCATTTGCCGGTTGATCGCGCTCGCTGCTGCGGCCCTGGGCGGCGCGCAGCGCCTTGCGCACGCAGGTCCGCCGCCTGTGGTTGGCATAGCCATGCCGAACATCGCCGAGGCGCGCTGGACAACGGATGGCGCGAGCATCGCACGCGAATTGGCGGCGCGCGGCCTCGGCGCCGATTTGCGCAACGCCGACAACGACGTGGTGCAGCAGATCGCACAGATCGAGGCGATGATTGCCGCCGGCGACAAGGTCTTGGTGATCGCGCCGGTCGACGACGCGGCGCTGGCCGGCCCGCTGGCCGACGCGGCGGCGCGCGATGTAGCGGTCATTTCCTATGACCGGCTCATTCGGGACACACCGTACGTGGACTATCTCGCCACCTTCGACAATTTCGCCACCGGCGTGCTGCAGGCGCGATCGCTGCTGCAAGGGCTTGCGGCCTCAGGTGCGAAGCCGCCCTTCACCGTCGAATTGTTCGGCGGCTCGCCGGATGACGGCAACGCGGACGTGCTGTATGACGGGGCAATGTCGGTGCTGGCGCCGCTGATCAAGAGTGGCATGCTCATTTTGCGAAGCGGCCAAACGACATTGCGCGACATCGCCACGTTGCGCTGGGACAGCAATTTTGCTCACGCGCGCATGGACAATCTGATTAGCGCCTACTATCCGGCGAGGGACCTCGAAGGCGTGCTGGCGCCGAACGATGAGGTCGCGCGCGGCGTGATCAGCTCGCTCGAGGCATCCGGCTACGGCCAGGGGGCGGCTCGGATGCCGGTTGTCACCGGCCAGGATTGCGAGATCGACGCAGTCAGGAATATAATTAAAGGGACGCAATATTCTTCGGTGTTCAAAGATACGCGCCGACTCGCGCGCGTCGCGGCAGAAATCGCGGCCGCAATCATCGGCGGCCATTCCGTTCCTGTAAACGACCATCGGCACTACAACAACGGTGTGA
>CAXUEX010000213.1:0-3865 GCA_964250215.1 uncultured Acetobacteraceae bacterium | reverse complement strand
GGCGGCGGCGCCCAGCAGCGCCACAGCGGCCAGCGCGCCGCCCATCCAGGTCTTCATGCCCGTGCCCTCGCGCGCCAACCGGGTGCGTCCTCGTCCAGCAAACGTTCCAGCGTCTCCACCCGCTGCTCCAGCCGGCGCGCCGTCTCCATAGCACCCGAAAGCGCTGATTGGTCGCCCGCCGAAAGCCCGCCGGCGGTCCCTTCCCGCTGCCGGTAATGCGCGCGCAGCGCGAAGAACGCCAAAACGAAGGCGAAGATAACAACGAGGTCCCAGTTCATGTCTGCCGTCCCTGGAATGGGCCCGGGGCGAAACCCTGGGCATGTTCGGAAGATAGCACCCCGCGTGCCACGCCGTCTTGGGGGCGGTTTCGCTGGGCGCGCACCCGGTTCCCGCAAAGCTTCATGGTCAGTAGCGCCACAACATGGCGCTGTATGCCGCAAACTAAGCGATCGCCGCCTGCTCCAGGCGCCGACGCACCCGCGCCGCTCCCATCAGCGGCAGCAGCGACGCCATTTCCGGCCCATGCGCCTCACCCGTCAGCGCCAGGCGCAGCGGCTTGAACAGGGCCTTTCCACTGCGGCCACTGGCCGATTTCAGCGCCCCCACCCAAGCGGCAAAGCTGTTCCCGTCCCAGGGCTCCGGCGGCAGATGCGCGGCCGCCGCGCGCAGGAACGCCGCCTCTTCGGCCAGCGAAGGTGGCACGATCTCGCCGGCCACCACCTGCCACCAGCCGCGCGCCTCGCCCAGCAGATCCAGGTTGCCGCGCACCGCGTGCCAAAATGCCTCGGTGGCGCCTTCCGGCAGCCGCGCCCGCACCGCCTCCCAATCCGCGCCGTGCAGCACCGCGCGGTTCAGCGCCAAAAGCTGCGCTGTATCGAAGCGCGGCGAGGCTTTCGAAAAAGTTCCGAGATCGAAGCTTTCGGCCAAAGCCGGCAGAGTCGCGATCTCCGGCGGCCGCGACGTGCCCAGCCGCGCCAGATAAGCCACGATCGCCGCCGCCTCCATGCCATCGTGCCGCAGCGAACGCAGCGAAAGCGCATCCAGCCGCTTGGAAAGCTTGCCGCCCGCACTATCCACCAGCAGCGGCAGATGCGCCAGCGCAACATCCCCCGGATTTCCGCCCAGCGCCGCCAGCAGATCCAGCTGCACGCCGGTATTCGTCACATGGTCCTCGCCGCGCATGATATGCGTGATGCCGCAAATCAGGTCGTCCACCACGCTGGTTAAGGTGTAGAGCGGCGTGGCATCGGCGCGGATCAGCACCGGATCGGAAACCGCGGAAAGCTTCACGGCGCGGCGGCCCAGCACCAGGTCGTTCCAGCCCAATTCGCCAGCCGAAAGCCGAAAGCGCCAATACGGCCGCTTGCCCCCGGCTTCGGCCGCCGCAAGCTGCGCCGGCGTCATTTTCAGCATGGCCCGGTCGTACACCGGTGCCAGGCCGCGCCGGCGCTGCTGCTCGCGCTTGAACCGCAGCTCCTCCTCGCTCTCGAAACACGCATAGAGCCGTCCCGACGCCCGCAGCCGGTCCGCCGCCTCGGCATACAGCGCCAGCCGGTCGGCCTGGCGGAACGTCTCGTCCCAGCCGATCCCGAGCCAGCTCAGGTCCTGCCGGATCGCCGCCTCCAGCTCGGGCCGGCTGCGCTCGCGGTCGGTATCGTCGATGCGCAGCAGCAGGCTGCCGCCGTGCCGGCGCGCGAACAGGAAGTTGGCCAGCGCGATGCGGGCGTTGCCGACATGCAAGTAGCCGGTGGGGCTGGGCGCGAAGCGGAGTTTCATGCCGCCGGCTTATAGCCCGGCGGGTGGGGGATGCGGACCGTCGTTCGGGCCTTGCCGGGCTTTCTCCAACCGACTAGTCTGCTGACTAGTCTTCAAGGAACCTTCACCGATGAATTTCTGGCCGGTGCAGGACGCAAAAGCCCGCTTCAGCGAACTCCTCGACACTTGTCTGCGCGACGGCCCGCAAATCGTGACCCGTCGCGGCGAGCAGGCCGCCGTGCTGGTGCCGATCCGCGAATGGGAACGGACGCAGCACGCCGCGCGCCCAAAGCTGAAGGAGTTGCTGCTCGCCGATACCGCGCGCGGTGAACTCGATGCGCCGCCCCGCGGCAATCTGCGGCGCCGCGCCGTGCCCCGTTTTCGCTGAGCGTGTACCTGCTGGATACCAACGTGATCTCCGAATTGCGCCGCAACCAGCCGCACGGTGCGGTTTTGGCCTGGCTGCGCGGCATCGACGATGGCCACCTGCACATCTCGCCCGTGACCATCGGCGAACTGCAAGCCGGCGTGGACAAAACCCGCGAACACCACCCGGAAAAGGCGCGGCAGATCGAAAACTGGCTGGAACAGGTGGCCGGCACCTATAACGTGATAAGCCTGGATGTGCGGATTTTCCGCTGCTGGGCCAAGCTTATGCACCGGCGCTCTGATGCGCAGATGGAGGACGCAATGATCGGCGCCACGGCAGCGGTGCATGGCCTGACGGTGGTGACGCGCAACACCCGCGATTTCCAGGCCTTCGGCGTGAAGCTGTTGGACCCGTTCAAGGGCCATAGCGAACCAGCACCCCGCTGATACGGCCTCAGGACGTGTGGTCGCTCACAATCCGCCAGCCCGCCGTCGACCGGTGCAGCACAAGATCGAAAATGCCGCTCTCCGCCTGCCGTCCCGAAGCGGGAACCAGCCGAAACGTGCCGTAAGTGATCGCGTAATCCGGCGTGAGCGGCCGCACCGACAAGCCGGCGAACGAGAGCTTGCCAAGGCCGCCAGCCCGGCTGCCATATTTTTCCGCATAACGCTTGGTGATCGCCGCATAGCCGGTAACCAGGCCGCCTTGCGTCACGAAAACGGTCTGCGGACTTTTTTCATAACTGACGGCTACGAATTGCCCCACATCGCCACGGTTCCAGGCCACCGCGCTATCGGCGAGAACCTTCAGGATCGCCGCACGATCGGCCGCCGCAGGTTGCGCCGCCGCCGCCGCCGCCGGCAAGAACACGAACAGCAAAAGCGGCAAACGCAGTCGGTGCATGAAATCGGCCCCTTCGGCTGCGCAAAGCTTCAAGGCGCGGCCGGGCCGCCGTCAAGCCTGGCTGGGCTCAAGGGCGGCCGCGTAGCCATCACGCATCGCAAATGGTCCAGAGCCGGATAAATCCCCTTTTCATTGCAAATCAACTATGGTAAATCAACCGATACGATATGGTGTTCGGGGGATCAACGAATGGATCGGCTGGCTGGCGGGTTGCTGCCTTTCGCCTTTATTGCGCTGCTCGCCGGCTGCTCGCAGCCGGGCGCTGAAAGCGCTGCCAATGTTTACGACGCAAGCCAGGTGAACCAGCGGCAGGAGGCGAAGGTGGTCAACATCCTCGCCGTCACCCCGTCGCGCGTGCAGGTGAGCAACGCGCAGAACCAGCGAACCGCGCAGATTGCGGGCGGAATTTTCGGCGCGCTTGCCGGCGGCACGATCGGCAACAATATCGGTCGTCCCACCGCGTTCAACACCCTTCTGGGCGGCACCGCGGGCGGCGCCACGGGGGTTGCCGCCGGATCGCTGGTGCCCGGCCAGGTGCTGGTGGAGGGCGTGTCGCTCACCTATGAGGAGGCGGGACACACCTACAGTTCCGCCCAAGTCGGCAGGCTGTGCGAGTTCCAGCCCGGCAAGGCGCTGATGTTCTCCACCGGCGGCAACGAAACGCGCATCCAGTCGAATGCCACCTGCCCAGCGCCGGCCGCCGCCAAGGCGTAGCATGGCGCGGCGGCGGACAGGGCTGCTGCTGGCTGCGTGCCTGCTGCTGGCCGCACGCGCGCACGCCCAGGCGTCGTTGTCCGATCAGATCAATGCCGTGGACGCGGTGGAGCAGCAGGAGCG
>CAXUEX010000212.1:0-3982 GCA_964250215.1 uncultured Acetobacteraceae bacterium | reverse complement strand
ACCGGCCGATGCTGCGCGGCCAGCATCCGGAACAGGTGCTGGGCCGGCTGATGGGCGAACGGCATCCGGTTTACGCCACCGCCGACCTGGTGGTGGAGTGCGGCGAGGACAGTCCCGACATCACGACGCAGCGTGTGCTGCATGCCTTGCGCCACCACGCGCCGCCGGCACGGGTGCAGGTGGCGCTGGGCGAACGCGCGTACCCTATCCTGATCGGCGGCGGATTGCTGGAACGGGCCGGCGCGCATCTGGCGCCGCTGCTGCCGCAAAAGCGCGTGGCGATCGTGAGCGATGCTGCGGTTGCGGAACTGTATCTGCCGACCTTGGAAGCGGGACTGGCGGAAGCCGGCATCGAAATCGTCGCGCGGCAGATCGTGGCGCCGGGCGAGGCGAGCAAATCGTTGCGGGTTTACGGGCAGGTTTGCGAGGCGCTGTTGGCGGCGGGCGTGGAGCGGCGCACGGCGGTGCTGGCGCTGGGCGGCGGCGTGGTGGGCGATCTGGCGGGATTTGCCGCGGCGACGCTGCTGCGGGGCGTGCCGTTCGTGCAGATTCCCACAACTTTGCTGGCGCAGGTGGATAGCAGCGTGGGCGGCAAAACCGGCATCAACACCGGATCGGGCAAGAACCTGCTGGGGGCGTTCCACCAGCCGCTGGCGGTGCTGGCCGATACCGCGACACTGGCCACGTTGCCGCCGCGCGAGCTGCGCGCCGGGTATGCGGAGATCGTGAAGGCCGGGCTGATCGGGGATGCGGATTTCTTTGCCTGGTGCGAGGCGCATGGCGGCGCGGTGCTGGAAGGGGATGCGGCGGCGCAGAGCGAGGCGGTGCGGCGCGCCTGTGATTTTAAGGCGGCGGTTGTTGCGGCGGACGAGCGGGAGACCGCGTCGCAGGGCGGGCGGGCGCTGCTCAATCTTGGCCACAGTTTCGCGCACGCGCTGGAAGCGGAATGCGGCTACGATGGCTCGCTGCTGCATGGCGAGGCGGTGGCGCTGGGGCTGGTGCTGGCGTTCCGGCTTTCCGTGCTGCTGGAACATTGCGATGAGGCGGAGGCGGCGCGCGTGGCGGCGCATGTGGCGGCTTGCGGCCTGCCGGTGGCTATCCGCGCGCTGCCGCGCGAAATGACGGCGGAACGGCTGATGGCGCATATGCAGCGCGACAAGAAAATGCGGGACGGGGTAATGACCTTCGTGCTGGCACGGGGAATCGGCGCGGCCTTCACGTCGCGCGATGTGCCTCCGGCAGCGGTTGTGGCCGTGTTGCGGGAGAGTGGGGCGGGGTAGAGGAAGAAAGAGTTCTTCTTTCTTGAAAGAAAGAAGCAAAGAACTTTTTTCTGTTTTGGGGGTGGTTCGATGCGGACATTAATGACTGTGGCAGCGGTTTTTTTGGCGGGGCCGGCGCTCGCGGCGGGCGGCAACGTGGTTGCGCCCACCTTCGGCACGGGGGATAGCTGGGTATTCGATCAGACGGTGGAAAAGGGCGCTGCCGGCTTCGGCGAGACGCGGCTGGACATGATGGTGGACCGCGTGGGCGACGACGGCACCATGGTGGTGGGCCTGAAGCGGGACGGCGCGCCGACCGCATACGAGGACCATCAGGTGGGCACCGACTGGAGCCAGCGCCGCGTGATCGACGGTGAGGCGCAGCGCACCACGCGGCCGTTTGCGTTTCCGATGCGCGTTGGCAAGACCTGGACCGTGGATTTCGACGACCCGGCCCGGCGCGGCAACCAGAGCGCGCTGCATGTGCACCGCACCTACACCGTGGAAAGCTGGGAGACAGTTACGGTGCCGGCAGAAACCTTTCAGGCCCTGAAGGTGAAGGCGACGGGCATCGACCACGCGACCATCGATGTGCCGAACATGGCGGCGGGCGGCGTGGCGGCGAATGGCGAAGGCGCGATGACCGTATCGCGCGCGGTGCGCGGCGGCCGGCGGCAACTCACCGTGCAAAGCTACGGCGAGCTATACTACGTGCCGCAGGTGAAGAACTTCGTGAAAAGCGTCGAGGAGCAATACAACACCGACGGTGTGCGCGTGGTGCGCAACACGAAGGTGCTGGTTTCGTATCGGCTGAGTTCGTAATCAGGCGACCGGGCCGGCCGGCCGCGCCGCCAGCAGATCGCGGATTTCCTCCAGCAATTTCTCGCTGACGGTGGGTGGCGGCGGCGCCGTCTCCTGCTTGCGCATGAATCGCTGCAGCACGCGCACCACCCAGAACACGACGAAGGCGACAATCAGGAACTGGATGACGGCGTTGACGAACAAGCCGTAATTGATCGTTACCGCTCCGGCTTTTTTCGCGGCTTCCACCGTGGGCTCGCTGGGGCCGCGGATGGTGAAGAAGCGGTCGGAGAAATCGACGCCGCCGGTGGCGAGGCCGATCACCGGATTGAAGATGTCTTTGACCAGGCTCTGGACGATGGTGGTGAAGGCGGCGCCGATGATGATGCCGACCGCCAGGTCCACCACGTTGCCGCGCATGATGAAGCTCTGGAAATCGGTGATCCAGCCGGGTTTCCGCGGCAGATTCCTCGGCAACGCGCGCAACGCCATGGCAGGCCCCTCCGATTTGCGACGCCATCATGGCGGCCGCGGCGAGTAGCCGCAACATCGGGTGGGCATAGGAAACCGCTAGGTGGAGCCGGCGACGTAGGCCTTGAGGCTGTCCACCTCCTGTTCCTGCTGCTGCAGCCGCATCTTGACCACGTCGCCGATGGAAACGAGGCCCACGAGTTCGCCGCGATCCAGCACGGGCAGGTGGCGGATGCGGCCTTCGGTCATGCGCGCCATGATCTCCACCTCGCCGGTGGCGGGCGTGATGGTGTGCAGCACGCTGGTCATGAGCTGGGCGGCTTTGTGTTCCAGCGCCGCCGCGCCGTCGCGGGCCAGGGCGCGGACGATGTCGCGCTCGCTGACGATGCCGAGCAGCGGCGAGGAATCGTCGCGCACGAGCACGGCGCCGATGCGGGCGGCATCGAGCCGGCGGACGATTTCGGGCAGCGTGGCGTGCGGGCCGACCGTTTCGACGTGGTGGCCCTTGTGGCGGAGGATGGCGGCAACGGTCATGGCTGGCGCTCCCGGTTTTCTGTTGCGGGCCGCCGGCCTTCAGGCCGTGCAGGGCCCGTGGACGGGAGGAGGATGCGCCGGTTCGGGGGGCGCGTGCAACCCACGGTTTGCGGGGCGGCGGCTTTCGGGCGAACGCTGATTTGGGTGCGCGAACCGGGGCGCATTCCGACGCTTTGGATCACCGTGGGATCGAGGAGAGAGCATGGCCGACCATTTTCTGGGGGATCGCCGGCGGGCGCTGGAGGATGCGTTTTTCGCCCAGCAGGAGGCGGCGCTGCGCCAGCGCTGGCGCCAGGCCGGCCGTGTCGAAACGCGCCGGCGGGCGATTGCCGAAGCCACGGGTATCACCGATGCGGCAACCATCGAGAAAATCGCCGGCCTCGATCTGGGCGCGGATTCGCTCACCGCGCTGTATATGGTTCCGCTCGTGGCGATGGCGTGGGCCGATGGCAGCATCGATGCCGGGGAGCGCGCGGCGGTGCTGGCCGAGGCCGCCCGAATTGGCTGGGAACACGGCAGCGCGGGCGAGGAATTGTTGCACAAATGGCTGGCGCACAAGCCGGCGCCGGCGTTGCTGGACACATGGGAAGCGTATGTGCGCGGACTTGCGGCCAAGCTCGACCAAGCCGGCCGGGCGGCGCTGAAAGCCGATTTGCTGCAGCGGGCGCGCGCGATCGCGGAAGCCGGCGGCGGGGTGCTGGGGCTGGTGGAGCGGGTTTCGCCGGCCGAGGCGGCGATGTTGCACCGGTTCGAGAGCGTCTTCGGGTAAGTGGTGGGCGCGGGTGCCGCGCGGTGCCGATGTGTTGCCGTTGCGAAAGCACCCTGGTTGCATCCGGGCTGCGATATTTTGTTTTGAAACCGGAACAAATAGGGCAAGGCTAGGTACGCGCCCTGGGTGCGATTTTCGAGTCGGGGCG
>CAXUEX010000211.1:0-4050 GCA_964250215.1 uncultured Acetobacteraceae bacterium | reverse complement strand
GCTGCGGGTGCTGGCGGCCAACGTGTATTTCTGGCCGCGCACTTATGGCGGCGCCCCGCTCGGGGCGGAGGGGATGGTGCGGGGTGTGGGGGCGGGCGGGGGTTTGGGCCTACCCGCGGCTGGTGGCGCGGCGGGCGGGGGTGGTCGCTGGCCTGGATTTCGCGGCGGCGGCCTTCCGGCTGGTGGATCCGGCCATCGAATTCGCGCCGGCGCTGGGCGATGGCGAGGCGGTGACGGCGGGGCAGGCGATTGCGCGCGTGGCCGGGCCGGCGCGCGGCATTTTGACCGCCGAGCGCGTGGCGCTGAATTTTGTCGGGCCGCTTTCGGGCGTGGCGACGGCCACCGCCGGCATCGTGCGCGCGATTGCCCATACGCAGGCGCGGGTGGTGGACACGCGCAAGACGCTGCCGGGGCTGCGGGCGGCGCAGAAACATGCGGTGCGGTGCGGCGGCGGGTGGAACCACCGGTTCGGGCTGGATGACGCGATCCTGATCAAGGACAACCACATCGCGATCGCGGGCGGCATTGGGCCGGCCTATGCCCGCGCGCGGGCCGGCGCAGGGCATCTGGTGAAGATCGAGATCGAGGTGGATACGCTGTTGCAGCTGGAAGCGGCGCTGGTGGCGGGGGCGGATGCGGTGCTGCTGGACAATATGGTGCCGGCGATGCTGCGCGAAGCCGTGGCGATGGTTGGCGGGCGGGCGGTGACGGAGGCTTCCGGGGGCATCACGCCCCAGACGGCGCCGGCGATCGCCGAGACCGGGGTGGACCTGCTTTCGGTGGGCTGGCTGACGCATAGCGCGCCGGTGCTGGATTTGGGTCTCGATATCGGCTGACCTGGCCGCGAAAGCGGCCTACATTCGGAAGGCGCCATGCTGCCGAACCTGCCCAACATCCTGACGCTCTCCCGCATCGCGGCCGTGCCGCTGCTGGTGGCGCTGGTGGTGTGGCGGCGGCCGGATACGGATGTGGCGGCGTGCGTGGTGTTTTCGCTGGCCGGGCTTACCGACTGGCTGGATGGCCGGATCGCGCGGCGGCACAAATTGCACTCCGACCTTGGCCGGATGCTGGACCCGATCGCCGACAAGCTGCTGGTGGGGGCGACGCTGATGGTGCTGGCCGGCATGGGCCGCTTGCCGACGAGCGGGCTGTATCCGGCGATCGTGATCCTGTGCCGCGAAATTCTGGTGAGCGGGTTGCGGGAATATCTGGCGGGGCTTTCGGTGGGATTGCCGGTGACCCGGCTGGCGAAGTGGAAGACCGGGTTGCAGATGGCGGCGCTTTGGCTGGCGGCGCTGCTGACGCTGGTGACCGGGTGGGATTACCTCCTGGCAGGGCTGCAGCACACGGCCGGAGCGGGGAGCCGGGACGAAGCTGCCGTGGCGCGGGCTCAACGCTCCTGAAGCAATCGGCTGGTTCGGGGCCGGATCGGGCGCACGAACGCTTGAGCGGCGCGGGCGCGCGGCTATGGTGCGGCGCAAGTTGTTGTTCCCGGAGCTTTGGCCCTATGCGGCGCTTATTGTTCGCCTCCACGCTGCTGCTGACGGGCTGCGCGAATTCCGGCTACTGGCGGTTCGTGGGGGACACGGCGACGCTGCCGGGGGCGAACCCGAACCGGCCGACCGGCAGCAGCGAGACTTACGCGAAGGTGCGGCACAAGGAGACGGCGCCCGTGGAATCGCCGCCGCCGCTGCTGACGCAGGCCGGGGACGTTTGGCCGGGCAATCCCAAGCCGGTGCCGACACTGCGCGATCTGCAGCGGCAGCAGAGCGTGGCGCTGGGCGCGAACGGGCTGGGCAGCAACACGCCGGTGCTGGCGCCGTTGCCGCCGCTGCCGGTGCTGCCGGGCTTCGAGACGCCGCCGCAACTGCCTTCGGAGCCGCCGCCGGAACCGAGCTTTCCGAACCAGCGGGTGACGACGCCTTCGGGGCCGCCGATGCATTTCGGCACGCCGCAGAATTATCGGGGCGTGCCCGGGGGCGCAAATGGCCGCGAGAGCATCGTGGTGCCGAACGGCAACGGCACCAGCACGGTGATCGGGCCGAACGGGGAAGTGAGCACCATTCCGACCCCGGCTCCGAAGTAAGCGCGCCGGGCGCTTCCCGGAGGCGTTCCGCTGTGCGAAGCAGGGCGCCTGAGTTTGAGGGAGCGAAGCCATGAAGATTATTCTTGCCGGCTTGCTGCTGGCCGGAACCGCGGGCGGTGCGCTGGCGGCAGAGGGATGGACGCTGGACCATGTGAAGATCACGGGCAGCCAGTCGGTGCCGGCGAGCCAGCTTTATCCGACGCTGCAGGAGCGGCCGGGCACGCATGTGACGAAGGACGAGATCCTGGCCGACCAGGATGCGCTGACCGCGGCGCTGCAGAAGCAGCATGTGGTGGGCAACATCCGCACGTCGCTGGTGGACAAACACAACGGGCACGTGGATGTGATTTTCGCGCTGGAGGACCAGGGCGTGCAGGCGCCGGTGACGACGACGGCTTCGCCGACGCTGGCGCAGGAAGTGTTCGCCGGCAACAAGCAGATCGACACGCCGACGCTGCAAGGCGCGGCGGCGCTGAACCCCGGTGCGCCGCTTTCGGACAAGGCGATCATGGACGCGCAGGCGCGGATCGGCGATGTGTACAAGAAGAAGAGCATCGGCGTATCGATCCAGCCGCAGATTGCGCAGAATGCGGGCCGCGTGACGATCACCTGGAACATTACCGAAACCAAGCAGAAGAAAAAGAAGAAGAACACCGAGGATCTGGGCGGTTATTCCACCGATCAATAACGCGGGCCTTAGCGCGCTGCATGAACATGCGGGGCTGCTTCTGGCGGGCAATCCGTTGGACCGGGCGCAGGCGCGGCGTGCGGATGCGGATTGGCTGGCGGCGCAGCTTGATGGCGACGCGGCGCAATTTGTGCCGGTTTGGCGAGGCCGCAGCCTGATCCGTGGCATGGCGGAGGGGCGGCCGCTTGCGGTGCTGCTGCCGCGCGCGGCGCTGCCGCCGTTCCGCGACGGCGATTGCTGTCTGCTGGGGTTGCGCGAGGAACGGGCGGTTTTCGCGATCGATCTGAGCCCGTGTGACGAACCGGTTGTTGCTCAAGCGGTTGGGCGTTTCGAGGATCTCTGGCGCGTGGGCGGCATGATGCCGGCCGATGAGGCGGCGCTGCTGGGCCACGCGAAGGCGATGGCGCATTGGCGCGGTCGGCACCGGTTTTGCGGCGTTTGCGGCGGCGCGTGCGTGGGCGAGAATGGCGGGCACACGCTGCGGTGCCAGGGGTGCGGCACGGTGCATTTTCCGCGCACCGATCCGGCGGTGATCATGCTGGTGACGCATGGCGCGCGGGCGCTGCTGGCGCGATCGCGACGATTCCGCAACTTTCGCGTTTTCAGCACGCTGGCGGGATTTGTCGAGCCGGGCGAATCGCTGGAGGAGGCGGTGGCGCGCGAGGTGCTGGAAGAGAGCGGCGTGCACGTGGCGGCGGTGCGCTACGAAGCGAGCCAGCCCTGGCCGTTTCCGGCGAGCATCATGCTGGGGTTCCGGGCGGAGGCGCTGGACGACCGCATTACGCTGGATGACGACGAGCTGGTGGAGGCGGGTTGGTTCACGCGGGACGCGCTGCGCGAGCCGGTGGATTTCGAGCTGCCGCCGGCGTTTTCGATTGCGCGCCACTTGATCGATACCTGGTTGCGCGAGGCTTGAGGCATGGCAGGTTGTGGGCGGTCCCGCTGATCCTGGCGGGCTGCAGCCGGATGCCGGCCTCGCCGCAGGCGTTCTGCGCGGCGCAGGCCGATCGGGATCCGGCGGTGAAGGCGCTGGTGGTGCAGAGCGTGAGCAACACGTCGTTTCACGGCTGGGACGAGCTGGCTTCGGCGCGGGCGGGGGCGCGGCGGCAATGTTTGCGGCACCAGGGCGTGCTGGCTTCGGGCGACCGCGTGGAGGCGCCCGCGCCCGAGCGCCGGGATATGCTGTTCGACTGGTAGTATTTGTTTTGGTTTCGGAACAACATGGGCGTGCATAGGCCCGGGCCGGGTTCAGCGGTTTTTCGCGGGCGGGGTTTGT
>CAXUEX010000210.1:0-4064 GCA_964250215.1 uncultured Acetobacteraceae bacterium | reverse complement strand
CCCCCCCACGAAACCGCCCGCCCCCGTGATCAGGATGCGCGACGGCGAAGCCTCAGCCACGCGATCGCGCCGCGTGCCGTGCCAGATCGGCCTCCACCATCTCCGCCGCCAACTGCTCCAGCGTAATCACCGGCGACCACCCCAGTTCGCGCGCCGCCCGGCCCGCGTCGCCGCACAGAAACTCCACCTCGGCCGGCCGCTTCAGCGTTTCGCGCACGCGCACATGCGCCTGCCAGTCGAGCCCGGCCTGGCCGAAAGCCAGCGCGCAGAAATCGCGCACGGAGGCCTCGCGCCCGGTTGCGATCACGTAATCGCCCGGCGTTTTCTGCTGCACCATGCGCCACATCGCGTCCACATACTCGCGCGCATGGCCCCAGTCGCGCCGCGACTCCAGATTGCCCAGCGAAAGCTCTTTCGCCAGACCGAGCTTGATGCGGGCCACACCGTCGGTGATCTTGCGCGTCACGAACTCGATGCCGCGCAGCGGGCTTTCGTGATTGAACAGGATGCCGCTGGAAGCGTGCAGCCCGAAGCTCTCGCGGTAATTCACCGTCATCGTATGCGCGAACAGCTTGGCGCAGGCGTAGGGCGACCGCGGATGAAACGGCGTCGTCTCGTTCTGGCTCGCGCCTGTGGTGCGGCCGAACATTTCGGAGGACGAAGCCTGATAGAATCGCGCCTCCGGGCAGCTCAGCCGCACCGCCTCCAGCATGTTCACCGCGCCGATGCCGGTCGCCTGGGCCGTCAGCAAGGGCTGTTGAAACGATGCGGTCACAAAACTCTGCGCCGCCAGATTGTAGATCTCGTCCGGCTTGCAGTCGCGCACAATCCGGATCAGGCTAGAAATATCCAGCAGGTCGCCATCCACCAGCTCCACGCCATCGAGAATGCCCAGCCAGCGCAGCCGCTCGCCCACCACGTCCGCCGAAGCCGAGCGCCGCAGCACGCCCACCACGCGATAGCCCTTCTGCAGCAAAAGTTGCGAAAGATAGGCACCGTCCTGGCCGGTGATCCCGGTGATGAGCGCGGTGGGCAAAGCGGACAATCTCCTCGGCTGCGGCGGACAACATCAAGCGCGACCCAGCCGGCTTGGTTTCCTCGCGCAACGGCGACGCCCCGCGCGCGCCCGGCTCGTTGGCCGCTTTCCCGCCCCCGCGCAAGGCCGCCCGCTTCCGCAGCATCCCCGCTCCAGCGTCCCGCCTTGCCGGAATGCAGAAACCCGGCTAATCGCCATCGCCTCAGCCATGCCCCCGAACCGTGTTATGATCACCGGCGCCGCCGGCCTGATCGGCCAGAACCTGGCCGTGCGCCTCGCCGTTAGCGGCTACAGCGATCTCACCGGCTTCGACAAGCATCCGGCCAACACCGCCACGCTCCGCCGGCTGCACCCGCAAATGCAGGTGATCGAGGCCGATCTCGCCCGCTCCGGCGGATGGAAGGAAAGCTTCCAGGGCGGCGGCACGCTGGTGCTGGGCCATGCGCAGATTGGCGGCACCGACCCGGCGCCGTTCCACGCCAACAACATTGCCGCCACCCGGAACGTGCTCGAAGCCGCGCAGGCCGGCGGCATCGCCCACATCGTGCACATCTCCTCCTCGGTGGTGAACTCCGCCGCCACCGATCTGTATTCGGAAACAAAGCGCGCGCAGGAGCGCCTCGTCGCCGCCTGCCCGATCCCGCACATCATCCTGCGCCCGACGCTGATGTTCGGCTGGTTCGACCGCAAGCATCTCGGCTGGCTTGCCCGCTTCATGCGCAAAAGCCCGATCTTTCCGATTCCGGGCCAGGGCCGCTACCGCCGCCAGCCGCTCTACGCCGGCGATTTCTGCGCCATCATCCAATCCTGCATCGAACGCGGCACCGCAGGCAGCACGCACAACATCAGCGGCCGCGAAACGCTCGACTACATCGACCTGATCCGCGCCGTTCGCGAAGCCTGCAGCAGCCGGACGCGCATCGTGAAAATCCCCTTCGCGCTGTTCGATGCGCTGCTCGGCGTTTATGCGCAACTCGATCGCAACCCGCCCTTCACCCGCCGCCAGCTCGCGGCCCTGGCCATCCCCGAACTGTTCGAGGTGATCGACTGGCCGCGCATTTTCGACATCCGCCCCACGCCATTGCAGGAAGCGCTGAACCGCACGTTCCGCGAGCCGCCCTGGTGCGACGTGGCGCTGGAATTCTGAACGGTGCGCGTAATCATCGTCGGGGCCGGCATGATGGGCCTGGCCGCCGCCTATCAGGCACAGCGCGAAGGCCATCAGGTTGTGCTGCTTGAAGCCGCGCCGGAGCCCGGTGGCATGGCGGCCCATTTCCGCCTCGGCCCTCTCTCCATCGAGCGCTACTATCATTTTGTTGCTAAGACAGACGCACCGATTTTCGAGCTGCTCGCCGAGCTTGGCATCACGGAAAAACTCCGCTGGGTGCCCACCAGCATGGGCCATTTCACGTCCGGCAAGCTGCACGATTGGGGCACCCCCGGCGCGCTGCTGCGCTACCCGCACCTCTCGGCGATCGAAAAACTCCGCTATGCACTGCTCGCCTTCGTCAGCACGCGGCGCAACACCTGGCCGGCGCTGGAACACCGCACCACGCGCCAATGGATCACCGAATGGTCCGGTGCCAGTGTTTATGAAAAAATGTGGCGCCGCCTGTTCGATCTGAAATTTCATGAATACGCCGGCGACATCTCCGCCGCTTGGACGCATACGCGCATCCGCCGCGTCGGCCTGTCCCGCAAGAGCCTGTTCCAGGAAGAGCTCGGCTATATCGAAGGCGGATCGGAAACCCTGGTTCAGGCGCTCGTCGAAGCCATCAGCGCCCAAGGCGGCGATATCCGGCTCGGCACACCGGTCCGCCAGGTGCTCACCCGATCGGGCTGCGTCACCGGCGTGCTGGCTAGTGGCGAAACAATCGCGGCCGACCACGTGATCTGCACGGTGCCCACGCCGCTGGTGCCCGGGCTGGTGCCCGATCTCGGCCCGGCGCTCGATGCCTACCGCGACATCCGCAACATCGGCGTCGCCTGCGTCGTGCTCCGCCTCGATCGCCAGGTCACGCCGCATTTCTGGGTGAATGTGGACGAACCCGATATCGAAATCGCCGGGATCATCGAATTCTCCAATCTGCGTCCGATCGAAGGCCATCTGGTGTTCGTGCCGTTCTACATGCCGGTCACCCACCCGCGCTGGCAGCAACCCGATGCGGCGCTCATCGAGGAAAGCCTCGCCTGCCTTGCCCGGATCAACCCGGCCATTACGCGTGCGAACCTGCTCGATGCGGCGGTCGGCCGCCTGAAACACGCGCAACCCGTCTGCCCGCCCGGTTTCGCCGCCCAACTCCCCGCGGTGCAAACGCCCATCGAAGGGCTACAGATCGCCGATACCTGCTTCTATTACCCGGAAGATCGCGGCACCGCCGAAAGCATCCGGCTGGGGCGGGACATGGCGCGCAATTTGTGATGCACCGGCAGTTCCTGCGTTTCGTTGCGGCCGGCCTGATTGCGGCCGTCGTGAACGTCGCCGTGCGCACGCTGCTCGGTCCCTACCTGCCATTCGCGGTCGCCATCGTGCCCGCCTACGCCTGCGGCATGATCACGGCTTTCATCCTCAACCGCCTCTTCGTCTTTCATTTCGCGTCGAAGGGCGACGCACGCCGCCAAGCCTGGCGGTTCACGATCGTCAATTTCGTGGGTCTGACCCAGGTCTGGGCCGTCGGCCTGCTGCTCGCCAACCATGTCATGCCCGCGCTGCATTGGCACTGGCACACCGACACGGTCGCGCACGCCATCGCCGTCGGCGTTCCGATGATCAGCAGCTACGCCGGCCACCGCTGGTTCACGTTTCGCGTTCCCGCGTGAGCGGCGGATAGCCCTCGACTGCACATGCCGGCGCCACTCTGCTAAGCTTGCGCTGCCCCAACCCGCCGGAGCGCGCCATGTCGCTGTCGATCGCCGCCCCCGCCCGTGCCGTCAGCACGCCCAGCGCCGCGCCGCGCCGCGCCGCGCTCGCTGACGTCGCGCTTGCCGCGCTGATGGCCGGCTTCCTCATCACCGGTGCGCACACCCA
>CAXUEX010000209.1:0-4110 GCA_964250215.1 uncultured Acetobacteraceae bacterium | reverse complement strand
TCACCGGTCCGGTGGTCGCCGGGCCGCCGAAAAAGCTGGTGCCCGCATCCGGCCCATTCGGATTGGCCTTGTCGCACTGTGCGAAATATCCGGCGCGGCAATAGGAGCAAGTGCCGCAGGCGATCGTGGAACAGATCACCACGCGATCGCCCACATCGAAATCGCGCACATCGGCGCCGAGCTGCTCCACCACGCCCACGCCCTCGTGGCCCAGAATGGTGCCCTTCTTCATGCCGGACACGGTACCGCGAACAAAATGCAGATCGGTGCCGCAAATGGCGGAGCTTGTCAGCCGTACCGCGGCGTCGGTCGGCTGCTCGATCTTCGGATCGGGCACCTTGTTTAGCCTTATATCGCCTACCCCGTGCCACACCACCGCGCGCATTGCCGCCTCCCTACCGGGTTTCGGGCGCCTGAACGCGCCGCGGTGCCGGCGGGCCGCCGCGCCAGCATCACCTGTTGGTGACCAGGATGAAATGAGCCAGAGTGTGATGCGGCTCACAGCAGCAGCTTCGGAGGGGGTGGCATTGGTCCATCCGCCGCCGGAGCAATAACGCTGCCGGCCCGCATCCAGGAAGGATCATCATCATGCGTAAACTCCCCCTCGCGCTGGCGCTGCTCACCGGCTCCGCTCTCGCCGCCGCGGCGCAGGCCGCGCCCAGCTTCACAACCATCGACAACCCGGCCGATCCGACGTTCAACCAGCTTCTCGGCATCACCGACAAGGGCGAGATCGTCGGTTATTTCGGGGCGGGCACGGTCGGCCACCCCAACAAGGGCTACGAAGTGAAGGTCAACACCACGAACTTCGTCGCCTTGAACGCCCCGGGTTCGGTGCAGACGCAGGACACCGGCATCAATGCCGCTGGCCTCATCACCGGCTTCTGGTCGAACACCAATCTCGGCATGGGCGACGGCAATTTCGGCTTCATCTCGACGCCGGATGGCAAGAACCGCGTCTATATCGACGTCACCGATCCGCTCGCCGCCACGCCGCCGGTGGTGGCCCAGGTGCTCGGCATCAACAAGAGCAACACCGCCGTCGGCTTCTACAACGATGCGAACGGCATGCCGCAGGGCTTCCTCTATCTCGTGAAGTCGGCACAGTACCAGCCGCTGCACGTGCCGGGTTCCACCGCCGCGGCGGCGACCGGCATCAACGACAACAACGTCATCTGCGGCTTCTATGTGAACAATGCCGGCCACACCGTGGGCTTCACGAAAGGCGCACACACCAACGGCGTCGTCACCACGTTCAAGGTGCCGGGCGCGCTGCAAACCCAGTTGCTCGGCATCAACAACGCGGGCATGGCGGTCGGCTTCTATGAGGACGCGAACCAGATCGATCATGGTCTGGTGTACAATGCTACGAACGGCACCTGGACGCAGATCGACGCGCCCGGCGGCGTCGGTGGCACCGTGCTGAACGGCGTGAACAATGTCGGCCAGTCGGTCGGTTTCTACACCGACGCGGCAGGCAACGTGAACGGCCTGCTGGTGAACGGACTGTAAGCCAGTTGGCAGTTGTCAGTTGTCAGTTGTCAGTGAGCGGAGGAGTTGACGCCTTGCCGCCTCACTGACAACTGGAAACTGGCAACTGAAAACTGAAAAATGGCCGGACATAGCCAGTTCAAGAACATTATGCACCGCAAGGGCGCGCAGGATGCGCGGCGCGCCCGGCAATTCGCCAAACTGATCCGCGAAATCACGGTTTCGGCCCGCCAGGGCCTGCCCGATCCGGCCGCCAACCCGCGGCTGCGCGCCGCATTGCTGGCCGCCAACCGTGCCAACATGCCGAAGGACACGGTGGAGCGTGCGATCAAGAAAGCCACCGGCGCCGGCCAGGGCGAGGAATATGCCGAAGTGCGCTACGAAGGCTACGCACCGCACGGCGTGGCCGTGATCATCGAAGCGCTCACCGACAACCGCAACCGCACCGCGGGCGAGGTGCGGGCCGCGTTCTCCAAGCACGGCGGCGCTCTGGGCGAGACCAATTCGGTGAGCTTCCTGTTCCGCCGGCTCGGCGTGGTCCGCTATCCCGCTGCCGCCGCCAGCGCCGACGCCATGCTGGAAGCCGCCATCGAGGCCGGGGCCGACGATGCGGAAAGCGGCGCCGATGGCCATGCCATCACCTGCGCCGTGGAGAATTTCTTCGCGGTGCGCGATGCGCTGGAAGCCCGCTTCGGGCCGCCGGAGGAAGCCAGGCTCGATTGGTGGCCGAACACGGAAGTGGCGCTGGACGAATCGCAGGCATCGGGCGTGATGAAGCTGATCGAAATGCTCGATGAGAGTGACGACGTGCAGAACGTGTATGCCAATTTCGCGGTGTCGGAGGAAATCCTGCAGCGCCTTTCGGCCTGAGGGATGATTTTGCTGGGCCTGGACCCGGGCCTGCGCTGCACGGGCTGGGGCGTGATTGCCGTGGATGGCAACCGGCTGCGGCATCTGGCCCACGGCGTGATCGCCACCGATGCCGATACCGCCGTTTCCGAAAGGCTGCGCGCGTTGCATCACGCGCTGGCCGCCCTGATCGCGGCGCACGCGCCGGCAGAAGCCGCCGTGGAGGAAACCTACGTCAACCGCAACGGTCAGGCCACGCTGAAGCTCGGCTATGCTCGCGGCGTGGTGCTGCTCGCGCCGGCGTTGGCCGGCATCCCGGTGCACGAATACGGCGCCAAAACCGTCAAGCGCAGCGTGGTGGGCACCGGCGGCGCGGAAAAGGCGCAGGTGGCCGACATGGTGCGGCGTCTGCTGCCCGGGGCGGCACCGCGCGCCGATGCGGCCGATGCGCTGGCGGTGGCCATCTGCCACGCCCACCACCGCGCCAGCCGGCTGGCCTGGAACGCTGCATGATCGCCAGCCTGGCCGGCCAGCTCGCCGCGCTGGAACCCGATCGTTGCGTTATCGAGGTCGGCGGCGTCGGCTATCTGGTGCAGGCCAGCACGCGCACGTTGGCCGCCCTGCCGCGCCCGCCCGAGATGGCGCGCGTGCTGGTGGAAACGGTGGTGCGGGAAGATGCGATCCTGCTGTTCGGCTTCGCAGGACCGGCCGAGCGGGACTGGTTTCGCACGCTCACCACGGTGCAGGGCGTCGGCGCGAAGGTGGCGCTGGGCATCCTCTCGGCACTCGCGCCCGATGCGCTGGCGGCGGCAATTGCATCCGGGGATCGTGCGTCGCTCACCGCCGCCCCGGGCGTGGGCACGAAGCTCGCGGCGCGGCTGCTGACGGAGCTGCGCGACCGCCAGCCGGTAGCTGCGGCCGGTGCATCGGCGATTCTGGCTCTCCCCGGTGCCGTGAGCCCGCTCGCCGATGCGCTCTCGGCGCTCGCCAATCTGGGCTACCGACGCCCGGAGGCGCAGCCCGCCGTGGAGCGCGTCTTGAGCCGGCTGGGTCCGGATGCGGCGCTGGATGCGGTGATCCGGGAAGCGCTGCGGGAACTGGCGCGGTAGCGGTCGGGCAAAACGCTTCCCATCTGGCGTCGGCAACCAGCCAGGACGACCCCATGCCCGACCATCGCACCATCCTGCTTCTCGGCGCGTCCCGCGGCCTCGGGCTCGGTCTGGCGCGCGAATATCTACAGCGCGGCTGGCACGTGGTGGCCACGGCGCGCGATCCGGCGAAGGCGCATCACCTCCAGCAATTGCGCGAACACGATAGGCTGCGCATCGAAAAGCTCGACATCACCGAGCCTGCCTCGGCGCACGCGCTCGCGCAGTCGCTGGGTGGCACGCAGGCGGATGTGCTGTTCGCGGTGGCCGGCCGTTCCGGCCATTCCGACAAGCCGATCCATGACGTGCCGGCGCAGGATGCGGCCGCCGAATTCCTCACCAATGCCTGGGGGCCGCCCACGGCCGCCGAGGCGCTCGCCGAGCGCGTCGCGCCGCACGGCAGCTACGTGCTGATGACCTCGGTGCTCGGCAGCCTGGCGAAAGCCGGTGGCGGCGCGGAACTCTACAGCGCGAGCAAGGCGGCGCTGAACATGCTGGGCATCGGCTTCGCCAAGCGCCACCCGGAAAATCCGGTGCTGCTGATGCATCCCGGCTGGGTGAAAACCGATATGGGCGGTGCCCGCGCGCCGCTGGACGTGGAAACCAGCGTGCGCGGCATGGC
>CAXUEX010000208.1:0-4125 GCA_964250215.1 uncultured Acetobacteraceae bacterium | reverse complement strand
GGCGTGGGGTTTGTCAAGGATTATTTTCTTGCGCTTGGCGGGGAGCGGGCAGAAATCGACCTCGGCGCGGCAGACTATCGTTTTCGGCTGCCAGTCGTCGGAAATTGCCGGCCTGTGCAAGCGGGGGCGGGCGGGTGATTATCGCCTGTGCGCGGCCCAAAGCATGAGCCACCGCACCGGAAACACCCAGGCAAAGCCGGCAATTGCGAAATAGACGAACTGCGCCGCGATCGGCAGCGCCAGCACGCGGTCGGCCAGCACCGCGGCGGCCGCGATCCACGCCGCCACGAAGGCCAGCCCGGCCAGGGTCGCAATTAGAACCCGCATCGTCTTGCCGCGCCGCTTGCCACACCGTGGCGCCCCTCTATGAACGGCGGCGGCCGCAACGGAACGCCCCAGCGATGAACCTGAAGGACCACATACGCGCGATCCCGGATTTCCCGAAGCCCGGCATCCTGTTCTACGACATCTCCACGCTGCTGCGGCATCCCGACGCCTGGCAGGTGGCGATGGGCCGCATGGCCTCGGCGGTGCGCGCGCACCATCCCGATCTGCTCGCCGGGATCGAAAGCCGCGGCTTTCTGATCGCTGCGCCGCTCGCGCTCAAGCTGGGCTGCGGCTTTGTGATGTTGCGCAAACCCGGCAAGCTGCCCGGCGCGCGCGTGGGCCTGGAATACGCGCTGGAATACGGCGCCGACCGCATCGAAATTCAGGCCGACGCCGTAACACCCGGCCAACGCGTGGTGATCGTGGACGATCTGCTGGCCACCGGCGGCACCATGGCGGCCGGGGTGCAGTTGCTGCGCCAGGTGGGCGCCGTGGTGCCGGCCGGTGCCGCCCTGATCGAGCTGCGCTTTCTTGCCGGCCGCGCGCGGCTGGACATGCCGGTGGAAACGCTGATGGCCTACGACGAATAGGTTCGCGAAAACAACAAATAGCGCCGGGTCACGCGGCGGCCAGCCGATGACAACCGCTGGATCAACGCGCATCCAGGTTTCGGGCGAAATGGCGCTCTGAGGCGAGCGCCGGCCTCAACCCGTTCACCTCTTCGGCTCGGGCAACCGCAGCGCCTCCGCCAGGCTCACTTGTCCGCTGCCGCGCGGCAACGGCTTGGGTTGCGTGGCGGACGGCGCCCAGCCGGTTAGGCACGCCAGCCGCACGCGCACGCGCACCCGTCCGCCCTCCCGCGGCAGCGCCGCCAGCGCCGCCGGAAACAGCTGCCGGTGCGGCGGGTTGCGGCTGCGCAGCGTCAGCGCGTTCGCCTCGCCCGCGTGGCGAAGATCCGCCAAAAGGGCGGCCGGATCGGCGTAGTCGAGGCGGATCTCGTCGGCATCCGCCACCGGCAGCGCGAACCCAGCCCGCTGCAGCAGCGAAGCCGCATCGGCCAGCTCCACGAACGGCGCGACGCGCGGCGCCACGCCGCCCGAAAGCCCGGCCTCGGCCGCCGTCAGCGCCTCGCGCAAATTCTGCAGCGTGCCCAGCGCCGGCAGGCTCGCCAGCAGCAGCCCGTCGGGCCGCAGCGCCAGGCGGAGCTGGATCAGCGCGCCCGGTAGGTCGTTCACGCCATGCAGCGAAAGGCTGGCCACCACGAGATCGAAGCTGCCGGGCGCGAACGGCAGGAATTCCTCGTCCGCCGCCAGCGCCGGCAAGCCGTTCAGCGCCGCCATGCGGGGCGACAGATCGGCGCTGATCACCGCCATGCCGCGCGCCCGCAGCAGCGGCGCCACCACGCCCCTGCCGCCCACATCGAGCACCTGCGCGAACCGGTGCGTGGTATCGTCCAACCGATCGAGCAGCCGCTCCGCCGCCGCTTCCAGAATGGGCGACACGCCGGCGACGCGCGTCGCGGCGCGATCGCGGAAGCGGCGCATCGCGGCTCGGTCGAAGGTTTGCATCCCGTTCATTTGCACCAAGAAGCCGCCGCCCCGGCATGTTCCGAAGCTGCGATGCGGCACAAGACACCATGCCGGTCAAAGACAAAAAACGTTCTTTCCATGGCTTGCGAATAAGCTTTAACTGATCGCAATCAACGGGAGGGAAATCATGAAAGTTGCATACTTCGTTGTCCTGGCGGGCAGCTTGGCCGCGCTGGCCGCTTGCGGGCCGACGCCGGAACAACAGGCGGCCATGGATGCCGCGCAACGCTACGCCGACCAGCAGAAATGCGCCGGCTTCGGCTTTGCTCCCGGCACGGAATCCTTTGCCCACTGCATGATGCAGACCGCGGGCCAGCGCGACGCCATCCAGGCCGCGGACCGCCGCGCCGCCGCCATCCAGAATGCGGCCGACCAGCGCGCGCGTGCCGCGCAACAGGCAGCGAAGGACCAGGCGGACCGGGATGCCTGGGACGCGCGGACCGGCCAGGGCAAATACGCTTCGCCGTCGTTCTCGCCCTACAACGGCAAGAATTACCCCGATCCCAACCCCTACAGTGCCAGCGACGATGCGCAGCGCGCGGCATTCGCGCAGCACCAGAAGGACCAGGAGATCAAGCAAGGCGAGGATTTGGAGAATGCGGATGCGCAAAAAGCCGGCTTCGGCACGCCCGACCTGAGTGGAATGAACTGCACCAGCAGCAGCAACACTACGGGCAGCGCGAACAACAGCGAAACCACGTCGAACACCAGCTGCCACAATTAAGATTGGCCGCTAGCCGCGCGCTTGATGCAGGGGAGGAACAGGGTGGGCAAAGCCGGATGGGCCGTGCTGGGCGTGCTGGTCGGGCTGGTGATCGGCTTCTTTGTCGGCGGCGGGCTGGGCGTGGTGCGCGGCAGCAGTGGCGGCGCGCAGGTGGGTGCATCGGTGGGCGCCTGCGAGGCGGGCGTGGTTGCGATGCAGCAGGGCATGGATGCGGCGGCGGCCGACCGGATGGTCGGGGCAACCTTGGCCGCGATTGCCAAGGGATCGCCGATGCTGGCCGATCCCAAGGTGACATCGCTTGCGAGTTGCCGCAGTTCCGGCGTACTTTCGGTTCTGCAATAAACAGCCCGCGTCCGGCCCTCAGTTCCCCTGCGCCTTGTCCATCTGCTCCTGGATGGCCGCGCGATCGCGGTCGATCACGTCCTGGGCCGCGCTGCTGGAGCCGGAGGAGGACGGCGTGCTACTTGGGCTGGCGCTTTGCGCCTGATCGCGGGCTTGCTGCTCGGCGCGCTCGCGATCGGCCCGTGCCGCGTCGGCGGCGCGTTGGTTGGCGGCCGCCTGCGCCGCCTGCGCGCGACGCGAAGCTGCCGCTTGCGCCTCGCGTTGCGCCGCACGGTCCATCCTGCATCGCGCGAACGCATCTGTCCCTGGTGCCAGCCCGAAGCTGCTGCATTGCTGCTGGTCGGTTTGCTGCTGCGCCGCGTCCATCGCGGCCTGTTCGGCCGGCGACGGCCCGCACGTGGCGAGCAGGCCGAGCATGGGCCAGATCGCCAATCGGCACAGTCGCATGGCGTTCCCTCATTTTTTGTTCGTGCAGCTATACATATCCGCGCCGCAACCAAAAGTCGCGCGCAAAATCCCGTTCGAGGGTCAGAGGCATGGGGAATCCAGCATCGCGCGCCGCTTCGATGGCTCGGGCCGGAGCCGCCGGCGGCCGATTTTCGGCGGCCTTGTTGCGCGGCGCGCTGGATCTGCTGCTCCCGCCCACCTGCGCCGGGTGCGAGGCGCCCGTAAGCGAACCCGGCACGCTATGCGCCGGCTGCTTCTCCGGGCTGCGGCTGATCACCGATCCGGCCTGCTTCACCTGCGGCCTGCCTTTCCCCAGCGAAGCCCGGGCCGGAACCGGGCGGGTGTGCGATGCCTGCGCGGCCGAGCCGCCACCGTGGCAGCGTGCCCGCGCGGCGTTTCTCTACAATGAGGGCTCGCGCGGCCTGATCCTGGGGTTGAAGCACGCCGATCGCCAGGAGAACGCGGTGCTGCTGGCGCGGCAGATGGCCCGGGCTGGCGCGGCGCTGCTGCAACCGGGCGCATTGCTGATCCCGGTGCCGCTGCATCGCTGGCGGCTGTGGCGGCGCGGCTTCAACCAATCGGCACTGCTGGCGCATGCGCTGGGCCGCTTGGCACCCGGGGCCCGCGTGCTGCCCGATGCGCTGCGCCGGGTTCGGCACACGCCCATGCTGGGCACGCTTTCGGCCGCAGCCCGGC
>CAXUEX010000207.1:0-4145 GCA_964250215.1 uncultured Acetobacteraceae bacterium | reverse complement strand
ATGCCGCCGCCGCCGCCCTCGCCGTCCGCCTGCTCGGCATCGCCGCGCTGTTCCAGGTCGCCGACGGCATGCAAACCACCGCCGCCGGCGCGCTCCGCGGCCTGCGCGACACGCGCGTGCCGATGCTGCTGGCCACGTTCGGCTACTGGGGCGTCGGCTTCTGGCTCGGCGTCGCGCTGTCCTTCCACGCCGGCCTGGGCGCCATCGGCCTGTGGTGGGGCCTGTTCGCCGGCCTCGCCATCGCCGCGATCGCCCTCACCACGCGTTTCGCGGTGCTCACCGCCCCGTCGAAAACCCCGCTGCCAGCCTATGGCGCGCGCGCCACCAGCAGCACCACCTCGTTCCGCCGCACAAACGGCAGCGCGAACGGCGGATCGTAGGACAGCAGCGAAGCCTCGCCCTCGGTCGCCACATGCGCCCCCGCCAGCACCTGCCGCAGCCGCGCTTCGTGCGACGCCCGGCTGGCATCGTCCGCCACGCCGGAAAACCGCAGCGCCGCGAGCCGCTCCGGCGGCACGGTCACGATCCGCACCAGGGGATCCGCCGGCACCGGCGCGCCCGCCGCCGCCAGCTTGGCCGGCAGGAAAAATCGCATCGCCGCCCCGGTCTCCACTGGAATCGTCATCGCGATCAGCTTGCTGCGCTCCACCGGCGCCGTCATCGCGATCTTCGCGCCGGCGTGGTTGGCGCCGGAAATATAACGAAACAATCGCCCGAACGCCGCCCCCTCGTCGCCGTCCCGCACCGGGGTTTCCGCCGCCACCCGCGCCGGATACGCGCGGATTTCCACATCCTCCGGCAAATGCTGCACCACCTGGTAAGGCGGCTGCTCGTAAGCTCCACGTATGCCGACCACGGAAAGCGCCGATTCCAGGCCCGCCGAGAGATAGTAGAAGAACTTTCCCATCTGCTTCCTCCGCACTCGCCATGCGCAAGCCGCATTGCAGGCGGCAGAACTGATGTGGCCCGACGCGGCGCGCATCGCCTATTTTCGCCACACTCCATCAGGATGGTGCGGCCCGCTTCCGCTCCACCCGCCTCCACACGGAAACTTCATGCCCGGCGCCGATATCGCCTCCGCCTTCAACGGCAGCAATGCCCCGTTCATCGCCGATCTCTACGCCCGCTGGGCCGCCGATCCCACCGCCGTCGATCCGAGCTTCGCCGAACTCTTCGCCGGCCTGGCCGACGAAGCCCGCGCCGTGCGCACCGACGCCGCCGGCGCCTCCTGGGCTCCCCACACCTACAGCCTGGCCGACACCGCCCCCGCTGCCTTGCCGGAGCGCCGCGCCGTCCTGCCTGGCCCTGCCACCGATGCGGTCCGCGCGGCTGTGCTCGACAGCATCCGCGCGCTCATGATGATCCGCGTCTATCGCGTGCGCGGCCATCTTGAGGCGCAGCTCGACCCGCTCGGCCTGCAGCTCCCCAAATCCCACCCCGAGCTCGATCCCCGCACCTACGGCTTCGGCCCGGATGACTGGGACCGGCCGATCTTCATCGACCGCGTGCTCGGCCGCGAAACCGCGACGTTGCGCGATATCGTGGATCTGCTGCGCCGCTCCTATTGCGGCCCGATCGGCGTGGAATTCATGCACATCCAGGATCCCGAGCAGAAGGATTGGATGCAGCGCCGCATCGAAGGCGCGCCCTGGCTCACCGCCGCCTCGCGCGATCAGCAGCGCCGCATCCTCGTCCAGCTCACCGAGGCCGAGGGTTTCGAATCGTTTTGTGCCAAGCGCTATGTCGGCACCAAACGTTTCGGGCTGGAAGGCGGCGAATCCACGATACCGGCACTGCACGCCATCATCGAAACGGTCGTCACGAGCGGCACGAGCGAAATCGCCATCGGCATGCCGCACCGCGGCCGGCTCAACACGCTGGTGAATATCGTGCGCAAGCCGCTCACCGCCGTATTCAGCGAATTCGCCGGCGCCAGCTTCAAGCCCGACGACATCCAGGGCTCGGGCGACGTGAAATACCATCTCGGCACCAGCACCGATGTGGAGATCGCCGGCCGCATGGTGCATATTTCGCTGCAGCCCAATCCCTCGCACCTCGAAGCCGTCGATCCGGTTGTCGCCGGCAAGGTGCGGGCGCGCCAGGATGTGGCTTCCGATCTCACCGAGCGGCGCAGCGTGATGGGCCTGCTGCTGCACGGCGATGCCGCCTTCGCCGGCCAGGGCCTGGTGTACGAAACGCTCGCCATGAGCCAGCTCATCGGCTATCGCACCGGCGGCACGATCCATGTGGTGGTGAACAACCAGATCGGCTTCACCACGTTGCCGGCGCACGCCTATTCCGGGCTTTATTGCACCGACGTTGCGAAATCCATCCAGGTGCCGATCCTGCATGTGAACGGCGACGAACCGGAGGCCGTGGTGTTCGCGGCAATGCTCGCCGCCGAATACCGCCAGAAATTCGCCAGCGACATCGTGCTGGATATCGTATGCTACCGCCGCCACGGCCACAACGAAACCGACGAGCCAGCCTTCACGCAGCCGATCATGTATCGCGCCATTCGCGCGCAGAAAACCACCCGCGCGCTCTACGCCGAGCGCCTGGAACGCGACGGCGCCATCGAGCCCGGCGAGGCCCAGGCGATGTGGGACAGGCTGTTCGCCACCTACGAACAGGCCTACGCCGCCGCCGAGGCCTATCGCGTGAACAAGGCCGATTGGCTGGAAGGCAACTGGCGCGGCTTGCGCCAGGCCGAACCCGACGACGAAGCCGAGGAAGCCACCGCCGTTGCCGAGCCGGAACTGCACCGGATCGGCCAGGCGCTCGCCACCGTGCCGGCCAATTTCGGCCTGAACCCGAAGATCGCGCGCCAGCTCGAGGCCAAGCGCGCCATGTTCGACAGCGGCCAGGGGCTGGACTGGGCCACCGGCGAGGCGCTGGCCTTCGGCTCCCTGCTGCTGGAAGGCCACCACGTCCGCCTCTCGGGCGAGGACAGCCAGCGCGGCACCTTCAGCCACCGCCACGCCGTGCTGATCGACCAGGCGAACCACAACGAATACGTGCCGCTGAACAATATCCGGCCCCGCCAAGCCAAAATCGAAATCTTCAATTCCCTGCTTTCGGAAGCCGGCGTGCTCGGTTTCGAATACGGCTATTCGCTCGCCGATCCATGGACGCTGGTGCTGTGGGAAGCCCAGTTCGGCGATTTCGCCAACGGCGCGCAAGTGATCATCGACCAGTTCCTCGCCAGCGGCGAAACCAAATGGCTGCGCATGTCCGGCCTCACGCTGCTGCTGCCGCACGGCCAGGAGGGGCAGGGACCGGAACATTCCTCCGCGCGGCTGGAACGCTATCTGCAGCTCTGCGCCGAGCGCAACATGACGGTGGCCAATCTCACCACGCCGGCCAACTATTTCCACGCGCTGCGGCGGCAGCTCAAGCGCAACTTCCGCAAGCCGCTGGTGCTGATGACGCCGAAATCCCTGCTGCGCCACAAGCTCGCGGTCTCGCCGCTGGCCGATTTCACCGGCAATTGCCGGTTCCGCCCCGTGATCGCCGAGACCGACAAGCTCGTCCCGAACGCCGAAATCCGCCGCGTCGTGCTGTGCAGCGGCAAGGTGTATTACGATCTGCTCGCCGAGCGCCGCGACCGCGCCATCCGCGACGTGGCGATTGTGCGCATGGAACAATTCTATCCGTTCCCAGAAAAGCCGCTGGCCTTCGCGCTGAAATGCTATGCCAAGGCGCAGATCGTCTGGTGCCAGGAGGAGCCCGAGAACATGGGCGGCTGGCATTTCGTCGATCGCCGAATCGAACGCGTGCTGACGGTGCTGAAACACCGCGCCAAGCGACCGCTCTATGCCGGCCGTCCGGCCGCGGCCAGCCCGGCACCCGGCTCGGCAAAGGTTCACGCCGCGGAACAGGCGGCCCTCGTCGATCGCGCGCTCACGGTCGATTGACACACTTGGCCTGGCCACCCAGATGGCGCGCCGGACGGAGCAGGAAAAAACCATGCCTGGCGAAATTACGGTTCCGACCCTCGGCGAAAGCGTCAGCACCGCCACCGTCGCGCGCTGGCTGAAGCAGGCCGGTGCCGCGGTGGCTGCCGACGAGCCGGTCGTGGAGTTGGAAACCGACAAGGTGACGGTGGAAGTAAACGCGCCGATGGCCGGCGTGCTCGGCGCTCC
>CAXUEX010000206.1:0-4349 GCA_964250215.1 uncultured Acetobacteraceae bacterium | reverse complement strand
CGCCCGCGCCGGTGCAGGAAGCCCGCACCTACCTCGTGTTCTTCGACTGGGACCGCGCGGACCTAAGCCAACGCGCCCGCCAGATCGTCGGCGAAGCCGCGCAGGCCAGCCAGCACGTGCAAACCACACGCATCGAGGTGAACGGCTACACCGATCTCTCGGGCACCGCCGCCTACAATCTGAAACTTTCGGTGCGCCGCGCGAAGAGCGTGCAAGCCGAATTGGTCCGCGACGGCGTTTCACCCGGCGAAATCGAAATCCACGGCTACGGCGAAAGCAACCCGCTCGTGCCCACGGCGAAAGGCGTGCGCGAACCGCAAAACCGACGCGTGGAAATCATTTTGCATTGAGGCCGATGCGCTTGTCGCGCGTTCACAGTTCCGCTCCTGCGGTTAACCGAACGGCAGCGAGCAAGTGGACATCGACATATCCAGCGCCGCGCCCAAACAGCGTGTGGCGATCGATGAATTGCCGCACCTCCGTGTCGGTGGCGACGGCGGCCTGCGGCAGGTCCAACAGGGCGCCCAACACGGCCTCGCGCCGGCCGATATTGCCCAGCGCGAGTTCTCCGATGACGGACAGGTGCGCCAGAACCATTCCGGCATCGAGCAAACCCGCGAGCCCTTCGTCGCCCGCACGCAGATGGTCCACCTTCACGGACGTATCGACCCGGATCACGCCAGCGATGGTCGCCGTCGCGGTGGTGCCTCCAGGCCAGGTTCGCTGCCGCCTAACCGCGCCAGCCGCCGCGCGCTTTCACACTCAATGAGGGCCTTGAGCGCCCCGCGGACCAGGCTGGACTTTTCCGTCAGCCCGGTGAAGGCCTGGGCTTTGGCAATAAGTTCATCATCGACCGCGATGAGTTGCGCGCATCTTGCACCTTCACCTGAGGCACGAAACTAGCATCAGTCGATGCTGATTTCAATGCCGAGGCGGCCTGCGGGAGATGTATTCCGGCCAGCGGGTAGGATGGCGGCGGATATCTTGGGCGTGCGACGGGACAGTGTTGGCGTGCCGGAGCCGACGATGATGAGCACTATGTCTACGCCATAGCCCGATGATCTACCTTCACCGCCGCCTCAGTCACCCGCCGATCTTATCCTGAAACTGCCCGCGCATATCCCGGTCACCGAGCTGCTTCTCCACCATCACGAACAAGCCCTTGCCGCCGCTGCTCGCCGTCATCGTCTGTCGGCATCCAAGGAATTCAATGCAGCCTTCCTTGCGCTCGTGCCTCAGCCACCCGCAACATGTTTCGCAGAGTTCCCGCTTAACCGCCGCCGCGGCGCTCCATGAGCCTCACTCGGCCGCCTCGACCCGCTCCAATGTCAACGTGCTCAGCGTATGCGCACTGGCACCAGGTGGATGGGCAATGCTGACGGCGGCATCGCCAAGACTTCGGTGTTGACTCCGAAACGCTCCCTGTGCGAGCTCGAAGGATAGCCGATCGGGTATGTGCGCAGGTGCGGCATCTTCGATCAGCAGCCGCTATTGAGAAAGGAAAAGCCGCCGTTGCGACTTTGTGACGTCTGTCCTGCGCCGTGTTTTCCAGGGGCAGCCTCGTTTATTATCCCCGAGCCTGGCGCGATGCGCGAAGATCTCCGGTTCGAGCGCGATAGGGATCGCGACTTCTACGCAGTGCTGCTGAACAATCACGCACCGTCGCGGCGCACGCATGTCAACCCGCGCATCGCCATCCTAGGACTGTCTCCGGCCGGAACGCAGATCGCTACGTTCGCCACGTCTTACCGCCAGCACCGCGACTACGGCCGGGCTTCCGTCAAAGGCGCGTTCTCAGGCGGCCTGGCCGAGGACATCATCGCCATGATGCACGGTCTCGGTCTGAGCGCGAAGCTGGGCATCAAGTTCGCCAGTAGGACGCTGGCGGAGCACCCAGACATATGGGTGACTTCGGTTATCGCGTGCGCGACGCTCAAGGATGGTCACGACTCGGCCACCTGGGACCCATTGCAATACGAGGCCGCCAAGCGCTGCATCAGCAGGCGCCTCATCCCCGAGCTTCTACATCCAGACTGGATGCGCCTCAGGGCTGTGCTGGTTCTCGGGAACCACGGCTGGAAAGCCCTGGAGAAGCTGCCAATGCCAGACGGGGGGACCGCGTTGTCCGCCTTAAAGCGGGCCGGAAAGCTTGTGCTGCGCATGCCGCATCCGAGCGGCAGCAATGGCGAATTGGTCGCCCTTGCCAAGAAGAGCGCCGCCGAATTCCCGACCAAGGAAGCGTTTCTAGCCCGAAAGCTCACGGAGTTCCGCAATAAGCCAGTCGCTGAGAAGAAGCAGACCGAGGCGCAATATCTGAGGCGGAGAGAAACCGCGTGGACCAGCGTAGAATGCCTGCGTAGGCAAATTGAGACGATGCCTTCCGTTGCGTCGTGAGTTCCCGCAGCCGCGGCGGTGATTACTGTGCGCTGCGTCGGGGCAGATTCCACGGACTCCGTTCCTGACTGCGGTCAACTTCCGCATAGTGTTCACAGAGCCGCTGAATGGCCGCCACAAGCTGCGCGCCTACATCCTGCCTACTGACGTCCAGCCCGATCGCCGCCGCCCGGATGCTCAAGCCCTCGCAGCAGCAGGTGATCAGCCGCTCGGTGGTTTTGCGCATCAGTTCTGCCAACCGTACGCGCTGCAATACGCGTTCTGCGTTCTTGGTACGAGGTGTGCGGACCGGCGCGACATGACTGGCACGGGCAACCTCAATGGGATGACGGCGGAATGACGGATGACGGCAAGATAAAGCGTTGCTGTCGGTGGGCGTTTTTGTCTGTTTTATCAATAGGTTATGGTGCTATCGCCGGATAGGCGCCGCTGGCGGTTTATGAGAATTCGTCAATGATATCAATGCAATTTGCGCCATCCAACGTCGTTTACGGGTGATTCGTCATCGGCGAATGTTGGATGGCAAGGGAAAAGCTTGGCCGTCCGACCCGCGTATATGGTTGGAATGGTTAGGGTTTCCGCGAACTGGCAAATGGCCTCTGCCAGACATTTTGATCAGAACCCCAATGATATCAACGACCCAAGCGCCTCCATGTCCAGCCGGCCATTTTGCTAGATTGAGTTGCCTTAATCTGATAACTCTATGTCGTGATTGAGCCGCGTGACCCGACGCTTGATGTGCTTCTGGACCTCGACGGACAGGTTCTCGTCGTGGACCCGGAGGGTGGTCATTGGGTCCGGTTCGTGGTGACGCGGGTGCCGGTGTCGCCGGAGAAACCGCACGGGTTGGACTACTCGCTGACGCTGCACGGCCCGGATGGCGAGCGGCTGGTCGGCTTCGACAACGCTCACCCGGCGGCCCGGCAGAAGCGCGGCGACCCGCAGGACCATCGGCACCGGCTGCGGACGATCAACCGATACGAGTAACGGGACGGGGCAACCTTGCTCGCCGACTTCTGGGGGATGGTGGACGCGATTTTGCGCGAAAGAGAAGTGACCCCGTGACGACCCTGAGGGTCGGCATCGCCAGCTACGAGGACATGAAAGCCCGCACCATAGTCGTGGCGCGCGGCGAGCGGCGTGTCGCGCCCCACGAGCCGAAGGTGTGGTTCACCTCCACCGAGTCCTTCGCCAAGGTGCTCTCCGCCGGCAACCGTGACCTGTTGCGGGTGATCGTGGAGCAGGCGCCTGGCTCGCTCGACGAGCTGGCGCGGATCACCGGCAAGGCTAAGTCCAACCTCTCGCGCACGCTGCGGACCATGGAAGGCTATGGCCTGGTCCGCCTCGAACGCGGCGAGCGGGGCCGCATCACGCCGAAAATCATGCACGACCGTGTGGAACTCGATTTACCGCTCACGCTGTCGCGCAGGGCAAGTTGAGCCATAATCGCTCGCAAGAGGCGATCCGCTGAGAACACCCGTGGCCATCCGAAGCGCAAAACCCGTCCGGCTTGGCCTCCGCAATTCTGTTCCGAACTGGCGTCCCCTACGGGATTCGAACCCGTGTTACCGCCGTGAAAGGGCGGTGTCCTAGGCCTCTAGACGAAGGGGACGCAGGCCGCACGGCTCCTAGCCAGCGTGCAGATGGGGGTCAACAGCGCGGCCGCTACTCGGTCAACGCAGGCGGCAGCCGCGGCGTGTCCCCCGCATCTACAGCCGGCGCACCCCAGGGCCGGCCCGCCGCTTCGGGGCCGGCGAACCGGATGCGCGCCACCCCGCCGGAAAGCGAAATCGCCGCCGCGCCATCCCGCGCCACCGCCGCGCGATCGACGCGCACCGCGCCTGCGCAAGCCGCTCCCAGCGAAAAGGGCGCCAACAGGACCGCCGCATCCGGGCACGCGATCCGCGTCTTGTCGCGCAGCAGCCGCGCCGTTCCGCCGGGCAGCCGGATCGTGC
>CAXUEX010000205.1:0-4362 GCA_964250215.1 uncultured Acetobacteraceae bacterium | reverse complement strand
GTGTAGCCGGCGGGCCTGCGAACGGAAGGCTGCCTGTAGGAACCCGGCACAGCCGTGTCCTCGGGCATCGGCACGTTCACTTCGAACTCTGGGAATATGCTCCGCCGCACGCCGTCGCCGACGGGGCGATCCGCTTTCCGGGACAGTCCAGGCTGGGTCATGGCTTGGCCTCGAGTTCGTAGGTCAGAAGAAAGCAGGCCCTCGCCTCCGCCGTCGCCAGTGCCTCGATCCTGCGCCCCGCGTCAAACCCGTCGGGGAAGTGCTTTTGCTCGGCTTCAAGCTGGAGCTTCCGCAGCCGGGTTCGCCGCTCGATGATGGCCGCTTCGTCGATCTTCCCAATGTGGATCTTCTCCCATTCGTCTTCGGCGTCGATCAACAGGAGTTCGAGAGCGGCCGTCAGACCGGCAGCCTGCTTGTGCAGCTTGGCGAACGGAAACACGTCCTTCAGCACGTCGAGCAGTTGGCGGCGGCGATGATGCAGCCCCACAGCAGCTTGTAGGCGTCGAACGCGAACCACCCGGCGATCGCCCCGCTGGAGGCGGCCGCCTTGATGAGCTCCACGGCCTTGACCCGGCGACCGAGCTGGTTGCGATACAGCCTGATGCAGATCGCGGCCGCCTTCAGCGGCTCTATCTGCCGCCAGTACAGGTCCGCTGGCCGCCGATCATCGTAAGCGAGGGCGTGCGCCGCGCCGCAGTCGTCTTCGTCGACGCTCATCGCGGCGCGCCTGCTGCATGGGCGGACGCCTGATCGATCTTTGCCGACGCAGGCGCATCATCGAGCGCGACTGGAGCCGTCCGAGCGACCATCGGCGAGGTTTTGACGGCGGCCGATCCTTCCGTCCAGCCTTGCCCGGTGCGCGCCACGCCGGCGGCTAGGCTGTCGGCATCAACGCGGCTGATACGATGGCCGCGAGCCCTGGCCTTGGAAAAATCCAATATCATCGGATCAAGGGGGATTCCCGAGATAGCGCCTTCGAGCCGGATGGCGCGAGGAGCTTGGAGTGCATGCGTCGTCAGACGCTTCGCCGGGTTCGCGGGAATACTGGTCGTCAGGCGCGAGCTCCCACAACGCGTGAACCTCGATCGGTCCGAAGTCGCTGTCTTGGTGAAGGCTTGCTCGGGCGTCGCGGGCGAGCTCCAGGCTTGCGGCCAGCGTGCTGCTGATCGCGATCCTGAGGCTCATCCTGCGGTCAGACGCCTTTGGCAGGGTGGCAGGCAGGAAGTCGAGCAGGTCGAGGCCGAGGGGGTTCTCGTCGAGCATCGCAAGCACGCGCGCCATCGCCTGATGGGCGGTCCATCCGACGGCGCCGCCTGGCTTATACGGCTGCTCGGGGCGCGCGGCGGCCTGCCGGAAGAGGCTGACGCACGTCTCCATCAGCAAGAGGAAGGTCGCCGCCGCAGGCGCGGCGCTTTCGGCCGGCTCCCGGTAGCCCCGCTCGAACATGTCCCAGCCGAGCTGCGGGGGGCCGGCCCCCCCCGCCCCGCCGCCGTGCTGATGTACGGCGCCGCGCTGATGCTCAACCAGCTCCCCCACGCCCCCGGCATGCGATTGCTGCGCGCCCGGGAAGTGGAAATCCTCGCCCCACCGATGGCCGCCCAAGCCGACGGCGACCCCGCCGGCACCTCCCCCGTCCACATCCGCGACGCCGCCGCCCCGATCGACATCGTCACGGCTTGAGCCATCGAGTCGCGGAGGGGCGCCTCCGGCGGGCACAGGCTCCGCCCCTGCACTCCGCTGGGGCCCCTGGCCGCAGACCCGCGATCTTGGAAATCCGGTGGACACCGCCCACCTGCGAATGGTACAGTCTCGCGGAGAGCGCGCCACATTTTTTCGGGAAGCAACAATGAAATACCTCGGAACACCAAACATTTAGAATGGCTGTCCCGTAGATTACCGACTGGATCAGCGCCGGCGCATTGATCGTCACCGCCTGTGCCACACTGGGTCTGGTCGGCGTTGCCACATTCCAGATCAAATCTCTTCGAGAAGAAAACCGGAAGTGGGAAACGGTCCGTGCTTGCAATATCTATGACACATCCGAGGTGTTGGCCAATGCGGCTCGCGACATAAAGGATGGCTCCGGCAACGAGGCCGGCTCGGCCCGCCAAGGTCTGCCGTGGGCGTCAGCCAGGGCGTTTACGTCGAAGAGATAATCAAAGACAACCTTCAGCTTGTCATCGAGACGCTCGTCGACAAATTCATGATCGAAGAATACAAAACTGCCTTCGACTTCGAAGGTCTTCAACACCTCAAGCAACTCCGAGAGCGTTGGCGACCCATTGCCGCACCCGCCTTCAATAGCGGCTGAATCATCGTCCGTGAAGAATTTGGGCAGTGGATCAGTTTGACCCGTCCCGGCAGCGCCCGCAATTGGTTGAAATCGCCGACCCGAAAGACATAGGTCAAACCTTACACTCAAACCACCTCTCGGCATACGACCAAATGACCCGAGGAAAGCGGACGTGACAAAATAAGGGAAACAACGGCGTGTGCCAAAACGTCGATGCGGCGGAGGCGGTAGAGTGAAAGTCTCGGCCGCCGTAGCTTGCCTTTTGGCAGCACTGGTGCGGGCCGAAGCCTCACAGCCCGATCGACTCATGCTTTCCGGTTCGGGCTCCAACCCCAAAACCGTCGAGCTTTTCGTGGCCGCACCACAAACGCCAGGTCCGCGGCCCGTTATCCTGTTTGTGCACGGACACCAGGGGCCGTCGCGTCCTGGCGCCAGAGTGTTCGCCCATCTAAATCAAAACCTGGCATTTGGAACCGTGGACGAAGGGCGCCTCGAGAAAATGAGTGAGCGCGGCTTTCTGGCAGCTTCCGTCTCTCTTCCAGGATACGGCGGCACATCGGGTCCGGCAGATTTCTGCGGACCTCGTTCGCAAGCTGCCGTCCAGATGGCACTCGATTACCTGCTCGCTCAGAAGGATGCCGATGCGCACAAGGTGGTTGTTTATGGGGTAAGTCGGGGAGCCGCTACTGTCGCTATGGAAGCCACTCGTGACCGACGCATCACCGGCCTGATCCTCGTGTCCGGGATTTACGACTTGGGCGCCGCCCTTCCACAGCTTGATCCGGCAATCCTGCAGAATATTCGCGACGAAGCCAGCACGGCGCCAGCCGCGCTTGCGGCACGATCCGTATTGCCAAAGGCGTCTATGATCCATGCCCATGCGCTGATCCTTCACGGTGCGGAGGATGGCATGATCCACCAAGCAACGCTGCTGGCCGCACGGCTTGCTGCGAACGGTAATTCCGTCCGGCTCCATGTATTTGCGCGCACCCCCCACAAGATCCCCATCGAGGCTCAATGGAAAGAGGTTGACCCATTTTTAGAAACGATAGGTCAATAATAATCTGGCGCAGCAAGCCTTTGCCCGCACCTAATTCCCCAACCCCCGGCGCGCGGCTATCCGCCTCGGCCACGCACCGGAACCGCGCCCGCGTTACGCTGTCGCCCTCGCCGCCCCTCACCCCAACCGCCCATCGTATTCCCACCTGCGCACCTTCCGCGCCGCAATCCCCCCGCAATCCCGGTGCCCCGGATGGATCAGCACATTGAACTCATCCGGAACAATCACCGAAGGCACGCGCAGCACCGCGCACTCGCCCCCACGCAGCCACGCATGCCCATACCGCACGCTCGCCGCTCCTGCCGGCCGAGCATCCCACCCCACCGGCAATTCCGCCACCCGCACAATCCGTGACCGCCGCCAAACCGCATCCGGAATCGAAACCGCCACCAGATACCGGTTCAACGGCAACCCGCCCGCATTCAAATGCACCACGGTCTCCAAACACGCGAGCGCCTGCGTCTCGGAAGCGTAGATCATTGCCTCCCCCGCGGCATTCCAGCGCCCGCCCGTCCGGCGCGCCCCTTCGCCCGAAAGGTCGTCCGCCTCGTAATCCAGCGTGTCGGCCGCAATCCGCCACACCGTCGCGCTCAAGCATAAGCCCCGCTCTGCATCTGCCGCAGCACCGCCGCCACCAGCGACTGCCCCTCCATCGTGTCCATCAGCTCCGCCGGACGCGCGCCCCCCAGCGCCGGCACCGCCTCCATCAACCACCGCGCCAGCCACGCTTTCGCATCAAACCCGGCCGCCTCACCGGATTCCTCAACCATCACCTCGATCTGCCCCACAATCTTGGCAAACCCCACCACCCGCTCGCTTTCCTCCGGGGAAAGCACGTCCCCCAGCTTCGCCTTCTTGTTCACCGTCGCCACCGGCAGCCCCAGCGCCGCAAACCCGGCGCTCTGCCCAATCGCAAGCTCGGCAAAAATCCGCTTCGCATCCGCCGCCGCCACGCCCTGCCGGATCAGCGCAATCCGCTGCTGCGGCGTCGCCCGATAAACCCCGGCAT
>CAXUEX010000204.1:0-4415 GCA_964250215.1 uncultured Acetobacteraceae bacterium | reverse complement strand
GGATGCGGCGCTGCGGTAGGGGCGGGATGGCGAGGAGCCCCGCAGCATTATGTCCGAGCCGTCGCCCGAGCCGGGTGCGCACGATCCCGAGCGCTTCATCAATCGCGAGCTTTCGTGGCTCGATTTCAATCATCGCGTGGTGGAGGAGGCGGAGAATCCGCGGCATCCGCTGCTGGAACGGCTGCGTTTCGTTTCGATTTCGGCGGCCAACCTCGATGAGTTCTTCTCGGTGCGCGTGGCGGGGCTGATCGGGCAGGCGCGGGCCGGGGTGGCGACGTGCTCGCCGGACGGGCGGACGCCGGCGCAGCAATTGGCAGCCGTGAACGAGCGGGCGCGGGCGCTGCTGGAACGGCAGCAGCGGACATGGCTGGAGCTGAGGGCGCTGCTGGAAGCCGCGGGCATCGAGGTTTGCGACGCGGCGGGGCTGACCGAGGCGGAGCGGCGCTGGCTGGATGGTTGGTTCATGGAGCGCGTGTTCCCGGTGCTGACGCCGCTGGCGATCGACCCGGCGCATCCGTTTCCGTTCATCCCGAACATGGGGCTTGTTCTGGCGCTGCAATTGCTGCGCGCGGAGGACGGCACGCGAATGCGCGGCATGGTGCCGCTACCGGCCACCATCGAGCGCTTTGTGCGGCTGCCGTCGGCATCGCGCAAGGCGGGCGAGGCGAAGCGGGCGCGGTTCGTGACACTGGAAGCCGTGGCGGCGATGTTCCTGGACCGCATTTTTCCCGGATTTTCGGTGGCCGGCAGCGGGTTGTTCCGGCTGATTCGCGACACGGATGTGGAATTCGAGGAAGAGGCCGAGGACCTGGTGCGGAGCTACGAGACGGCGCTGAAGCGGCGGCGGCGCGGATCGGTGATCCATCTTGCGGTGGATGCGGCGATGCCGGAGGAGCTGGTTGCGCTGGTGGCCGACGAAGTGGGCGCGGCGCGCGACGAGGTGTTCGTGCATGGCGGGCTGGTGGGGGTGGTGGACCTGAAGCACCTGATCGTGGACGACCGGCCCGATTTGCTGTTCGCGCCCTACACGCCGCGGTTTCCGGAACGCATCCGCGATTTCGGCGGCGATTGCTTCGCGGCGATCCGGGCCAAGGACATCGTGGTGCACCATCCGTTCGAGAGTTTCGATGTGGTGGTGCAATTTCTGCGCGAGGCGGCGATCGATCCGGCCGTGGTGGCGGTGAAGCAGACGCTGTATCGCACGAGCCGCGACAGCCCGATCGTGCAGGCGCTCATCGAGGCGGCGGAGGCGGGCAAATCCGTGACCGCCATGGTGGAGCTGCGGGCGCGCTTCGACGAGGAGGCGAACATCCGCATGGCGCGCGCCATGGAGGCGGCGGGCGTGCAGGTGGTGTTCGGCTTCACCGAGCTGAAGACGCACGCGAAGATCAGCCTGGTGGTGCGGCGCGAGGGCGGGGCGACGCGATCCTACGCGCATTTCGGCACCGGCAACTATCATCCGATCACGGCGCGGATCTATACCGATCTCAGCTTCTTCACGGTGGACCCGGACCTGACGCGCGATGCGGCGCGGCTGTTCAATTACATGACCGGGTATGCGCAGCCGGAGCGCATGGATGCGCTGGCATTCAGCCCGCTGACCACGCGCAGCACGCTTATCGAGCTCATCGAGCGGGAGATCGGCTTTGCGCGGGAAGGCAAGCCGGCGAATATCTGGCTGAAGCTGAACAGCCTGGTGGATGCGAGGCTGATCGACAAATTGTATGAGGCTTCCACGGCCGGCGTGCATGTGATGGCGGTGATCCGCGGCATCTGCTGCTTGCGGCCCGGTGTGAAGGGGCTTTCCGAAAACATCCGCGTGAAGTCGATCGTCGGGCGGTTTTTGGAGCATGGCCGGATTTGCGTGTTCGGCAACGGCCACCGGCTGCCGAGCCGCTCGGCGTGCGTGTTCATCAGCAGCGCGGACTGGATGGAGCGCAACATGGATTGGCGCGTGGAGACGCTGGTGCCGATCCGCAATCCCACGGTGCACGCGCAGATTCTGGACCAGATCATGGTGGTGAATTTGAAGGACACGTTGCAGAGCTGGACGCTGAGTTCGGACGGAGGATGGCGCCGGCTGCCGCCCGGGCCGAAGCCGGTTTCGGCGCATGATTATTTCATGACGAATCCGTCGCTATCGGGACGTGGATCGGCGCTACATGGGCCGGCGACGCCTTTGCCGCGACCGCGGCATTTGCGGGCGGATCGGGTGCTGCAGGACTGAGCGCCGGTTTGAAAATTGTGTTGACGCCGGTTTTCGGCTTGCCCCCTCCGCGGCTTCGCCGACACCTCCCCCGCTGGCGCGGGGGAGGATCGAAGATATTTTGTTGCGTGGGACTATCTGGTGTTGCCGAGCGCGTCTCGACCGTTGCGCAGGGTGGCGGTGGCGGGGGGTGTTTCGCAACGGGCGCGCTGCAAGGTGCTGGTGTTGCCGAAATTGGTGCGCTCGTTATACAGCTGCAACGGGCCGCTGAGCGTGGATGGCGAGAGGCTGATCGTTACATCGACGGCGCCGCAACCGGTGGCGTCGGCGGTTTCGTCGCGCAGGCCGAGCACGGTGGTGGTGCCGTCATTCGTCGCGGTGCCGACCACACCCCAGAAGCTCAGGCCAGCGCAGGGCGATAGCGCGCCGAACAGCACGCCGGGGATATCGCGGGTGCCGCGGGCGGTGAAGGCGGTGACGGGGGCGGCGAATTGATAGTGGACGCTGCCGCCGAATGCGGTGAAGCAGGTTTGCGCGGTGAGAGCAGGCGTGGCGATGCTGGCGGCCGCGACAAACGCCGGTATGGTGCGAAGAAGGCGATGCTTGGACATGGATTTTCCCCTCTGTGCGGGCGCCCTGGCGCGGACGCCGGCAGGAAAATACACTACCGCAACGTTCTACGTCAATCAGCGCACGAGATTGTGAGGTTCAGGCTTCCATGGCTCCTGGGGCGCGCTGGCCGACCATGGCCAGGAGTTCGCGGCGGGTGGCCGCATCGTCGCGGAAGGCGCCGAGCATCCGGCTGGTGACCATGGACACGCCCGTTTTGTGCACGCCGCGCGTCGTCATGCATTCGTGCGCGGCTTCGATGATGACGGCGGTGCCGCGCGGTTTCAGCACGTCGTCGATCGTGTTGGCGATCTGGGCGGTGAGTTTTTCCTGGATTTGCAGGCGTTTTGCATAGGCTTCCACAACGCGGGCGAGTTTGCTGATACCGACGACGCGCCGGTCTGGCAGATAGGCCACGTGCGCGCGGCCGATGATGGGCACCATGTGGTGTTCGCAATGGCTTTCGAGACGGATATCTCGCAGCAGCACGATTTCGTCGTAGCCGTCCACTTCCTCGAAGGTGCGTTCGAGCAGGGCAACGGGGTCTTCGTTGTAGCCCTTGAAGAATTCCAGATAGGATTTCGCGACGCGCTTCGGCGTGTCGAGCAGGCCTTCGCGATCCGGGTCGTCGCCGCTCCAGCGGATCAGCGTGCGGATGGCGTCTTCGGCGTCTGCCTGGGTTGGGCGCGTGGCCCGGGCGGGCTTGGGCGTCAGCTTGTTCATTGTTGGGATGATGGTTGTGCGCCGGCGCGGTGCAAGGGTTCTACTCGACGGCCGCACGCAAGCCGGCGCCGGCGGCGAGCGGGCAGAGCGGCAGGCAGGCGGACAGGATGGCGCCGAGCAGCAGCAGGTTCGGCGACGGGTCGGGCGCATCAGCCGCGGCGGCGCCGAAGATCAGCACGGGGGTAGCGAGCGGCAGCACCAGGATGGGCAGAAGCACGCCGCCGCGGCGGGCGCCGAGCACCAGCGCGGCGGCGGCGGTGCCGAGCAGGGAGAGCGTGGCGGTGCCGATGGCGAGGCCGGCGAGCAGTGCGGGCAAGGCGGTGTTCGGCAGGCGCAGCATGATGGCGAGCGGGGCGGCGGCGAGCAGCAACGGCAGGCCGGTGGCGAGCCAGTGGGCGACCGCTTTGCCGAGCGCCACGAGACTGCCGGGGATGCCGGAGGTGAGGAGCTGATCGAGCGACCCGTCCTCATGATCCGCGGCGAACAGGCGTTCCAGCGGCAGCAGGGCGGCAAGCAGGGCGCAGACCCAGACAATGCCGGGGGCGATCCGGGCGAGCATTTGCGGCCCGGGGCCGAGGGCGAGCGGGAACAGCGCGCCGGTGACGAAGAGGAACAGCAGCGGTCCGGCCGTGTCGCCGCCGAAACGCAGGGCGAGGCGCAGTTCGCGCCGGAGGATGGCGAGGAAGCCGATCACGCGAGGGCTAGCGTTTCGGCGCCTGGCAGCGGCAGCGGCAGGTGGGTGGCGGCGACCACCACGCCACCGGATAAGCGATGGCGCGCGAGCGTGTCGCCGAAGCGGGCGACCGATTCCGTATCCAAGCCGAGCGTGGGTTCGTCGAGCAGCCAGAGCGGGGCTTGCGCGAGTTCGAGCCGGGCG
>CAXUEX010000203.1:0-4416 GCA_964250215.1 uncultured Acetobacteraceae bacterium | reverse complement strand
GGCGTTTGCGTGGCGCTGCTGGTGTTCACCGAATCATAGGTGTTGGGATACGCGAACATCGTGAAGCTGGCGTTGCGCCGCGGATCGGCGCTGATCATGTGCAGCAGCTTCATCTCCGCCTGATCGGCCAGCGCGCGTTCCAAACTCACCGGCTTGCCGGTGTAGGGATCGTTGTAGGCGAGCGTGGAGACCGTGTTTTCCGTGCCGCGCACGGCCGGATCCAGCGGCCCGGGCTGCGGCCCCTGCGTGGTGCCGTATGGCGTGGGCGCGTTGCCGAACAGGTAGAAATTCGGCGCCACGTCGTAATGCAGATCGAAGAAGGTGACGTTGTTGCCGGTGGCGCCGGCGACGGCGGCGCCGAGATCGTAATCCACTTCGCCGATCGTGGGGTTCGGGCCGTTGCGCACCCAGTGGCAGGCGGTGCCCACGCCATCGCAATTGGGCGGCGTGGGCTGGCCGCCGGAGAAATAATCCTGCTCGTCGGTGGTGATGAGGAACAGCGTGTTGGCCGGCGTGAACCCATCCTTCTGCAGCCGCGCGAAGAAGGTGGCGAAGGCTTCGTTATAGGCTTGCAATTGCGCCACGTAGCCGGCTTCGCCGGGCCCATAGGCGTTGCCGTTCGGCGCGTGATTGTCGTGCGCGTCGGCCATGTAGCCGTAGACCACCGGCACGCCGGCCTCTAGCATCTGCGCCGCGTAGGCCAGCGTGACTTTCGGCTGCATCTGATCGTAGCCGGGAAAATAGCTCACCGGGTTGCCGCTGAGATCGTAGAGCGTGACGGAGCCGCCGTTGATGGCCGGCACCGCGTATTTGTGCCCGAACAGCGCCTTGAACCCGGCATAGCCGCCCGGCTCGTCCGGCAGCACATCGGCTACCGCGTTCGGTGCGCCGTACGGGTTGTTGCAGACCGATCCGGCGCTGTTGGCGCAGTGGATGGCGATGCCCTCGAAATCCTTCGCCCGCTGCGGCAGCGATTCCATGGCCTCGCGCGAACCTTTGCCGAACACTTTGATCACGTCGGTGGTGTTGTTCTCCAGCTCGCTGTTGGCGATGGCGGTGGCGCCGAAATCGCAGCCGGCCTTGGTGAACACCGTCCATGGCGCCGGGGCGTTCTTGCCGGCTTCGCTCAGCAGGATCGGCAGCGTGTCGCTGTTCTGGCCCGGCTTGTTGGTGCTGACCGCATCGGTCCAATAGGTGAAGGTGCTGTCGAAATTCGGCCGGAAGCTGGTGCTGCCGTTGCCGTACCAGCCGAATGCGTTGGCTATGCCGCTGCCGAGCCGATCCGAATACACGCCGGTTTCGGAAACCAGGATGTCGTTCGCGGTGTGCGAAATTAGGCTGGTGTGGTCGTTCGTGGCCAGCACGCCGCCGAGCAGGAGATTGCGCAGTGCGGGGAGCTGTTCCAGATCCGAAAGTACATGCGGCCGGTCGCGTTCGTTGTGCACGTTGTCGAATTCCAGGAACACCACGCGCTTCACGGGCCCGTTGGCCAGCGCGCAGCCGGCCTGCGCCGCGGCGGGCATTGGCGCGGCCATGGCCAGCGCGGCGAGACAGGTAGTGGCAATCAGCGTGGCACGCATGGGACGCTCCCGGGTCATTCGGGAAGCGACGCTAGGAACGGCCGCGTTATGCCGCCATCACGGCTTCCTTGCAGGACGGCGACATTTCGATGACGCTTGCATGACGCGCAATTTGGCCCACGATCAGTGGCCGCCAAGCCTGGCGCGCACCCGGTCCACGGCCCAGCCGCATTCCGTCTCGTCGTTCTCCAGCAGTTCGCGCCGGGCGCGTTCCAGCAGGCCCTGGATGCGCACGCGCTCGGCTTTCTGGGGCACGGCCGCTACGCGCGGCGCCAACGCATCGATGTCGGCCCGGCAATCGGCGGCGGCCCAGCCCGGCAGCAGCAACAGAAACGGCAGGATGATGGAGGTGCGCAAGGCCGGCTCCTTGTCTCGAGATCGCGATCCGCGGAGCCTTGGTACAAGCCGGCGGCGCGCGCCAGCCCCCTGCCCCGCCGGTGCGGCGCCTGCCGGTTGCCGGGTCCCGGACGTTCTGCCATGAAGCGCCGCAATCCACCGGCCCCGCAAGCGGCCGGCGGAGCCCTTTCTGGCACCTCGCCGCCAATCCACCGGAGCGTTCTGTATGTTGGGCTACATCGCGATCCTCGCCTGCGGCGCGGTCGCTCTCTTCTATGGCAACCGCACGCGCCAGCAGGTGCTGGCGGCCGATGCGGGCACGGCGCGCATGCAGGAAATCGCGGCCGCCGTGCAGGAGGGGGCGAAGGCCTACCTGAACCGGCAATATGCGACGATCGCCATGGTGGGCGGCGCCATCCTGGTGCTTTTGCTGCTGCTGCTGGGCGTGCGGGTGGCTGTGGGTTTCGCGATCGGCGCGGTGCTCTCGGGCGTGGCCGGCTATATCGGCATGAACATTTCGGTGCGCGCCAACGTGCGCACGGCGCAGGCGAGCCGGCAGGGGCTCGCGGCCGGGCTGGATATCGCGTTCAAATCCGGCGCCATCACCGGCATGCTGGTGGTCGGCCTCGGGCTGCTGGGCGTGTGCGGCTATTACTGGGTGCTGCGCGGCACGATGCGCGGCGACGATCTGCGGCCGGTGCTGGAAGCGCTGGTGGGGCTTTCGTTCGGCGCCTCGCTGATTTCGATCTTCGCGCGGCTGGGCGGCGGGATTTTCACCAAGGGCGCCGATGTGGGCGCCGATCTGGTGGGCAAGGTGGAAGCCGGCATCCCGGAAGACGACCCCCGCAACCCGGCGGTGATTGCCGACAACGTGGGCGACAATGTGGGCGATTGCGCCGGCATGGCCGCCGATCTGTTCGAAACCTATGTGGTGACGATCGTGGCCACCATGCTGCTGGCGGCGATCTTCTTTGTCGATCCCGGCGTGCGCGACCGGGCGATGCTGCTGCCGCTGACGATCGGCGCGGTGTGCATCCTGACCTCGGTGGCCGGCACGTATTATGTGAAGCTGGATAGTTCCGGCAACATCATGCGGGCGCTGTACAAGGGGCTGCTGGTGACCGGCGGGCTCTCGGTGGTAGCGATCGCGCTGATCACCGCGCTCACGGTGGGGCTGGGCTCGCGCATGGTGATGGCGGACGGGTCGGCGACGAACGGCATTTCGCTGATCGGCTGCTCGCTGGTGGGTTTGGGCGTTACCGGCGCGATCGTGTGGATCACGGAATATTACACCAGCACCGAATATCGGCCGGTGCGCAGCATCGCGCAAAGCTCCACCACGGGGCACGGCACGAATGTGATCCAGGGCCTGGCGGTTTCGATGGAAGCGACCGCGCTGCCGGTGATGGTGATTTCGGTGGGCATTCTGTTGGCCTATTCCATGTCTGGCCTGTTCGGCATCGCCATCGCGGCCACCACCATGCTGGCGCTGGCAGGCATGATCGTGGCGCTGGATGCGTATGGTCCCGTTACCGACAACGCCGGCGGCATTGCCGAGATGGCCGATCTGCCGCCGGACGTGCGGAAGACCACCGATGCGCTGGATGCGGTGGGCAACACCACGAAGGCGGTGACGAAGGGCTATGCGATCGGCTCGGCGGGGCTGGCTTCGCTGGTGCTGTTCGCGGCCTACACGCAGGATCTCTCGCACTACTTCCCGAACCTGCACGTGAATTTCTCGTTGCAGAATCCGTATGTGGTGATCGGGCTGTTCCTGGGCGGGCTGCTGCCGTACCTGTTCGGCGCGATGGGCATGACGGCGGTGGGCCGTGCGGCGGGCAGCGTGGTGGTGGAAGTGCGTCGGCAGTTCCGCGACATTCCCGGCATCATGGAAGGCACCGCGAAACCGGAATACGGTAAGGCTGTGGATCTGCTCACGAAAGCCGCGATCCGGGAAATGATCGTGCCGAGCATGCTGCCGGTGCTGGCGCCGATCGTGGTGTATTTCGCGATTGCGCTGTTCGCCGGGCGCGCCGCGGCTTTCTCGGCGCTGGGGGCCATGCTGCTCGGCACGATCGTGACGGGGCTGTTCGTGGCGATTTCCATGACATCGGGCGGCGGCGCTTGGGACAATGCGAAGAAATACATCGAGGAAGGCCATCACGGCGGCAAGGGATCGGACGCGCACAAGGCGGCGGTGACCGGCGATACGGTGGGCGATCCGTACAAGGACACGGCGGGGCCGGCGGTGAACCCGATGATCAAGATCACCAACATCGTGGCGCTGCTGCTGCTGGCGATGCTGGCTTCCTGAACGCTTACGGCGCGGCCTCGCCCAAGACGGCGGGGTGAGGTCGCGGGGCAAGCCGACGCTTGTGATGCGGGGGTGGCGCCCGTAGGGTGAGCGCCTTGCAGGCTGAGGTTGGGGCTTGAACGTCTCCCGCATACCCACCGGCAAAGCTCCGCCGGCGGACATCAACGTGGTGATCGAGATCCCGCA
>CAXUEX010000202.1:0-4430 GCA_964250215.1 uncultured Acetobacteraceae bacterium | reverse complement strand
GGCGATGGGGGTGCCGGTGGCGGTGGTTTGCACCTGGCCGCGGGAGCAGGCGGCGAGGGCGAGGCCGATCAGCAGTACGGTGGGTTTCATGGGATGGCTGCCTTCTGTTTTGGTTGAAGAACGTCGGCCGGGCGGCGGCGCTCGGCCAGGCGTTGGACGATGACGAAGATGGCGGGGACGAAGAGCACCGCGAGGCAGGTGGAAGCCAACATGCCGCTGATGGTGGCGAGCCCCAGCGAGATTCGCGCGGCGGCCCCGGCGCCGGTGGTGAGCAGCAGGGGGACGAGGCCGAGGATGAAGGAAAACGATGTCATCAGAATGGGCCGGAAGCGGGCGCGGGCGCCGGCGAGTGCCGCGGCTTGCAGCGACAGCCCGGCGGCGCGCTGTTCCAGCCCCATTTCCACGATGAGGATGGCGTTTTTCGCGGCGAGCGCGATGAGCAGCACCATGCCGATTTGCGTATAGAGATTGTTCGACAGGCCGACGAGGCCGAGTGCGACCGCGGGGCCGATGAGCGCGAGCGGCACCGCGAGGATGACGGTGAGCGGCGAGATCCAGCTTTCGTATTGCGCGGCCAGCACGAGATACACGAGCAGCATGGCCATGGCGAAGACGAGATAGATCTGGCTGCCGGCTTCTTTTTCCTGATAGGACATCGCGGTCCATTCGTAGCCCGTGCCGGGCGGCAGCGTGGCGGCGGCGATCTGTTCCATGAGCGTATTCGCCTGACCCGAGCTGAAGCCAGTGGCGGGCAGGCCGATTATGGTGGCGGTGGGATATAGGTTGTATAACGAAACGATAGCGGGCCCGACCTTCTCGCGGATGCTGGCGAGCGCGCCGAGCGGGACCATGGTGCCGGTGGAGCTGCGCACGTAGAGCGCCTGGATATCGCGCGGACGGCGCCGGTATTTCGCATCGGCCTGGGCATAGACCTGGAAGGTGCGGCCGAAATCGTTGAACTGGTTGACGTAGCTGGAACCGATATAGCCGGTGAGGACATTGAAGATGTCACCGACCGCGACGTGCATGGTTTCGGCCTTGACGCGATCGATGCTGACGGCGAGCTGCGGGGTTTCTGCGCGGAACGGCGTGGCGACGCGTTGCAGCGCCGATTGCGTGCGGGCTTCGGCGATGACGGCGCCGGCGAGCGCTTGCAGGCGCTGCCAATCGAAATTGCCGTCGCGCAGCTCGATCTGCATGGTGAAACCCGCGGCGTTGCCGACGCCCTGGATGGGTGGCGGCGGCAGCACGGTGGCGCTGCCATCGGGCAGCGTGTCCAGCGCGTGCTGCAATTTGCCGTAGATTTCGCGCAGGCCCTGGCCGCCGGCGCGGCTGCGGTCGCCCCAGCCGTTCAGCATGATGTAGGCGACGCCGGCGCTGGAGAGCGAGGCGGAATTGTCCAGCACCGAGATGCCGGCGATTTCGATGACCTGGCGCACGCCGGGGATTTTGTGCGCCAGGCTGTTGACGCGGGCCAGTGCGGCCTGGGTGCGTTCGAGCGAGGCGCCGTTGGGCAGTTGCAGGGCGGCAACGAGGTAGCCCTGGTCTTCGGTGGGGATGAAGGCGCTGGGCAGGCGGGCGACGCCCCAGGCGCCGAGACCGATGAGCAGCAGCGCGATGGCGAAGAGCGCGCCGGCATGTTGGGTCATGCCGCCGATCAGGCGGCTGTAGGCGCGTTCGAATGGATCGTAGATTGCGTTGAAGCCGCGGAAGACGATGTTGCGGCGTTCGCGGGGCTTGGGGCGGCGCAGCCATAGCGCGCATTGCGTGGGTTTCAGCGTGATGGCGTTGATCAGGCTGATGATGCCGGTGGCGGCGATGACGAGCGCGAATTGCGCATACATCTGGCCGGTGAGGCCGGGCAGGAAGGCGGCGGGCAGGAACACGGCGATCAGCACGAGCGTGGTGCTGACCACGGGGCCGATCAGTTCGCGCATGGCGGCGATCGCGGCTTCCTTCGCGGGCAGGCCTTTTTCGATGTATTGCGTGGCGCCTTCGACGACGACGATCGCGTCATCGACCACCGTGCCGATGGCGAGGATGAGCGCGAACAGCGTGGAGAGATTGATCGTGAAGCCGAGCGCCAGCATCATGGCGAACGCGCCGATGATGGTGACGGGCACGGTGGTGGCGGGGACGAGGGTGGCGCGCCAATCCTGCAGGAACAGCAGTATGACGACGAGCACCAGCACGCCGGCTTCGAGCAGCGTGTGGTACACCTCGCTTATCGAGGCGCTGACGAAAAGCGTGGTGTCGAACGGCACCTGGTAGGCAACGCCTTGCGGGAAGCGGGTAGCGAGCTGCTGCATCTTGGCGCGCACGGCGGTTGCGACCTGCAACGCGTTGGCTTGCGGCGTAAGGAAGATGGCGATGCCGGCGGCGGGAAATTCGTCGAGGCGGAAGGATTGCGAATAGGTTTGCGCGCCCAGCTCGACACGGCCGATATCGGACAGGCGCGTGATGTTGGCGCCATCGGATTTGACGATCACGTTGGCGAATTGCGCCGGATCGGCGAGCCGGCCGGCGACTTCCACCGTGTATTGAAAGGCCTGGCCGGCGGGGGCGGGCGGCGCGCCGATCTGGCCGCCGGCGACCTGCTGGCTTTGCTGCTGCACGGCGCCGATCACGTCCTGCGGCGTGAGGCCGCGCGCTTGCAGCTTTTCCGGATCGAGCCAGAGGCGCATGGCGTATTGGCCGACGCCGAAGACGTTCACGTTGCCGATTCCAGGGATGCGCGCGAGTTCGTTGACCAGGTTGAGCGTGGCGTAATTGCTGAGGAAGAGGCTGTCGCGGCTGTGATCCGGCGAGCTCAGGGTGACGATCTGCAGGATGGCGGTTGATTTTGCCTGCACGTTGACGCCTTGCGCCTGCACGGATTGCGGCAGCGCGGCCATTATCGAGGCGACGCGGTTTTGCACGAGGACCTGCGCGAAATTCAAATCGGTTCCGATGCGGAACGTGACCGTGAGCGCGTAGGCGCCGTCAGCCGTGCTGGTGGATTGCATGTAGATCATGCGGTCCACACCGTTTACGGCTTGCTCGATGGGCAGGGCTACGGTGTCGAGCAGGGTCTCGGCGCTGGCGCCGGGATAGCGGGTGGTGACCTGCACGGTGGGTGGCGTGACGTTCGGGTATTGCGCGACCGGGAGGGCCCAGAGCGAAACCAGACCGAGCAGCACGAACAGCACCGCGAGCACGTTGGCCAGCACGGGGCGTTCGATGAAAAATTTCGACATCACGGCGGTTCAGCCCGCGGGGAGTTCGGCGGGCGTAGGGGCCACTTTTTCGCCCGGCACGGCGCGGGTGAGGCCGGTGATAACGACGCGGTCATCGGCCTTGAGGCCGGCTTCGATGACGCGCAGTTCGCCATCGGTGTCGCCGGTTCGGACGCTGCGCTGTTCCACGACGTTCTGCGCGTTCACCACGAGCAAATAGGGGCCGGACTGGGCGTTGCCGAGCGCGGCATCGGGGACCAGCAGGCCGGGCGCGGTCTGGTGCGCGCGCGGGATGCGGATTCGGACGAAATAGCCGGGCAGCAGTGCATGGGCTTTGTTCGGCAGAACGGCGCGGACGGCGAGTGTTCCGGTGCCGCTATCGACGAGCGGGGCGACGTAATCCAGCGTGCCTTCATGCGGGTAGCCGGTTTCGTTCGCGAGGCCGATTTGCACGGCGACGCGGCCGAGATCGGCCAGGGTGCGTTTGTTTTCCGACAGCGTGGCGCGGATGCGCTGCACTTCGGCTTCGGGCAGGCTGAAATTGACGTAGATCGGCGCGAGCTGGACGATGGAGGCGAGCTTGGTGGGGCCGCTGACGCCGACGAGGTCACCCACCGACGCGAGATGCGCCGTGACGACGCCGTCGAACGGTGCGGTGACGTTGGTGTAGCCGAGATTGATGGCGGCCAGTGCCACACCGGCCTGCTGGTTGCCGACATCGGCGTTGTCGGAATCGAGCGTGGCACGTTTTTGGTCGAGCGTGGATTGCGAGGCGAAGTTGTTGCGCGCGAGCGAGGATTGGCGGCGGAACTCGGCATCGGCTTGCAGCACCTGCGCCTGGGCCGAGGCGAGCTGCGACTGTGCTTGTTGCAACTTCATTTTGAATGGCGCGGGTTCTATGGTGAAAAGCGAGGTGCCGGCTTTCGCCTCCTGCCCGTCGGTGTAGCCGATGGCCTGGATGAAGCCCTGCACGCGCGCGACGAGATCTACGGCGTTGTAGGCGGCGGTGGTGCCGGTGGCGTAGAGATAGGGCGTGACATCGCGGGCCAGCGGGTGCGCGACGCCTACGGGGGGAGGCGGAGGGGGTTGATAGGCATTTTGTTTCTTGCAGCCGCTGAGGGTGACGAGCCCAAAAAGCAAGGCCAGGGGCACCGCCCATGGACCGCGCTGGGGCCCGCCTGCCGCAGGTGCGTGTTCGGCACGCGGGCCCCCGGC
>CAXUEX010000201.1:0-4473 GCA_964250215.1 uncultured Acetobacteraceae bacterium | reverse complement strand
GCCGCCTCCCGCACCAGCAGCCAGCCCGCACCCAATCGCCCGGCCGGCAGAAATCGGATTCCCGCCAGCGTTCCCGCGACCGGATGCCGTGCCATGCGCGCCACCGCATCGCCCGCCGCCGTGTAATCCGCGCCACCCAAAGCCCGCAGCAGCGCGGCCAGCGCCAGCGCCGCGATCGGTCCGGGCGAGAGCAGGGCAAAACCTTCCGGTCGCAAACTTGCCCGTTCGGCCAGCATCGCGGCGACGTCGCGTTCCGCCGCGATGCGCGCCGCGCCATCCTTGGCGCAGACCGCGATCGCATCCTGGCGGTCGGCCGGTTGCAGCCGGGCGCGCAGCCGGGCGCGCAGCGCGGCTGGATCGGTGTTGCTCGGATCCTCCACCCAGCCGAACCCGGCCCGCAGCAGCGTGGCACGAAGCCGCTCCGGCGGTGTCCCCAGCAGCGGCCGCAGCAGCCTTGTTCCGCGCCGCTCCGCTACCGCCGCCATACCGGCAAGTCCGGCCGACCGGCTGCCCGACAACACTCGCATCTGCCGCGTCTCCGCCTGGTCGGCCGCATGGTGGCCCAGCAGCACATCCAGCAGGCCGGCCGCCTGCGCCGCTTGCTCCAGCGCCGCATATCGCGCGTGCCGCGCGCGTTCGGCCGTCGCCGGGCCAGGTTTGAGGTGCAGGCGCAATGTGCGGGACGGCACGTTGAAGGAAGTCAGCCGCGCGGCCGTGATCTCGGCTTCGTGTGCCGAGTCGGGGCGCAGTCCGTGGTCCACGATCAGCGCCAGCGGGCGGCCCCATCCGCGGGCGAGCCAAGCCAGGCACAGGCTGTCGGCGCCGCCGCTGACGGCCACGGCGACGCGCCGCTCGGCGTGGAAAGGCGCGAGCGGGGCCATCCATCGCGCGAACTCTTCGGCCTCGATCGGCGCCACTTGCAGCTCTGGCGAACTGCCTACCGGCTGCACTTCGCGCGTTTGCGGGCCGCGGCCGCGCCGGCGCGGATGCCCGGGTCGGGCTTTGGAAACTCGACTTGCAGCTTGGCCAGCGCCTCGCACGCATCCTTGGTATCGTTCAGCGCCAGCAGCGAATGGCTCACGCCCAGTAGCGATTCGGCGGCGCGCGGGCTGCGCGGGCTGCGGGCATAGACTTGGTAATACTGCGCCGCTGACGCCTGATACTGGTGCTGGCCAAACTGCGCGCGTGCCAGCAGCAACTCCGCATCGCCTACACGCGGCCCATGGCCGGTGGCGATCACTTCGCGTGCCGCGGCTTCTGCGCCCGCGTAGTCGCGCCTGGCCATCGCGGCGGAACCTTGTTTCAGCACCAGTTCGGGCGTGCGCCGCGGCTGGGCTTGCGGCCGCGTGGCGGGCGCCGGCTGCGGCGGCAATTCGCCGTTCGAATCGGCGCTGTCGGGCGAAATGCCGGGCTCGGCCGGCTGCAGCACGGGCGCGCCCGGTGCCTGGGCGCTCGATGCCGGCGCCGCCCCGCCCTGCCCCAGCTTGAACGCCAGATCGCTGATCTGCTTCGACAAATCGTCGTTCTGCTGCTTCAGTGCATTGGCAAGCTCGTCCACACGGCCCTGCAGCGAGCGCACCTGCTCCTCCAATGCCGAGACGCGCACCACGAGATCGGCGGCCACGTCGCCGCTGGGCGCGGGGCCCGACGGCACGGGTGCTGCCTGTGGCGCGGGCGCGATGCCGCCGCCGCCTTGCGATTGGAGCTGCTGCACTTCCTGCCGAAGCTCGAGAATCTGGTTCTGCAGCGCGATGCCTTCGCGGCTGTCGATCTGGGCGAGCGCGAGGCCTGGGCTGCCGGCCAGGATCAGGGTGGGGAGGATGAATCGGGCGAACGACATGGGAAGCCTGTTAACACGAAGGGCCAGGGAGCTGTGCCCCCTGGCCCTTGAACGGCGCAAGCGTGAACGCGGCGCTACTGCACCGCGGTGATCGTGTTGCGATTCTGCGCCCAGGCTTCCTCGTTGTCGCCCAGCGCGGTGGGGCGGTCCTTGCCGTAGCTGATGGTGCTGATGCGGCCGCTGTCCACGCCCTTCGCCACCAGATAATCCTTCGAGGCCGTAGCGCGGCGGTTGCCCAACGCGATGTTGAATTCCTCGGTGCCGCGATCGTCGCAATTGCCGGCCACCTGCACGCGCACGTTCGGATACCTTTGCAGCCACGCCGCCTGTTTCGACAGCGTCGCCTGCGCCTCGTCGCTCAGCGAGGACGAGTTCAACACGAAGAACACGCGGTCGCCGACGTTGCGGACCAGGTCTTCCTCGCTGCCCGGGATTGGGCCGGTGGGGGCCTCGGTGGTGGCGGTGCCGGCGGAACTGGAGGTCTCGGCCGGCTTGCTCGCGCAGGCCGAAAGCAGGGCGAGAGCGGACAGCGCGCCCATAACTTGCAATTTCATCGGTTGACCGATCCTTCTGATGGCGACGCACGCAGGGTGGGCCCGCAACGCACCGGTCGCCGGATCGTTGCAGCCTTGCCCCGCCGATAGCCTGCGCGCCTCGCAGGGTCAAGGGAGCGTGACATTCCGCGCGCGCACCCGCCCGCCCGCAAACCGCTGACCGGGCTCACGTATTCAATGGCGACCAGGCCGGATCGGACGCATCGGTGGGCGTGGAGACCGGCCGCTCGTTGAAGCCGGAAATATCGATCGAGACGAGACGCGAGGAAAAGCCGTGGCCGTACGAATCCACGGCCCGGGTTTCACGCCAGAACATCAGCACGCGGCCGTTGGGCGCGAAGGTGGGGCCTTCCACGGAATAGCTCTCCGAGAGGATGCGCTCGCCGGTGCCATCGGGGTGCATCACGCCGATCGCGAAATTGCCGCCCGAGAGCCGCGTGAAGGCGATCAGGTCGCCGCGCGGCGACCATACGGGCGTGGCGTAACGGCCGTGGCCGTAGCTGATGCGCTTCGCCCCGCCGCCGCCGGCGCCCATTACATAGAGCTGCTGGTCGCCCTCTCGGTCGGAGTTGAACACGATCTGCGAGGCGTCCGGGCTGTAGCAGGGGCTGGTGTCGATGCTGCCGCTGCTGGTCAGCCGGCGCGAGCTGCGGCTGCCGACATCCACCACGACGATATCGGAGCCGCCGCCGCGTGTGACCGAGAGGATCGCGCTGGCGCCATCCGGGCTGAAGCGCGGCGCGAAGCTCATGCCCTCGAACTCGCCGAGCGTGGACTGCCGGCCGGTGTTGAGATCGAACAGGTACACACGCGGCCGGTTGTTGGCGTAGCTCATGAAGGCGATTTCTGGCCGCACCGGGTTGAACCGCGGCGTGAGCACCAGCCATTCGCCGCCGGTGAGCACGCGGTTGTTGGCGGAATCCTGGTCCATGATCGCTAGCCGCTTCGTCTGCCGTCCGCGCGGGCCGGTGGCCGAGACATATACTATTCTTGTATCGAAATAACCTTTCTCGCCCAACATGCGTTCGTAGATCACGTCGGCGATGATATGGCCGATGCGGCGGCGTTCCGAGGAGGTGTAGGCCGTGCCTTGCATCTGCTGACCGGTGAGCACGTCCCACAGCCGGAATTCCACGCGCGCGCTGCCGCCCTGGCCGGCGACGTTTGCGGTGACGAGCGCCTGCGCGCCGAGCGCCTTCCAGTTCTGGAAATTCGGCACCGGCCCGTTGTCGCCGGCGATGAACGCGTTGGGATCGAGCGGCGAGAACAGCCCGCAATTGCGCAGATCGTTGGTGATCACCTCGCCGATTTCGGCGCCGGCCGGATTGCCGGAAAAGCCGGTGATGGCGATGCGGATCGGGTTGGTCTGCGCGCCCTGCACGTCGATCATCGGCTGGCCGCCGGCACCGGGCGCGGCCGGGGGAATGGCCTGCGCCAGCACCGGACCGGCCGTGAGCAGGCCGCCGGCACCCGCCAGGAATGCGCGGCGCGGCAAGGGGCGGATGATGTTCATGGATGCAGATCTCCTAAGGCCGGAATCGGAACGTGAGCTGTTGCGCGGGCTTGCCGAGAAGCTCTGGCGGCACGGGAAGCTTTGCGCATTCAGGATCGAGCACGGCGCGGCGGGCGCGCTCGGCGAAAGCGAGAAACGCGGGATCGCCGGCGGCGCGCGCGGTATCGGCCGGCGAGATCTGCACATCGCGCGCCTCGCCGCTCGCATCGATCGTTACGGTGAGCACCGTCGAATAAGTGGCGTAATTCCGCGCCGCCGTATCCTCGCTGTAGCAGCGGCGCACCTCGTCGCCGATGGTTTTGCGCTGGCCGGTGGAGAGCTGGCCGGTGAGGTTGCCTTGCGCGGCACCGCCGCCGTGCGGCGCGCCGCCGCGCTCAGGGTTGTACACATGCGTCGGCGGCTTCACCTGCTTCTGCTCGACGGTGAATTTTTCCAGCGTGGCAAGCAGCGAATGCGTGTCGGGCGTGGGGTTTTTCGTCGGGTGCGGCTGGTTCGTGGCCGTTTTGATCGGCGGCGGCGGGGTGGGCGTGGGCCTCGCCAAGGCGACGATGTACCTCTCCGCCGTG
>CAXUEX010000200.1:0-4482 GCA_964250215.1 uncultured Acetobacteraceae bacterium | reverse complement strand
GGCAGGCGCGGCACGATGGAGCGCGGTGCGGCTGCGGTGCGCGGTTTTCGCCGGCGCGGCTTTCGCCGGGCGCGCGGGGCCGAGCTGTTCGAGCGCTTTTTGGTTGGTGGTGACCTGCGCCAGCGCCACGGCCGGCAGCAGCAGGAAGAGGAGTGTGCGCATGAAGGTGGTATTCTAAAACTTATCGCCGCACGGAGGGAATCACCCCGGAAGCGTTCGCTCCGCTAGGCAGCGAGCACGGCTTCCCGCACCACGCGCACGGAAAGCCGGCCCTCGCGGCCGCGGATCGGCAGATCGATGCCGCGCCATGCCTCGGCGGGCACACCGGCGGTGGTGAACACCGCATCCGAGATCACGGCCACCGCATCCAGATCGCGCGCCATTTCCTGCAAGCGGTGCGCGACGTTCACCGTTTCGCCAAGCGCGGTGAACGCGATCTGGTCGGCGAAGCCGATTTCGCCGACGATCGAGCGGCCGCAATGCAGGCCGGCGCCGTAGCGCAGCTCGATGCCGGCTTCCTGGCGGAACAGGGCGGCGACGCCATCGAGTTCGTTCGGCAGCGCATCGAGCGCGGCCAGCGCTTGGCGGCAGGCGGCTTCGGGCGAGGTTTGCAGACCGAACAGCGCCAGTACGCCGTCGCCCAGGAACTGCACCGGGCGGCCGCCGGCGGCGCTCACGGCGCGGCAGATCGCGGCGACGAAGCGGCCTAGCAGGAACACGCTGTCGAACGGCGTGCGGCTTTCGGCGAGCCTGGTGGAGCCGCGCAGATCGACGAAAATCGCGGCGACGAAGCGTTCCTCGCCGGGGGTGCGCGGCGCCCGGCCGGCGACGAATTCCAGCGCCACGGCCGGCGGGATCAGCGGCGTGGCGAACAGATCGGCGGTGGGATGGAGCTGGCAGGCCAGGCGGATGTGTTCCGGATCGGCACCTATTCCGTGCAGCACGGCCAGTTCGTGCGCGGCGGGCGCGGGCAGGGGGGTTTCGGATCGCACCCGCACGCGGCATGTGGAACAGCGCGCCCGGCCGCCGCAGACGGAAGCGTGCGGGATGCGCCCGATGCGGCTGGCATCCAGCACCGAAATGCCGCGCGCGATGCGAACGCGGCGACCGCCGGGATAGCGGATTTCAATCAGCCCGCGTCGCATCTCGATCAGCCGCCGGATGCCGCGCGCGAGCAGCACGAGGGCGATCACCGCGGCGTAGATCAGCAGAAAGCGGTCGCGCAGCCAGGCCAGATGCAGCGCCTGCACATGCGTGCCCACCACATGCGGGCCGAGATGCGCGGCGCGGAAGCCGGGCGTGGCGAGCGCGCGGGCCACTTCGCGGCCGCCCTGCACGAAGCCGAGCAGCGCCAGCGCCGGCAGCAGCACGGCGAGCGTGAGCAGGATCGGCTGCCAGCGCGCGGCGCCACGGCGCAAGCGCAGCAGGAATGACAAGCCCAGGCAGCCATGCGCCCAGGCGGCGATCAGCACCGCGATCTGCAGCCAGCCGGTGCGCGGCGCGGTGATCCAGAGCGAGGTGAGTTCGGCGATATAGCCTTTGTTCAGGCCGTATAGCGTCCATGCGGTGCGGGTGACGGAAAGATGGTTCGCGAGCAGTGCCGGGAAAGCGAGGCCGAGCAGCAATTGCAGCAGTTCCGCGCGGCTCCAGAGGAAATTCCGCCGATCGTACAGCGCCAGCAGACCAAGCCCCATGTGCACCAGCAGCGCCGCATAGAGCAGGGCGGTGCCGATTATTCCCTGCCAGACGAATTTCTGGCCAAGCAACATTACGTCGGCGGCGCTGTACGAGATGTTGCAGAGCGCGTGGTCGATCAGGTGGGTTGTTACGTATAAAAAAAGAACTAGACCGCTCGCCAGCCGCAGCCGCCGCAGCCGCGAGCCGGGATACCAGGGCTGGGCGCCGGGCGATGGCGGCGGATCGGCGTGCATGAGGCCGCTTTAGCACGGAACCGCTTGTGCGGTAGAAGGCGAACGAATGTCCGATCCATCCGCGCACCGCGCCGCGCTGCTGCAAAGCGAGTTGTTCCGCGCCCTGGGGGATGCGGCGATCGATGCGGTGGTGGCAAAGGCGGCGCGCCGCCAGGTGGCGGCCGGCGAGGCGCTGCTGCACCGCGGCGATCCGGGAACGGCGATGTATGTGGTGCTGCAAGGCCGGCTGCGCGTGAGCGTGGTTTCCGCCGAAGGTGGCGAGATGATGCTGGGCATGTTGGGCCCGGGCGAGGTGATCGGCGAGATGGCGCTGCTGGATGGCCGGCCGCGCAGCGCGGATGTGCAGGCCATGGAGCCATGCCTGCTGCTGGAGGTGGGGCGGGCGCAGGTGCTGGCATTGTTGCGCGGCGATGCGGAGCTGTCGCTGCGCCTGCTCGCGGTGCTGAGCCGCCGGTTGCGCGATGTGAACGAGGCGGTGGAGGATGTGGCGCTGCTGGAGGTGCCGGCGCGGCTGGCGCGCGTGCTGCTGCGGCTGGCGCGCAACTTCGGCACAAAGCAAGGGAACGCCTGGCGAATTGGCGTGAAGATCGCGCAGCGCGACCTGGCGATGCTGGCCGGCACTTCCCGCGAGACGGTGAACCGCGAGTTGCGGGCGCTGGAAGCGGACGGCACGATCGCGCGGCAAGAGGGCCGACTTGTCATTCTGCGCCCGGACCGCCTGGAAGAGCGCTGATCGGCGGCGCGCTGCTGTTATTCGGCGAAGAACGCGCTAAACTTTCAGTTGTGTCTGCCTCGCTTGAGTTCGCCCGTGCATTTCCTTCTGCCTCCGCCTGGTTCGACGCCTGGGTGGAGGCCGAGCGCGGCCGATTCGTTCTGTTCCTGCCGGTTTTCCGCGGGGGGGGGGCGGTGGGTTATTTCGCGATGGCGCGGGAGCCGGCGCTTTGGCCCTGGGCGTTGGCGGCCTGCTGCCTGATGGCTTTGGCGGCGCTGCGGCTGCCGGTGCCGGTGCGGGCGGCGGCGCTGTGCCTGGGGATGCTGGCCGTCGGCTTGGCCAGCGCCCGCTTCGCGGCTTGGCTCGTGCCACCTTGGGATGGGTTACCGCGCGGCGCGGCGGCACTGACCGGGCGCGTGGCCAGCGTGGAAGCGTTGCCGTTGGGGCGGCGCGTGGTGCTGCGCAACATCGTTCTGGATGGCGAGACGAAGCTGGCGCGCAGCGTGCGCATTCGGCTGCGCAACAACGATACCACGGTTCTGGCGGCCGGCGACGCCGTTGCGGTGCGCGCGTTGCTGCGGCCGCCGCCGGGGCCGGCCTATCCGGGCGGCTGGGATGTGCGGCGCGACGCTTATTTCGCCGGCATGGGCGCCTATGGTTTCGCGATCGGTCCGGCGACGCGGCAGGCCAAGGGCTCGCAGCACCGGTGGCAGATGTTCCGTGAGGCGATCGCCCGGCGCATCGAGACGGCGCTGCCCGGAGACCGCGGCGCCATTGCGGCGACGCTCATGACCGGGCTCGGCGCGGCCATTCCGCCGGCGGACCGGGCGGCGTTCCAGCAATCCGGGCTGGCGCATCTGCTGGCCGTGGCCGGGTTGCATGTGGGCATCGTGATGGGCCTGTTCTTCGCGCTGTCGCGCGGGGCGCTCGCGGCTTCGGAATATGCGGCGCTGCATTGGAACGTGCGGCGCATCGCGGCGCTGATTTCGCTGGCGGCGGGCGGCATGTATCTGGCGCTCACCGGCGGGCATGTGCCGATCCTGCGCAGCTTTGCCATGGCCAGCCTGGTGGTGCTGGCGGTGATGACGGACCGGCGGGCGATTTCGCTGCGCGCGCTGGCGCTGGCGGCATTCGCGCTGCTGCTGATTTCGCCGCAAGCGGTGATGGGCGTGAGCTTTCAGATGAGTTTTTCGGCGGTGCTGGCGTTGGTGGCGGGATACGAATTGCTGCGGCCACGCCTGCCGCGCGCGGGTGCCTGGCGGTGGCTCGCGGGTTTGTTGCTGACCAGCCTGCTGGCCGGCACCGCGTCGCTGCCGTTCGCGGCTTACCATTTTGGCCAAGCAACGCTCTATTACGTTCCCGCAAATCTTCTGGCGGTGCCGCTGACCGCATTCTGGGTGATGCCGTGCTGCATCGCGTCGCTGTTCCTGATGCCGTTCGGCCTGGAGCAGGTGGCGCTGGTGCCGGCGGGCTGGGGCATTGCCGGGCTGCTGGCGATTGCGCGGCAGGTGGCGAGCTGGCCGGACGCTTCGCCGCGCGTGGTCCAGATGCCGGCGGCCGCGCTGTTGCTGGTGGCGGCGGGGCTGATCTGGCTGGGATTGTGGCGCTCGCGGCTGCGGCTGCTGGGGTTTGCGCCGTTGGTGGCGGGGCTGACGTGGTGGATGGTGGCACCGATGCCGGATCTGCTCGTTACGCCGGACGCGCGCGTGATCGGGGTGCGCATGGGGCGCGGCGTGTGGGTGGAAACGGCGCATGGCGCGGGCAGCTTCGAGCGCGAGGCGCCGGCCAGGGTTTGGGGCAAAGCGGGGCAGGGGTTTCCGCCCGCGGGCGCGGGCGACG
>CAXUEX010000199.1:0-4488 GCA_964250215.1 uncultured Acetobacteraceae bacterium | reverse complement strand
CGCCCCGTCGCCTGAAATCCATCGACGCCCCCGCGTCGGAAAACCTCGCCGGCTGGAAGCTGCTGCCCACGCACCCCGATTGGGCCGGCGGCATAAGCGCCACCTGGCGGCCGGGCGAGGCCGGCGCGCAATCCCGGCTGCAGGAATTCCTAAAAGCCGCCGTGCAGGCCTACCACACGGGCCGCAACCTGCCCGCCCAGCCCGGCACCTCCAGGCTTTCGCCACACCTGCACTGGGGCGAAATCTCCCCCAACGCGGTCTGGCACGCCTGCCGCGCGCTGCCCCCTGGCGAAGCGGTCGACACCTACATGGCGGAGCTGATCTGGCGCGATTTCGCGGCCTACCTGCTCTGGCACCACCGCACCCTGCCGGATGCGCCGCTGCGCCCGGCCTTCGCGGCATTGCCCTATCGTCGCTCGAAGCGCGATCTCGCCGCCTGGCAGCGCGGCCAAACCGGCGTGCCCATCGTCGATGCTGGCCTGCGCCAGCTCTGGCAAACCGGATGGATGCACAACCGCGTTCGCATGATCGTCGCCTCGTTCCTCACCAAGCACCTGCTGATCGATTGGCGCGATGGCGAGCGCTGGTTCTGGGACACGCTCGTGGATGCCGATCTCGCCAGCAATGCGGCCGGCTGGCAGTGGGTCGCGGGAACCGGCATCGATGCGCAGCCGTTCTTCCGCGTGTTCAATCCCGTCACCCAGGGCGAGAAATTCGATCCGGAGGGGGAATACGTGCGCCGCTACGTGCCGGAACTCGCGCGCTTGGAAAACCGCTTCCTGCACGCGCCATGGACCGCGCCCGAAGCCGCCCTCGCCGCCGCCGGCCTGCATCTGGGCCGCGACTACCCCAAGCCGCTCGTCGATCTGGCAACCGGCCGGGAACGCGCGCTCGACGCCTACCGCAGCACGGTGCGGCAGGGCGCATCGGAAACTTCTTGAACACCACCCCGCCAGCCGCCCGGCGCCTGCGCGTGGTCGGCGACGTGCACGGCGATTCGCGCGCCTTCGCTTTCGCCATCGAAACCGACCGCTTTCTCATTCAGCTCGGCGATCTCACCGATGGCGGCCCCGACAGCGCCGGCGCGCTGCGGCTGATGTTCCGCGCCATCGATGCGGGGCAAGGCCTGTTCCTGCTCGGCAACCACGATCGCAAGCTCGCCCGCGCCATCGCCGGCGACCGCGTGCGCATCTCGCCGGAACTGGAGTCCACGCTCGCCGCGCTCGATGCCAGCCTACGCGATCGCGTGCTGCACGAAGCCGCCAACGCGCCGGCCTGGCTGGAAGCCGGCGCGCGCTTCTTCGTCCACGCCGGTTTTCACACCGCCATGCTAGGCCACCCGCCGCCTTCCGGCCTCGGCCGCGTCGATCCGCTGCTCTCCCGCGCCCTGTTCGGCGAAGTCACCGGCCGCATGCAGCCCGACGGCTACCCCGAACGCGTGCTCGGCTGGGTGCACCACATCCCCCCCACCCTCACCGTCTATTGCGGCCACGACCAACGCAGCCGCGACGGCAGACCGCACGTGATGCACGGCGGCGCCGGCGGCACGGCGATATTCCTCGACACCGGTGCCGGCAAAGGCGGGCATCTGTCCTGGATAGATCTTGACCCGTAACAACATCAACCAGTAGGATGGGTTGCGACTGCGCAACCCATCAAGCGGCTTCGGCCTCGATCTCGCGCTGAAACCTGTCCAGGAACTCTTCGCGTCCTACCTCGCCGAGATCGACCGCCTTGGCGCCACCAGCCGCGATGAAGCTCACGTCGGTGATACCGATGACACCCAGGATGAGGCGGAGATACGTGGTGGCAACGTCACGGTCGCGGATCGGCGAACCTTCGGTGTAAACGCCGCCGGAAGCGACCAGCACCGTCGCCTTCTTGCCCGTCACAAGTCCTCTGCCGTCCACGCCCAGCGTCAGGCCCTTGCGCACGATATGGTCGATCCACGCCTTGAGCGCCGCGGGCACATTGTAGTTGTAAACCGGCGTGGCGATGACGAGGTGGTCGGCCGCCAACAGCTCGGCGACGAGCTCGTCCGACAGCTGAAGCACCGCTTTCATCTCGGGCGAATGCTGCTCGGAAGGCGTGAAATAGGCCTGGAGCCACGGCGCGTTCACGAACGGCAGATCGGTTTCCATCAGGTCGCGCTCCACGATGCGCCCATCCGGATGCGCCGCCCGCCACCCGGCGACGAACCGACGGGTGAGGTTGCGGGATATCGAGTAGTCGCCGCGTGGGCTGGTCTCGACAACGAGCAGGCGGGGCATGGTCTGTCTCCTTGCGATGGGGCCGGCCGCAGCGCCGTGATGGACGGCGGAAGCGGGTTGCCTGGCGATGCAGATAGGCGTGCCGATCCCCATGCAGGAGCGATGTAATTGTGATCGTCTCCATCTGCATGGATGATGGATCATGATCGGCACCCTTAGCCTGGACCAGCTTCGCGTCCTCGTGACGATCGCCGACACCGGCAGCTTCTCCGCGGCCGGCCGCCGGCTCGGCCGCGCCCAGTCCGCGATCAGCCAGGCCGTCGCCACGCTCGAGGGCATCCAGGGAGTCGCATTGTTCGACCGCGCGGGGCATCGACCGAAGCTCACCGAGATCGGCGCCGTGCTCGTCGAGCAAGCCCGCATGGTCCTGGCCAGCGCCGCCCGTTTCGAGGCGGTGGCGGCAAGCACGCGGGCCGGGCTCGAGCCCGAACTGGCACTGGCCATCGATCCGCTGGTGCCGACCGGCCCGCTCATCGAGAGTTTGCGGGCGCTAAGCGAAACCTTCCCCGATCTCCCGGTCAGCTTCTCCACCGAGGGACTGGGCGGTTCGCTGCGGCGCTTGCGTGCCGGTAAGGCCGTATTGGCGATCTGCCTCCTGCTTCCGGCCCCACCCGAAGACATCGTCGCCCATAAGCTGCTTCGGATCGGCCTGCAGCCCGTGGTCGCGCCCAGCCATAGGCTGGCGGCACTGCAACGGGCGGCAACGCGCGACGACCTCGCAAGTCACGTGCAACTCGTTCTCTCCGACCCGGTCGATCCCGGCGGAGAGAACTACGGCCTATCCAGCGCGCGCCTCTGGCGGTTCGTCGATCTTGGGCGACGCCTGGATTTCGTCAAGGCGGGGTTTGGCTGGTGCCGCATGCCGGAACATCTCGTGGCCGCACCGATCGCCGAGGGAACGCTGGTGCCTCTGCGGATCCACGACGATACCGCGCCCCAGCAGGGGCTGACGATCTACGCCGCCCACAAACGGGACCGGATCCTCGGCCCAGCCGGCCGATGGCTGCTCGACGATCTCACGCGCCGAGTCACAGCGGACTGACCTGAGCCCAAACTTCCCTGCACGGGCAAAAAATGCTTTTCCTGACGGCACGGAATCGGAAAACCACAGCACCTCGCTGGTTCTCCCGCCGGCATTGCTGGCCGAGGTGGAGGCCGCCGCCAAGCTGAGCACCGCCAGGCCAGCGACGTGGTGCGGGACGCCGTGGAACGCTACCTGACGCAATCTCGCCAGCATCGGCCTGCTGCGCAATCCGACAAGCTGACGGCCGCGGAGGCCTTGGCACGGATATTGGAGCAGCGCCGAGGAAACGTGCTGCCTGCACCGGGCCCACGCCCGCGCCGCCCCACTGTCCAGTGAGCGCCCGCTGCTGCGTCGGGTTGAGATCGGAGATCGGCGTAGCCGGCCAGTACCCTACTCCGCAGGCCGGTGCGGCCGGTAAATCGATACGCGCTGCGCGGAATGTTGTTACGATACCAAAACGAAATGGGCGTGCTTCTGGATGCTGGGCGGGGCGCTTTTTCGCGCAACCGGGGTTTTGCGCGGGCGCGGTGGGCAATGGGGTGCGGCGCGCGGCGATGGACGGAGTGATTGGGCGGGCAGATGGTCACCGTGTCGTCGGCAGCGACCCGATTGACGATGATGTAGGGCGGCAGCGCCACCAGCTCGCGCGTGCCAGGCTGGCGTCCTCGCCGGCCACGGCGCGGGAACATCGTCAGGCTGTCGCCGGCGAGCAGCAGTTCGCGGCCGACGCGCCTGGCAGCGATCGGGTTGTCGGTGGCGATGTAGCGCACGATCCGGCCGATATCGGCCAGCGCGCGGGCACGCCAAATAACAGCCAAAGCTCTTAGCGCACCTCCGGCGGCGGGGCGTCGAACTCGCCATTGGCCAACCCCAACAGCCAGGCCCGCACTTCCTCATGCGGCGACGTGCGTGGATCGGCGTCGGATTCGGCAATCGCTGCGGCCAGGGTTTGCGCCTCGGCTGCGTCCTCGTCGTCCTCGGTGATGGGTGCGGGATGGGCCATGCGGGGAGAATAACGCATCCGAGGTGCGACCGTTAGCAACCTGTCTGGCCGATTGGCGGTCGGTGCCCAGCCTCCCCAAAACGAACCGCAGGCGGCAAATCGCCAATCGCCCCGTGCGGCCGCGCCGACCGTCCAACCGCTCACATGCGTCCGCGAGCGTCAGGAACCACGATCCCGTTTGCGGCGAGCAC
>CAXUEX010000198.1:0-4554 GCA_964250215.1 uncultured Acetobacteraceae bacterium | reverse complement strand
GGGTTTTGCAGATTGCCGGGGCGGTGCTGATTTTGCTGGCGATGGTGATTTCCGGCGGGGTGGCGAGGACGGAGGCGGTCGTTGGCGGGTGAGCGGGCGGCGCGGTGGTTTGGCAAGGGCTCGCGGTTTCGCCGGCTTTCTTGCCCCTTCATCGTGCTTCCCGCACAGTCCTCCGCCCTCGCGCCGTTTCGCGGCTTTGCGGGGGAGGGTATTGGAACTGGTTCAGTGCGGGTACTGCATCTGCCGAAGGTCGGCGAGCAGGCTGGGGCCGGTGGGGTGCCATCCCAGGCGTTGCCGGGTTTGCGCGCTGGAGGCGGGCATGTCGAACGCTGCGAACATGGCGAGCCAGCCGAAATAGTCCGGCGCTTCGTCGGCGGAGATGGACTTCACGGGAAGCTTCAAGCCGGTCCCGATTACCGTCGCGATATCACGTACCGGGATGCCTTCCTCGGCGACCGCGTTGTAGCGCGCGCCGGGTTCCTGCTTCTCCAGCGCAAGCCGGTATAGGCGGGCGACGTCGCTGACGTGCGCGGCGGGCCAGCGGTTGTTGCCTTCGCCAATATAGGCGGCGAAGCCCTTCTGGCGGACCACATCGATGTAGGGCGTGATGAGGCCCTGCCGGGCCGTGTCGTGAACCTGCGGAAGCCGCACCACCGAAACGTTCACGCCGGCTGCCGAGAGCACGGCGCCGGCCTGTTCCGAGGCGATTCGGGGGATGGGGTGGTTAGCGTCGAAGAAATCCTCGGTGGCGGGCTGGCCGGGCGCGGCGCTGCCGAGACCGGTGCCGGAGGTGATGAGCAGCGGCCGGTTCGAGCCCTTCAGGGCGGTGCCGAGCGCATCGATGGCGCGCCGGTCTTTTTCGCAGTTGGCCGCGAAATTGGCGAAATCGTGATCGAAGGCGGTGTGGATCACGGCTTCCGCTTGGGCGGCGCCGCTGCGCAGGTTTTCCAGACCCTCCAAATTGCCGCGATGCACTTCGGCGCCGGCTGCGACGAGCGATTGGGCGCCGGATTCCGACCGCGCGAGGCCGAGAACCTGGTGTCCGGCGGCGATGAGCTCGGGGACCAGGGTGGAACCGATGAAGCCGGTGGCGCCAGTGAGGAATACGCGCATGGGGGAGATCTCCGTGATGGTGCGAAGAGGAAGGATGGGGCGGCTTGCATGCCCTTAAAGGCGTGATTTTATCCCGGTACATTTACTAACAGGATCGGCCATATCCGGCAGCAGCGAGAACTTTCCGGTGGCGTATCTGAAGGATTGGCGCACTGCGGGCGCATGCCGAGCGGATGCGGCGCGCGCGAGCGCCATTCCGAAGTGCGGCAATTCGTGAAAGCGCGTTGCGGGGCGGGCCCGAAATTTGCTTTGCTGCGGCGATTTGCTTTGCTGTGGCACGAGAACGATATTCGTGTTCATGGCGAAGGGTGAAGCGGCTGCGGCATCCGGCTCTGGGGGGAGGATCGAGCTGGAAGATTCCGTGTTCGCGGTGGATGGCCGGCCGGAATTTTGGAATGGTGGTTTACAATTCGGTGGAGCGGCGGGTAGCCGAGCGGATGAGATCGCTGGTTGCTGGCGAATGATGGGCGGATTGCTTTGCTGGGTCGTTAACGACGCTTTAGCTGTCCGGGTTTACTATCCGGGGCAGCTATTACGCAGCCAACAAGCGTATTTTTTGCCCAGGAGACGTGGAAATTATCCATGAGTGAGAAGTTGCCCAGCCTCGATGCTCTTGGCATCCAGTTTGGCACGGACAAATCCTCGGCTGGCCATGACTACCTGAATTTCTACGAGTCTTACGTGAGCCGGTTCCGGGACAGGAACGTAAAAATTCTTGAGATCGGGCTTCTTGAGGGTGCGTCGCTTGCGGTTTGGGAGGCGTATTTTCCCCAGGCGACGATTGTGGGGGCCGACATCGACAGGCGGGCGCTGCGCTTTGCCCGGCCGCGTGTTTCGATCGAAATTGTTGACCAATCGAATTTGGAGCATTTGACACGGCTTGCGCTTAAACACGGGCCGTTCGACATCGTCGTGGAAGACGGTTCGCATATGTGGGAGCATCAGACGACGAGCCTGCGAACGCTTTTTCCGTTCGTCAAGAACGGCGGGTTCTACATCGTCGAGGATTTGCAGACGAACTTTGGTTCGATAGCGGACAATTACCGTGGCGCGGCGCGTATTTCCTGCGTGGAGTATCTCAAGAAGCTCCTCGACTTCCGGGTGGGGGACGAGACGATCGACATCGGCCAGGAGGAAGATGCTTTCCTGAGGACGTATGGCCGCGCGATGGGTTCGATGACTTTCTCCCGGCATGTTTGCCTCATCCAGAAATCTTATGCGGAGAACATCGTGTTGGACAGGGGGCGGCCTTTTCTGCCGGTTGGGCGGGAATTGCCGAACGTTCCCATTACGCTTCTGGCGCATCTTGGCGGCGAAGGCGACCGGGTCAGCGAAACGGGTTGGGTGAGGGCGGCCAGGAAAACGCAGGGCATCCAGGGCTTCTCGCTGAATGTGCGCGACGGGCGGCCTTGCCGGCTGGGATACAGGGCGCGTTCGGCGACCGGCGCATGGAGCGATTGGGCGAGCCAAGGCGCCTATGTCGGCAGCCGGGGGCGCGCGGACAACCTCACGGGATTTTCCGTGCGCCTGGAGGACGAGGAACGGGCGAAGTTCGACCTGCAAGTGGTCCATCAATTCGTCGATTCGCCCGATTTCGTCGTGGCGAACGACGGCGGCGATTTCATTGCGGCTTCAGGCCGGCATCACCTTTCCGGCATGCAGATCATTCTGCGCGAGAGAAACGGCTGACGCGGATTGCGCATGTTTCCACGAGCGTTGCCTACGCCCGCGACGGTTCCCGCTGCCGGATATTGAAGACGAGTCCGAAGGGATCGCGCATGTAGCAGCGTGGGACTTCCGGTTCTTCGCGCACGACCGTGCCGCCGGCTGCCAGTATGCGGGACTTTGTTGCTTGAACGTTCGGCACCGTGAATTCGAGCACGGGCGCTAGTGCCGGGCCGGTGTCGATGAAGAGCCGGAATGCGCCGGTTTCCACGCCCGGCATCCCCGCCTCCGGGCCGAGCGGCTGAAAATCGAGCACTTCCTTGTAGAAGTTGAGCGCGGCTTCTGGCGCGTTCGTCTGGATGAGGATGTCGCGCGAGCTTGGCATCTTGAGGGCGCGCTTAGTGGCGGCCGAAACTGGCGGGGCCGGCAGGGCCATAATTGTAGCCCCAGGCGGGGAAGGTTTGGTGGGCGATGCCGATGCCGACCGTCCATTGGCCGTCGGGCGAGCGGGCCCAGAGGGAGCCGGCGACCGCGGTGGCTGGGCCCTTGGCGCCGCTGATGCCTGCCACGCCGGTGCTGACGCTGCCGCCATAGGTCCAGCCCGGGCCGGTGTTGGGGGTGAAGTTCAGCGCGGCGGAGCCGAGACTGGATTGGCAGGGTTTGCTGAAATCGCCGCAGCCCGGAGCCGGCGTGGTGGTGGAGAAATCGCCCGGCGCCGGATTATAGAGCGCGAGCGGCGCCGCGAGTGCCGCAATGCACACGATCATGGTGCCACCTTCCCAACAGATGAAAGTTCTTTGCTTATTTCTTTCAAAAAAGAAGATTCTTTCTTGCTTATGAGTGTCTTGAGGCCGGCGATCTGCTGCAAAAGCCACCCCCCCTCCGCCATGGCGCGAGGCGCTTCCGGATCGCCTGTCTTGGCGAAGGTCTTGGAGAAATCCGCAGTGCGAAACAGCATGTCCCAGAATGGAAAGATGGCGCCGTAATTACAGCTGCGTTCGCCGGCCGCGAGGATGCCGTGGTGGGCGCGGTGGAAACGGGGGGAGACGAGCAGGCGTTCGCCAAGCCAGCCGAAGGAGAGGCGCGCGTTGGCGTGGCTGAGACTTTCCAAAAACCGCAGCAGCAGGATGGCGAGCGGGAACTGCATGGGCGGGATGCCGATGGCCAGCCCGACGGCCAGGAACCAGCAATACGATATCGTATCGTCGAGCAGGTGGTTGCGGTCATCCGACCAGAAGGTGAGTTTTTCCTGGGCGTGGTGCACGGCGTGGAGCGCGTACCAGCGGTGGAAGCGGTGGCTCAGCCGGTGGCGCCAGTAATCGGCGAAATCGAGCAGCAGCACGTAGATGGCGAAGGTGAGCAGCGGTTTTCCCAGCAGCGCCGGAAACCAGCGTTCGAGCGTGGGCGGGACATAGCCGTTGTCGGTAAGGATTCCCGACAGCCAGGTTTGCGCCTGGTAGAACAGCACGAAGTTCAGCAGCGGCATGAGGCCGATGCGCGAGAGCAGCGTGTAGAGGATATCGGTGCCGATGCCGCGGCGGCTGGGCCAGTGTTCGAGCGGACGCAGGCGTTCGAGCGGGGCGCAGATGGCGAGCGTGGCGGCGAGCTGGGCGACGCCGTAAAGCGCGAAGAGGATCCAGCCATAGGCGGTATCCTCCCATTGCATCATGTCGGCGTGCCAGAGCAGGGGCACGATGCAGTTTTCGTGCAGCCAGCCGGCGGCGAGGGCGGCGGGGTCGGTCATGTTCGGGGCGGCAAGTTACCACGGTGGGGGCG
>CAXUEX010000197.1:0-4626 GCA_964250215.1 uncultured Acetobacteraceae bacterium | reverse complement strand
GCCGAGGCGGGGCGCGGCAACATCGCCGCGGGCGCGAGGGCGGAGCGGCCGTAACGTGCCGGCGGCGAGGCGAGTGGCGAGGCGGCCCACACAACCGATGACGCGATGGAGCCAGAGGAAGGCATTGGCGGTGCGGAGCCCGGCGGCGAAGTTCTCCGGCGCCGCTTCCGGCCGCGGCAGCGCGGCGATTGCCGAGCAAACCTGGTGGATGACGGTCAGCAGACGGCCGATGGGCCCTTCGGGCGTAAAGGGGCGGCGCTCAAGGGTGAGGGCAGCTGGGTTGGGCATTGGGGGATTTATCGAACAAAACAGGAACGATGTCAAGAGGGATTGTTGCGGCCGCGCGGCGTCGAGGGCGGACGAGGGGACAAGACGTGGGCGCCCTCCATGGCTTCATTGCGTGACCCAGATGGCCCAGATGCCGGCCGCGAGGAACGGTCCGAAAGGTAGGCGCGTGCTGGAGGTGATCGTTGCGCCACGGCAACGCGCGACCGCGGCCGCGGCGAGCCCGGCTACACCGGCGGCCACCACCACCCAGGGCAGCGCCGCGCTGCCCAGCCACGCCCCGGCCGCCGCGAGCAGCTTCGCGTCGCCTTCTCCCAGACCTTCGCGGCCGCGCCAGGCGCGATAGGCCATGGCGAGCAGACGAAAACTCAAATAGCCGGCGGCGGCGGCCAGCGCGCGGTCGGTTGCGTCCTCTGGCGCCAGCAGCAGCGCCTCGAACAGCCCGGCCAGGATCAGCGGCAGGGTGAGCGCGTCCGGCAGCCGGAAGCAGCGCGCGTCGATCCAGGCCAGCGCCAGCAACGTCCAGCCCAGGCCGCAGCCGGCCCAGATGAATGCCGTGTCATCCGGCGCGGCGAGCCAGGCGGTGGCGGCGACCAGCAAGGCGGCGAGTTCGACCAGCGGGTGGAACACGCCGATCGGCGCGCCGCATCCGGCGCAGCTTCCGCGCAGGGCCAGGAAACTCAGCAGCGGCACCATCTCGAGTGGCCCGAGCGCGCGGCCGCACGCCTCGCAGCTCGACCGGCCGGTCATCCAGCCGCGGCCTTCCGGCAGGCGGCGGATTACCACGCCCAGGAAGCTGCCGACGAATGGGGCCAGCAGCAGCGGAATCCAACCGTTCGTTAACTCGACCGTAGGCGCCATGCCGCGCACGATGGTGTAGAACCCCCGCCTGGAATAGAGACGCGCGTTGGAAAAGGGATTGGCGCCACTCCGATGAATGCCCCCGGCCTGAGACCCGCTTCCTCGATGCCGAGCCGAGGCCAGTCGCTGGCCGACGGAGCCGCCGATGCCATGGAGCATCTGGCGGAAATCCTGCTGCATCACGGCCAGTGCGACATGCAGACGGTGGATCGGGGCCGGCGGGTGGCGGCGGAAACCGGGCAGCGGCTGGATGCGGTGCTGCTGCAGCTCGGGCTGGTGACGGAGCGCGGGCTGGCGGACGCCTATGCCACGCTGCTGGGCGTGCCGGTGGCGGGCCCGGCGCGCTATCCGGAAGTGCCGCTGCTGCCCGAGCTGCTGGCGCCGCGCTACCTGCGCGCCGCGCGGGCCATGCCGCTGGCGGTGGAGGACGGCGTGCTGGTGCTCGGCGTGGCCGACGCGCTGGATGCGTTCGCGCCGGAGGCGGTGGCGCACCGCACCGGCCTGCCGGTGCGTCTGGAAGTCGCGGTGCCGATCGAGCTGGAAGCCGCGTTCGGCCGGCTTTATCCGGAGGGCGAGGCCGAGCAGGCGGAAGCCGGTGGCGATGGCGGCGAGGCGCTGGAGCAGGATGCCGAGCGGCTCAAGGATCTGGCGAGCGAGGCGCCGGTGATCCGGCTGGTGAACCAGATCATTTCGCGCGCCGTGGAAACGCACGCCTCCGACATCCATATCGAGCCGTTCGAGGACCGCCTGCGGGTGCGTTATCGTTACGACGGCGTGCTGCACGAGACCGACAGCCCGAGCGCGCGGCTGGCGCCGGCCATCATCAGCCGCGTGAAGATCATGTCGAAGCTCGACATTGCCGAGCGCCGGCTGCCGCAGGACGGCCGCATCAAGCTCGCGGTGCGCGGCACGGAGATCGATTTCCGGGTGTCCACCATCCCGTCGCTGCATGGCGAGAAGGTGGTTTTGCGCATTCTGGATCGCAGTTCGGTGACGTTCGATTACGCGCGGCTGGGTCTGCCGAGCGGCGTGGTGCGGGAATGGACGCGGGCGCTGGATCTGCCGAACGGCATCTTGCTGGTGACCGGCCCCACCGGCAGCGGCAAGACCACGACGCTGTACACGGGACTGACCACCATCAACGCCATCAGCCGCAACATCGTGACGGTAGAGGACCCGATCGAATACCAGTTGCACGGCATCAACCAGATTCAGACGAAGCCGGCGATCGGGCTGACTTTCGCGGCGCTGCTGCGTTCGATCCTGCGCCAGGATCCGGACGTGATCATGGTGGGCGAGGTGCGCGACCTGGAAACCGCGCAGATCGCGGTGCAGGCGGCGCTGACCGGGCACCTGGTGCTGTCCACGCTGCACACCAATTCCGCCTCGGCAACCATCACGCGGCTGCGTGATATGGGGCTGGAGGATTATCTGCTCACCGCGGTGCTGCGCGGCGTGCTGGCGCAGCGGCTGGTGCGGCGGCTGTGCGATGCGTGCAAGCGCGAGGCGGAAGCGCCGGCCGAGCTGGTGCAGCGCTTCGATCTGGAGCGCCGGGCGAATGGCGGCCCGATCCGGCTGTGGCACGCGGTGGGCTGCGCCAAATGCCGCAGCACCGGCTATCGCGGCCGGCAGGCGATCGCGGAGTTTCTGCAACCCAATCCGGATATCGAGCACCTGATCTTTTCGAAGGCGGACCAGGGTGAGATCGAGCGCGCGGCGGTGACGCACGGCATGGTGACGATGTTCCAGGCGGGCTTGGACGCGGCGCTGGCGGGCACGACGACCATCGAGGAAGTGGTGCGCAGCATTCGGGCGGAAGCGTAAGATAGATGTTCTTTTTTGAAAAAAAGAACCAAAAAACTTTTGTCTATTTGGGCCGCGTGCTTCACGACCCGACAAATGAAAGTCTTTTTGCTTCTTTTTCTTCAGAAAAAGAAGAATCCTTAACTTAGCTTATGCCCTCCTTTCGTTACACGGCCGTATCCGCCACCGGCGATCTGGTCCAGGGCTTTCTGGAAGCGCCCTCGGAAGCCTCGGTCATCGAGCAGCTCCGGCGCCAGGGCAATCTGCCGATGCGCGCCGAGCCGGCCGATCGTGCCGGCGGGTTTCTGGCCCGTCTGCTCGGCGCCGAATTCGGCCGCGGTTCGGCGCTGAATGGCGCCGAGGTGGCGAACATCACGCGCGAACTGGCGGTGATGCTCAACGCCGGCCAAGACCTGGATCGTGCGCTGCGGTTTCTCGTGGACACTGCCGCCAATGCGCGCAGCCGCACGGTGCTTGTCGCGCTGCGCGACGCGGTGCGCGACGGCAGCCCTTTCGGCGCGGCCCTGGCGCAACACCCGAAATCGTTTCCGCGCCTGTATGTTGGCCTGATCCGCGCGGGCGAGGCGGGCGGCATGTTGGCGCCCACGCTGGGGCGCCTTGCCGACCTGCTGGAACGGCAGCGCGCGCTGCGCTCCTCGATCGTCAGCGCGCTGATCTATCCATCCATTCTGGTGGTCACCGGCATCGGCGCGATCGTGCTGCTGCTGACGCAGGTGCTGCCACAATTCACGCCGCTGTTTCAGCAGGCGGGCGCAGCATTGCCGGCGCCCACGCGCATCGTGATCGGTCTCGGCGATTTCGTTTCGAACTGGGGTTTGTGGCTGCTGCTGGCGCTGATTTTGCTGGTGGTTGTCGCGCGCCAGGCATTGCAGCGGCCGGCGTGGCGGCTGCGCGCGGACCGTTGGCTGCTGCGCGTGCCGGTGGCCGGCGGCCTGACGCGCGAAATCCTCGCCGCCCGCACCGCGCGCACGCTCGGCACGCTGCTGCAAAACGGCGTGCCGCTGGTCTCGGCACTGGGTATCGTTGCCGAAGTGATCGGCAACCGGGCGGGCGAGGGCGCGATCCGGGCGGCGACCGAAAGTGCGAAGGGCGGCGCCGGCCTCGCGCGGCCGTTGCAGCAATCGAATTTGTTTCCGAAACGCATGGTTTATCTGCTGCGGCTGGGCGAGGAGACCGCGCAGCTCGGCCCGATGGCGCTGCGCGCGGCAGAAATCCACGAGGAGCAGTCGCGGCTCGGCATTCAGCGGCTGGTCTCTTTGATGGTGCCGGCGCTGATCATCGTGATCGGCGGCGCGGTGGCGGGGATTGTGAGTGCGTTGATGCTGGCGATGCTTAGCCTCAATGACCTTGCGCAGTAAGGAAGGAGTTTTCTTTCTTGAAAGAAAGAAGCAAGGAATTTTCGACTGTCGGCGGTGACGCGCGCGGGACACAATGCACTGGTTCTCTCTTTGCAGAAGCAACGAAACCCTTTCCACAAACCCTAGGCCAAGCTAACCCCCGCCCATGTTCGCCGAATTCCTGATCTGGTGGCGCCAGAACCTGCTGGAACTGGTGCCGCCGCGCTGGCGCGAAGGGCCCGGCGCCAATGCGCTGGTGGCCGACGCCTCGACGCCCGGCGTGGTGGCGCTTGCCCGGCGCCGCCGCGGCCAGGAAGCG
>CAXUEX010000196.1:0-4638 GCA_964250215.1 uncultured Acetobacteraceae bacterium | reverse complement strand
AATGTCGTCGCCTCAGCTCGTGCGGCGCCGAAGCAAAGAAGCAGCGCCAGAGCGCCTTGCGTCGCAAAATTGGCCATTGTTGTCGCTCCTGCGCGCGGTGGACCAACGACCTACCACAAGCAGGCCGCCGCAGTCACACTCACGGATGATGATCGACCTTAGGTGACGTCGCCGTCAACGCCCCGCCGCAATGAGCCGGCAGTTCGCCGCCTCGTGCAAGCCTTTGGCGGTGGATCGGAAGCTTTGCGGCTGGTGGAACCGGAGGTGCTGGCGGGATTGTATCGCAACGTTTGGTATGTGCGAAGGCTTGGGCTACGAGGGGACGAATTAGCCGGAATTGCAGCCCGCACCGCGTTCCCGTTCGCGATCGACAAACTCTGCGACAGTTCTGTTTAGCGAACAATAGGGTTTTCGGGCAACCCCATCGATGTGTCCGGGCAGGTGATGGGCGGGTATGTGGATGCCGACTGGCTTTCGCAGCGATTTCCGGGGCGCCGGTGCGGCAGGCGGCGGAGACATAGGTGGAACCCGGCTGCCCCTGTGGCGCTCTTGAGGAATTGCCGACCACTCCCGTCTTGTCTCGCTTGCGGAGGTTCAGATGGCTGACAAGCTGTTTGTCTCGACCGATTTCGGCACATTCGGCCGATTTCGCGAGACGCCTGTTGCGGACATGCCGGCCGACATGAAGGACGCTTACGAGTTCACCAAGGGATTGCGCGGGCTTGTCCCGGGGCCGCATCGGATTTGGCTGGCAAACCCCGCGCTGTCGAAGACGATCGTGCCCACTGGGCAGTATTTCCAGAAAAGCTCGACGCTGACGAAAGCCGAGATCGAGATCGTCACCAACCTTATCACCGCGCGCTGGCACTCCGCCTATGCCAGCTACGAGCACGAGAAGATTGGCGAGGCGCAGGGGCATCTCGACCCGGAGACGGTGGAGCGGCTCATCGCCGGGTTGCCGGTGTCGTTCGAGGATCCCCGGGAAGAAATTGTCTATCAAGTCGCCTACGCCCTGGTGCAACCGCGGCCGGTTTCGCTTGGCCTGTATCGAAAGGCCCGCGAACGGGTCGGCGATGCCGGGCTCGTGGATGTTGCGGTGCTGATCGGGTGGTTCACGATGGTGAGCATGACGCTTGCCGTCTTCGACGTTCCGGCGGATGCCGATTCGACCGGTCTGGACCCGTAATGAGTTGCGATTCCCAGGTGAGGAGGTTCGATCCATGCCCGCCGCTCAGCAGGCCAAGCTCACCGTCGTCGCCGAATTTCCCGAGAAGTTTTTCCTGGAGAACCTGGCGGTGCGCGCCGACGGATCCATGCTGGTAACTGTCGTGAACCGCAAGGAACTGTGGTTCGTGCCGACGCCCCGCGATGCGCTTCCGGTCAGGCCGGTGCTCCTCTTCACCTTCGAATTCAATCTCGGCTTCGTTGTGGAGTGGAAACCCGATCGCTTTCTCATCGCCGTTGCCGACGTCTATGACACGCGCGAATCGCGGCTCTACGATCTCGACCTAACCGGCTGGACACCAGGCGCCGCGGTCGCGCCGCGCTGTATGCTGGAATTTCCCAAGCCGTGGGTCGGGCTCAACGGCGGCTGTTTCCTCGCGCCGAACGTGCTGCTGGCGGCCGGGATGGCGAATTTGATCTGGCGGGTCGATCTCGGCGACGACGGGAGCGCGTCGGCGCGCATCTGGCTGCAGCACGACACCATGAAGAACCGGCCTGGCGAGAAGAAGCCCGAGCAGCCGGGCACCAACGGCGTTCAGTTCGATCGCAAGCGCGGCTATTTATATTACACCACCACCGCGCAGCAGATGCTGCTGCGCGTGAAGGTCGATCCCGCGACTCAGGAGGCGGCCGATCTGCCGGAGTTCGTCGCCGGCGGCCGCGAGTGGGACGACTTTCTGATCGATGACGAGGCCGGCGTGGCTTACGCGACGACCCACCGCGAGAACACCATCGACCGGATACGCCTCAGCCCGGATGCCAACCGTGCGGGCAGGACCGTGATCGCCGGCGAACCGTTCACGGAGACGCTGGTCGGTCCGTCGGCGGGTGCCTGGGGCCGCGCGCCCGGCGACAAGGGGCGTATCGCCTATTTCACGAGCGACGGCGGCACCGCGCAGCCGCCGGATGGCAAGTATCGCACGGGCAAGGTGCTCCGGGCTGAATTGCCGCCGACCGGCTGATCTGCAATCGCAAGGAGATATCGGCCGCGATCGTCACCTGAATCCCCGTAAGCTGCATAGGGCCGCAGGCAAAGCTGCGTTTTGTGCCGACGAAGCGAACGGCGGATCAGGCGGCCGGCGGGGAAGCTATCGTTGCCACGGCAATTACAGCCGAGCTTCAACGTCCCGCTTGCCCGCGCGCGGCGGATGCACGTTGACGGTCACTTCCACTTCCTGTCCAAGGCGGGCCAGGATGGACATCAGGCGATCGATCGTGAAGCGGTCCAGCTTCGCCTGCCGGATGCGCGAGAAATCCGCCGCCGCAATGCGTGTCAGCTCATGGGCGGCGCGCACGGTGAGCTTGCGGTCATCCAGCACACCGATGATGCGGGCGGCGAGCAATGCGCGGAGTTGCTCACGGTCGGCGTCGGGGTGACCAAGATCGCGGAACACATTGCCGCTGCCCCGGATGATATCCAAGTCTTCGTCGTTCATGTCAGTCTCTCCCTCAACTGCCGCAGCCGCGCGCGGATAAGATCGATCTCCTGCTTTGGCGTTTTTATCCCTGATTTCGACTTCTTCTGAAATGCATGGATAACCCAGATTTCCGTGTCGATTTGCAGCGCATAGACGACTCGGAACGCATCCCCCCGGTGCTTGAGAGCCAACTCCATCACGCCTGACCCGAGGCCGGTCAGGGGCTTGGCGATGTCCGGCATACGACCTTCGGCAAGGATGGTGAGTGCCCGCGCAACCTCGGTCTGTGCCGCCGCCGGGAAATCGTCGAAGTCCTTCCGCGCCGCCTTTATCCAGCTTACCGGGCGTGAGTTCATCCTCATACAAGGCTCTATGTTGTCATTTATGACAACATACGTCAAGCCCCCTCCCTGCCCTACTCCTGCCGGTAGTTCGGGGCTTCGCGGGTGATGGCCACATCGTGCACGTGGCTTTCGCGCAGGCCGGCGCCGGTGATGCGGCGGAAGCGGGTGTTTTGTTGCAGATCGGCAATAGTGGCGCTGCCGGTGTAGCCCATGCCGGCGCGGAGGCCGCCGACGAGCTGGTGGACCACGGCGGCGACGGGGCCCTTGTAGCCGACGCGGCCTTCGACGCCTTCGGGAACCAATTTCAGGCTGTCGCTGATGTCCTGCTGGAAGTAGCGGTCGGCGCTGCCGCGGGCCATGGCGGCGATGCTGCCCATGCCGCGGTAGGATTTGTAGGAGCGGCCCTGGTAGAGGAAGACCTCGCCGGGGGCCTCATCCGTTCCGGCGAGCAAACTGCCGATCATGACGGCGTCGGCGCCGGCGCCGATGGCCTTGACGATGTCGCCGCTGGTGCGGATGCCGCCCACGGCGCTGGCGGGGACGCCGTGGGCGGGGCGGGCGGCGGCGGCGTCGGCGCCGGCGGGGGATTGCGGCACGCCGACGCCGGCGACGATTCGGGTGGTGCAGATGCTGCCGGGGCCGATGCCGATTTTTATCGCGTCGGCGCCGGCTTCGATGAGGGCGGCGGCGCCTTCGGCGGTGGCGACATTGCCGGCGATGACCTGCACCGCGTTGGACAGGCGCTTGATGGCGGCGACCTGGGCCAATACGCCGGAGGAATGGCCGTGCGCGGTATCGACCACCACCACATCGACGCCGGCTTCCACCAGCGCCGCGGCGCGGGCGTGGCCATCGCTGCCGGTGCCGGTGGCGGCGGCGACGCGCAGCCGGCCGAGCTCGTCCTTGTTGGCGAGCGGATGCGCCTCGGCCTTGTCCATGTCCTTGACGGTGATCAGGCCGACGCAGCGGTAATCTTCATCCACCACCACGAGTTTTTCGATGCGGTGGCGGTGGAGGAGCTGGCGGGCGACATCGAAGCCGGGGTTGCCGGTGACGGTGACGAGGTTTTCGTGCGTCATCAGGGTGCGGACCAGGACGGATGGTTCGTTGGCGAAACGCACGTCGCGGTTGGTGAGGATGCCGACGAGGCGGCCATCGTTCTCGACCACGGGGATGCCGCTGATGCGCCAGGTGGACATCAGCGCGCGGGCGTCGGCGAGCGTCTGGTCGGGGCCGATCGTGACGGGGTTGACGACCATTCCGGCCTCGAACTTTTTCACCGCGCGCACTTGCGCCACCTGCTCGGCGATGGAAAGGTTTTTGTGCAGCACGCCGATGCCGCCCTGCTGCGCCATGGCGATGGCCATCGGGCCTTCGGTGACGGTGTCCATGGCGGCCGAGAGCAGCGGGATTTTCAGGCCGATCGTGCGGGTGAGCCGGGTGGATGTTTCGGTTTCGGTGGGCACCACCTGCGAGAAGCCGGGCACCACGAGCACGTCGTCGAAGGCGAGCGCTTCGGCGATCGCGAAATCGGGGGCGAAGTCGGGGCGGAGCGTGTCGGGGGCCATGGCGTTGCCTTTCGGTGCCTTGGCGGCTCCCCTTAGCGCAAGGCGGCGCGGGAGGGAAAGCATGGCGGGCATTCGGGTGGGGAT
>CAXUEX010000195.1:4041-4653 GCA_964250215.1 uncultured Acetobacteraceae bacterium | reverse complement strand
CCCCCGCTACAACCAGTTCGTCACCCTGCCCTACGCCGGCCACCACGAGGAACTGTGGCGCGCCGACCGCCTCTACGACGTGATCGGAATCCTCGGCTGGAACGATGCGCCCCCGCAACCGGGAAGCGGCTCCGCGATCTTCCTCCACGTCGCCGCACCCAACTGGTCCCCCACCGACGGCTGCGTGGCGATCGAGCCGGCCCCGCTCCACGACTTCCTGGCCGCCGGCCTGTCGGGCGTGCAAATCCTATCGTGACTCCGTGCGTGATTCGCCAACTGACGCCGGCGGACGCTCCCTACTACCGCGCCATCCGGCTTGAGGCTCTGGCCACCGATCCCGACGCGTTCGGCGCCACGGTCGAGAGCGAGTCCAAGCGTCCGCTCGCCGAGTTTGCGCAGCGCGTTGGCACGTCCGTCGTTCTTGCGGCGATGTCGGACGCCATTCCGGTCGGCCTGATCGGCCTCAAGCGACATGACGGCGCCAAGGACCAGCACAAAGCCTTCGTCTGGGGCATGTTCGTCCGCCTCGACCATCGGCGGCGCCAGCCCGGCGCGGCGCGGCTGCGCGCGCTGATTGGCGCGCCGGCCGCGGGCGTGGCGCACCGCCCCCAG
>CAXUEX010000195.1:0-4031 GCA_964250215.1 uncultured Acetobacteraceae bacterium | reverse complement strand
GGGGGGGGGGGGGGGCGGGGGGTTGATTGCCGCGACGCCTGCTGACGTCGAGCAACTCACACTGACTGTGGTGTCGGAAAACCCCGCCGCGACCACCCTCTACGAAAGGTTTGGTTTCAAAACATACGGGATCGAGCCGCGCGCGCTGAAGCGCGGGGCGCGATACTGGGACGAGCGGCTGATACTGCGCGACCTGCGTTGAGCCTCAAACCAGCTCCAACTCCCGCTCCGGCACCTTCGTCCACGGCTTCGGAATCAGGCAATCCGGAAGCGATTGCCCCGGCGGCGCTGGCGGCACCACCGGCGCCGGCGCCGGCTCGCGCAACCATCCGCCGCCGCCGCGCCGCCGCAACACCAGCAATTCGCGCAACGCCAGAACCGCCGGCACGCCGAACGTCAGCCCGAAACTGCACGTGATCTGCGCCGCAGGGGACATAAGCTAGCCTCCCAGAATTCGCGCCTCGTCGGGCAGCATGATGGGGATGCCGTCGCGAATCGGAAAGGCCAGCCCGGCTTGCCGGCTAATCAGCTCGCCGGCCGCGCGATCGTATTCCAGCGCGCCCTTCGTCACCGGACACACCAAAATCTCCAACAGCCGCGGATCGAGCGGGGCGGCATCTTCCATGCGCAAACCTCCTTCAGCTTGGGCGCGAACCGCCCGCCGCCTCGTGCACCGCCATGCGCAGCAAGGCCAGCAAATCGGCCGCGCGGTCCGTCTCGGTCGGCGCCTCCAGCAGCGCCTGTTTTTCCGCCGTATCGAATGGGCAGAGCATCGCCAACGTCACCACCAGCATCTCGGCCGGCATCGCCTCGATAGCCTCCCAGTTCGCGTCGATGCCGTGCAGACGGAAATAGGGCCGCAGCGCCGCGATCAGCGCCGCACGATCCAGCGCCAGCTTGCGGCCCGGTTCCAGATCGGCCGCGAACGATGCGTAATCCGCCTGCACACGCCGGTAGCCGCGCCGCGTCGGCAGTTCGCTTTGCACGCGGAACCGCGCCACGCCGGTGAGGGTGATGAGGAATCGCCCGTCCTCGGTTTCGGAAAAATGGCTGAGCCGGCCCAGGCACCCAATCCGATACAGGCCCGGGCCCGTATCGCCGCCGGGCGCGCTGTCGTTCGGCTGGATCATCCCGAACATCCGCCCGGCCGCCAGGCTGTCCTCCACCATGGCCAAATAGCGTGGCTCGAACACGTTCAACGGCAGGCGACCCCGCGGCAGCAGCAGCGCGCCCGGCAATGGAAACACCGGCAAGCTCAGCGGCAGCTCCACTTGCATCTGGTCCGGAATGCCGATCTCCATTCAGGCGAACAGCAGGGCGGAAAGCTTGCGGCGCGCTGCCATGGTGGCCGGATCGTCGAAGCCCCAGGCCTCGAAGAATTTCAGCAATTGCGCCCGCGCCGCCCCCTCGCGCCATTCGCGGTCGCGCCGGAAAATCTCCAGCAGCGCATCGGCGGCCTCGGCCCGCTGCCCCTGCGCGTTCAGCGCCGTGGCCATTTCGTAGCGCGCCTCGTGATCGTTCGCGTCCGCCGCCAGCCGCTTTTCGAACGCACCGACCTGCCCAGCGGCGCGCTTGCCTTCCGCCGCCAACGCCAGCGCCGAGCGCGCACCCGCGATCTCGGCATGATCGGCGATCTTGGCCGGCACCTGCGCCAGCGCATCCGCCGCCTGGCTCTCATCGCCCATGGCCAGCAGCGCGCGCACCAGCACGCCCCAGGCTTCCGGATTTTCCGGTTCCTCGCTCAGCAGCGCCGAGGCCGCATCCGCCGCCAGTTCCGGCGTGCCCGCCTCCATTGCCGCCCGCGCCTCGGCCAGCAGATCGGCCGACGGCATGGAACCGCCCGCCAGCTTCAGAATCGCCTCCACGAAGCGCTTCAACTCGGCCTCGGGCAGTGCGCCCTGAAACATGTCGGCGATCTGGCCCTGCCAAAAGGCCGCCACAGTCGGGATCGATTGCAGCGGCAGCCCGAGCTGGCTGAGCTGCTGCACCAGCGCCCGGTTGCGCTCCACGTCGATCTTCACCAGCCGCACACGGCCGCCGGCGGCGCGCACCACGCGCTCCAGCGCCGGCGTGAGTGTCTTGCACGGGCCGCACCAACTCGCCCAGAAATCCACCAGAACCGGGATCTGGCGCGAGGCCTCGATCACGTCGGGCAGGAAGCGGCTCTGGTCGCCGTCGATGATGGTGGAATCGGCCGGGCTCCCGCCGGTTGCAAGCGGGGCCGTCTCCGGCTTCTGGCCGATGATGTAATCCATGGTTAGGGTCCGTGCAGCGCGTTGGAATAGATGTTGTGCCCGGTTTTGCCTGCAAGCGGCAGAGGCTCGCGCGCCGTGCCCTTCTCCTGGCACGACTCCTCCCGGCAACACTATGCGGCTGCGCCACCTTCCGGGTTGCCGACGCCCGGCTCGTGAGCGCCCGCGTGGTGGACTATCACGGCGAACGCACCCTGCCCGATACACCCGCCAGGCCGCGCGTGCTCTATGTCCGGCTCGGCGCGGACGAAAAGCCGGAAATCCGCACCGGACCCGAGCTGCCGCCCTGGCAGGCCGGGGAAGCGCCAGGGCGCCGGCCGCATCGCCCGGTGCTGAAGCTGCAAGTGGCGAGCCGCGAAAACTTCTCGCGCGATGCCGAGCGCCTGAATGCGCCCGTGAGCGTGCTGGAATACGATTGCGGCACGGAAACGGATTTCGATGCGTTGCGCATTCCCACCGTACGCTGGAACGGCATGGCGCTGCCGGATGAGGCCGCCAGCCGCGGCATCGACCGCAGCGCCACACCGGCAATCTACACCTTCTACATGAACCTGGTGTTCGCGCCCCCACGCCAGCCGACGCTGCCAGTTCCCGCGCTCGATTTCCTGCACGCGCCGCAGGATATCTGCCTGGAAATTACCGTGCAGAACCGTTTCGGCGACCGGGTGCACACGGAAACGCTGCGCTTGCCCCGGGCCACAATCGCTGCGGCGGTGCGGGCTTGCCATCTGCCACAATGCCGGCCGGCGAAGCCTTGAATGCCTCGCCGGTCATGCCGGCTCAGATGGCCGCGGCCGGCGCCGTCCCCGGCATGGCCGCCGTGCCGCCCGACAGCGCTTTCTGCAGCGCCGCTTCCTGATCCGGCGACAACGAGGAGCGGATCACCCGGCCGCGAAAATGCGACAGCTCCGCCAGCACCTTCTCCGGCTGCACCTTGCGGATCAGCAGGAACAGGGCCGAGGTACCGGGCTTCAGCGTCTCGCTGACGTTGCGCATGAAGTCGTCGTTGATGCCGTAATCGGTGAGCTGTCCCGCCAGCGCGCCGCTGCCGGCCCCCAGCGCGGCACCGGCCACCAGCCCGACGAGCGGATTGAGGAACAGCAGGCCCACGAGCGTGCCCCACATCGCGCCCCAAAGCCCGCCCGAGGCCGCACCGGCGCCCACCAGGTCAACGCTCTGTTTCAGCCGCACATGGCCGCCGGCATCCCGGGTCGCGATCACCGCATCGGCCAGATCGACCAGGTATTCGGTCTGCAACCGCCCCATCTCGTGCAGCACGCGATCCGCTTCATGAACCTCATCGAAACCCAGTACCACCAGCTCGGCCATGTTTTGCTCCGTTCAGTTGCCAGTTTTCAGAAGCTTAGCGCGCGCAACCGACAAAAAAAGGGAGGGCCGAAGCCCTCCCCCTTTCTGGCAACTGACCACTGAAAACTGAATTCAATGCAGAATGATTTCCACCCGGCGGTTCTGCGGCTCGCGCACACCCTTGGCGGTCGGCACCAGGGGGTTGCTCTCGCCATAGCCGTGGATCTCGATCTCGCCGGGTGAAACGCCGTCGCGGATCAGCTCAGCCTGCACGCTCTTCGCACGGCGCACGGAGAGCTTGAGGTTGTAGGCCGCGGTGCCCGAGAGATCGGTGTAGCCGTTCACCTCGATGCGCGTGGTCTGCACGTGCTGGCTGGCCTGCGCGGCCTGCGCGACGATCTCACGCGCCCGCGTGGTCAGGTCGGCACGGTCCCAGTCGAAGAACACCAGATACGTGCGGGCTTCCTGCAC
>CAXUEX010000194.1:0-4712 GCA_964250215.1 uncultured Acetobacteraceae bacterium | reverse complement strand
GGGCGCGATGTGCAGGTGGCCCAGCAGATGACCCGCCTGCTGGCCGACGCGCTGCCGGAAACGCTGCACAGCCGCACCTGGCTCGTCGGCGGCACCGGCCCGCAATGGGACGCGCTGCGCCACCGCCTCGCCGCCATCCCCCCGCCGCGCTTCCCGCTCGAAGGCCGCGACGCGCTGGCCCTCGGCGCGCAGCCGGGCCCACATGTGGGCGAGGCGCTGCGCCAGGTCCGCACGTGGTGGCTGGAAGATGGCTGCACCGCGCCCCCCGAAATCCTGCGCGAACGGCTCCGCTCGGCCCTGGCCGCTTCGTGACAGAACGCGGACACATTGCTAGAACCCCGCCCGCCGCCCGGGGGAAGCTGCCGCACCGATGAAGATCGTCGCCTGCAACAGCAACCGCCCGCTGGCCGAGGCGGTCGCGGCGTGCCTCAACCTGCCGCTCACCCGCGCCGCCGTGCGCCGTTTCGCCGACATGGAAGTGTTCGTCGAAATCCACGAAAACGTCCGCGGCGAAGACGTTTTTGTGGTGCAAAGCACGAGCTATCCGGTCAACGACAATCTCATGGAACTGCTCATCATGCTCGATGCGCTGCAACGCAGCAGCGCGCGCCGCAAAACCGCGGTCATCCCGTATTTCGGTTACGCCAGGCAAGATCGCAAATCCGCCCCGCGCACGCCGATCAGCGCCAAGCTCGTCTCCAACCTGATCACCCATTCCGGCGCCGACCGCGTGCTCACCCTCGATCTCCACGCCGGCCAGATCCAGGGCTTCTTCGACATCCCCACCGACAATCTCTTCGCCGCGCCCTTGTTCGCCAGCGACATCCGGGACCGCTACAACGGCCGCGACATTATGATCGTCTCGCCCGATGTCGGCGGCGTGCTGCGCGCCCGCGCCATGGCAACCAGGCTGAACGTCGATCTCGCCATCATCGACAAGCGCCGCGAACGCGCCGGCATCTCCGAAGTGATGAACGTCATCGGCGACGTGCACGGCCGCGATTGCATCCTGATCGACGACATCTGCGATTCCGGCGGCACGCTCTGCAACGCCGCCGACGCGCTGTTCGCCGAAGGCGCCAAATCCGTCAGCGTCTATGTCACCCACGGCGTGCTCTCCGGCGGCGCCGTCGCCCGCATCGCCGCCAGCCCTATCGAGATGATGACCATCACCGACAGCATCGCCGCCACCGAAGCCGTCCGCCTCGCCCGCAACATGCGCCAATTGTCGATCGCGCCGCTGCTCGCCGAAGCCATGCAGCGCATCTCCGCGGAATCCTCGGTCAGCACGCTGTTCGATTAGATGCCATCGCCATTGCAGCAAACGCCGTTCTGGTTCCTGCGCCACGGCGAAACCGACTGGAACGCCAAGCGGCTCACCCAGGGCAACGTGGAAATTCCGCTCAACGCTGCCGGCCGCGCCCAGGCCGAAGCCGCCGCCGAACGCCTGCGCAACAAAAACATCGCCCGCATCATCTGCTCCACGCTCGGCCGCGCCGTCGCCACCGCCGAAATCGTCGGCAGCGTGCTCGATCTGCCCTTCACCCGCGATCCGGCGCTATGCGAAGCCCGCTTCGGCGCCCAGGAGGGCCAGATCATGGGAAGCTGGTACGACGATTGGGTCACCGGCGCCTACACGCCCGAAGGCGGCGAAACCTTTGCCGATCTGCGCGCCCGCATTGTTCCGGCTGTGAACTTGGCACTCGCGGGCCAGGGCCTGCCGCTGATCATCGCCCATGGCGGCATGTTCCGCGCCATCCGCCAAGCCATGGGCCTCAGCCCAGCCGTGCGAACCGAAAACGGCGTCCCGCTGCACTGCATCCCCGCAATCCCGGCCTGGCAGCTACAGCCGGGTTGAAGCGGCGTTAAGGAGTTTCTGCCGTGATCAAGCTATACCACTCGCGTGGCGCCCGATCCTTCCGCGTGCTCTGGGCACTCGAAGAGCTCGGCACGCAATACGAACTCCGCATGTTGCCCTTCCCGCCACGCCACACCACGCCGGATTTCCTCGCCCTCAACCCGCTCGGCACCGTGCCGCTGCTGCTGGACGGCAGCGTGCAGATGACCGAAAGCGCAGCCATCTGCCACTATCTCGCCACACGCGGCCAAACCAGCCCGCTCGCCGTCGCACCCGATGAGCCGGAATACGCCGCCTATCTGAATTTCCTCTTCATGGGCGAAGCCACTTTCACGGTGCCGCAAACCACCTATCTGCGCTACGCACGCTTCGAACCGGAGGAGCGCCAGGTGAAACAGGTGGCCGATGACGCGGTGCAGTGGTTCGCCGCCCGCCTGAAAGCCGCCGCCCCGCAGCTCGGCCCCGAATGCGTCTGCGCCAACCGCTTCACCATGGCCGATATCTCGGTGGGCTACGCCATCCAGCTCGCCACCACGCTCGGCCTCGGCCACGCGGTGCCCGTGGAGTTCGCCACGCATTTCCAGCGCGTGCGCACGCGGCCGGCGTATCGGCGGGCGCGGGAGAAGGAAAGGCAAGAATGAAGGATTCTTCTTTCTTGAAAGAAAGAAGCAAAGAATTTTCTGCAACTGATGCAACGCGGGCTTTCAGGCCGCTGCGCATCGCGGTGCTCACGGTTTCCGATACGCGCACCGAAGCCAACGACACGTCGGGCGACCTGTTGGCGCATCGTATCGAAAGTGCCGGCCACCATCTCGCCGCCCGCTGCATCGAGCGCGACGACGTCGACGCACTCGAACGCCGCCTCCGTGCCTGGATCGCCGATCCGGAAACCGATGTGGTCATCACCACCGGCGGCACCGGCATCACCGGCCGCGACATAACCCCCGAAGCCTTCCACCGCGTGCTGGACCGCACCATAGAAGGCTTCGGCGAATTGTTCCGCATGTTGAGCTACCGCAACATCGGCACCTCCACCATGCAATCCCGCGCGCTAGGCGGCATCGCCGGCAGCACCTTCCTCTTCGCCCTCCCCGGCAGCAACGGCGCCGTAAAAGACGGCTGGGACGAAATCCTCGTCCACCAGCTCGACTCCCGCCACCGCCCCTGCAACCTGGTGGAACTCATCCCCCGCCTAAAAGAAACCTAAAACCGTAGGTCGGATAAGCGCAGCGCCATCCGACACCCTTCCACCAACCAAATGCGGGCGCATAACGTCGTCAACGTAGGTCGGATAAGCGAAGCGCCATCCTACATCCCTCCACCAAGGCAAACGCCGCCGCAAAAACTCACCCCCCCAACGTCCGGTCCTGCCGCGCATACCACAACAACGCCTCATCCAAATGCGCCGGCGCAAAGTTCGGCCAATACTCGTCCAGCACGAAAAAATCCGCATAAACCGACTGCACCGGCAAAAACCCGCTCAGCCGCCGCCCACCGCCCCACCGCACAATAAGGTCGATACGCGAAACATCGTGCGACCGCAACATGCCTTGGCGCAGCCCATCGAGATCCCACTCCCAGCCATAGTTCACCAGAAAGTTCACCTTGATGCCGTCGCCCTGCCGGGTCCGGAATGGCTTCAGCGCCGCCGGAAATTGCGGCGATGTCTCGTCGCCCAGAACCAGCAGCGATGATCCGCGGCGCACGATCTCCTCGGCAAACGCCACGCAGGCCGCGCGAAATTGCACGGTTTGCACGTTGGCGCGCCGCGTATTGTCCTGCGTGAAACCATACACCGACACTTCTTCGATCCCCAGCGCGCGACAGGCCTCGAATAGCACCAGGCCCGGATCGATGCCGTGCGCATAGCCCGCCTCGCGCGCCATGCCGCGGCCGGAAGCCCAGCGACGGTTGCCGTCAGGGATAAAGCCGATATGGCGCGGCAAACGGGCAGAGGGCACCGCTCGCAGGATCGGCATCCCGGGCCCGCTTGCGCAATCGCCGCTCGCAATCTCCCGGCGTCTGGCTGAAATAGCGTGCGTCAACACACAACCTTCTCGCGATTTCGGGATACGGGGTGGGGCACCGAGCCACGCGCGCGCCGAAATCCGCGCCGCTTGGCGAAAGCTATGGTGCAACGCGTGAACGCCGGCCCCTGACGCAGGGTTCCGCCAACCACGACAAGCGGTTTTGCCGACAGGCTAAGCAAAGGCGCTTGCGGCCATCGAACATTGCCCCGTCAATCCGCCGTGATATCCTTCGCCCGCGCCTCATCCAGCCGCAACGCACTCACCGCTGTCTGCGCCGGTCCCTCCACGCTCGCCAGAAACGCCGCCGACAACGTGCTGTACAAGGGCCGCGGACAAATCAGCCGCGATGCCAGGAACCCCAGCAACGACGCCGCCATCAGCGGAATCGTCATCCCCTGGTTGTCGGTCATTTCCATCACGATCACCGCCCCCGTGATCGGCGCCTGCACCGCCCCGGTGAAATATCCCACCATGCCCAGCAGCACCACCGCCCCCGGCGGCGCCGACGGCAGAAAATGCGCAATCCAGCGCCCCAGCCCCGCGCCCACCGCCAGCGACGGCGCGAAAATGCCGCCCGGCATGCCGCTCACATACGAAGCCACACTCGCAACAAACTTCAGCGCGAAGAACTGGATGGGCAGGTGCGAATGCCCCGCCACCATGTCGCGCGCCTGCGCATAGCCGGTGCCGAACGTCACGCCGCCAGATACGATGCCGATATAACCCACCGCCAGCCCGCAAACCCCGGCGAACACGATCGGGTGATCATTAAACCCCCCCCCCCCCCCCCCCGAAAACCCCAACAACACAAAAAGAAAATCCCC
>CAXUEX010000193.1:0-4788 GCA_964250215.1 uncultured Acetobacteraceae bacterium | reverse complement strand
GGCGCCCCGTGGGCCGGCGCTGCCGCGGATCCGCCCCTGCGCTGCCGTGCGCGCGCGGCCGCGCGGCCGTTGCCGCGCGTTGCCGATATCGTTGCTGTTACGCAGCCTTCCGAGCCGCTGCTGTGCCTGCGGCCGGCGACGCTGTGCCAAGCGGCGGCAGAGTTCGTCGGCGGCTTTCCGGGTGCGGTGCTGTATGCGGTGAAGTGCAACCCCGATCCTGCGGTGCTGCGGGCGTTGTGGGACGGCGGCGTGCGGCATTTCGATTGCGCGTCGATCGCGGAAATACGTCTGGTGCGCGAGCTGTTTTCCGAGGCGGCGGTGCATTTCATGCATCCGGTGAAATCGCGGCCGGCGATTGCCGAAGCGTGGGCGCTGGGCGTGCGCGATTTCGTGCTGGATCATCCGGCGGAGCTGGCGAAGATTCTGGCCGAAACCGGCGCGCCGGACGATCTGGGCTTGATCGTGCGGCTGGCGCTGCCGCGCGGCGCGGCGGTGTGCGATCTTTCGGGCAAGTTCGGCGCGGCGCAGGCGGAGGCGGTGGCGCTGCTGCGCGCGGCGCGGCCACATGCGGCGCGGCTGGGGGTTTCGTTCCACGTCGGGTCGCAATGCCTGGAACCGCTGGCTTGGCGCGATGCCATGGCGCGGGCGGGGGCGGCGATGGGCGAAGCCGGCGTTCGCGTGGACATCATGGATGTGGGCGGCGGGTTTCCGGTGCCGTATGCCGACATGGCGCCGCCGCCGCTGGGCGCGTTTCTGGCCGAGATCGAGGCCGGGGCGGAGGCGCTGGGCATTCCCGGGCTGGCGCTGTGGGCCGAGCCCGGGCGCGCGCTGGTGGCCGGCGGCACTTCCGTGGTGGCGCAGGTGCAGCTTCGGCGCGGCGATGCGCTGTATTTGAACGACGGCGTGTTCGGCACGCTTTCCGATGCGGGGCCGGCTTCGGGGCTGCGCTTTCCGGTGCGTCTGTTGCGGGACAGCGACGAAGCGGCGGTGCGGTTCCGGTTCTTCGGGCCGACCTGCGACAGTGCGGATGCGATGCCGGGTCCGTTCGTGCTGCCGGGCGATCTGCGCGAGGGCGACTGGATCGAGATCGGGCAGACGGGGGCTTATGGCGCGGCGTTGCGCACCGGGTTCAACGGTTTCGATCGGGCGGCGAGGGTGGAGGTGCGGGATCCGCCGCTGCTGTGAGCGGGCGGGCTTTCAGGCGGCGCGGGCGGGGCCTATGTGTGCGCCGGCAACGGAGGCGCTTGATGCGCGCGCGCATATTCAGGCAGGGCAAGACGGCCACGCAGTCGGGCCAGGCGGGGTCGAACGAGTGGGTGCTGGAGTATGCGCCCAGCGACCGGGGGCGTCCGGACCCGCTGATGGGGTGGTGGGGCAGCCGGGACATGATGTCGCAGGTGCAGCTCCGGTTTGGCTCGAAGGAGGAGGCGGTTGCGTATGCCGAGGGGCAGGGCGTGTCGTTCGATCTGGAGCTGCCGCCGGTTCGGGTGCACAAGCCGAAGGCGTATGCGGACAATTTCAAGTTCGGGCGGCCGGAGAATTGGACCCATTGAGGCGGTTTGCGCCCTTAGCTCAGTTGGATAGAGCAACAGCCTTCTAAGCTGTGGGTCGGTGGTTCGAATCCACCAGGGCGCGCCACTTGTGAGAGTTTTTTGGTTCTTTTTTTCAAAAAAGAACGACTTTCTTTCTCATTGCAAAAAATCAAAAACCGATCCTTTCGCATGCCTGCCCTGTACCTGCGCGCGGTGCCAGATTGCGTAGAACAGCAGCAACCAAGCCGCCATGCCTTCGCGGCCTCGGTCGGCGCGCAGGAACAGGGCGCGCACTCGGTCGGCGTGGGCGATTTCGGCGATGCATTCTTGTTTGGCTACGAGATCGCCGAGTTGTTTTCCATCCGTGGCGATCCAGGCGCCGACCGGCACGGTGAAGCCTTGCTTGGGGGCGAAGGGGCGGGCGGCGGGGAGGGCACTCGCGAGGAACTGGCGCAGCAGGTATTTGCCTTTGCCGTTGCGGATTTTCAGCGCGTCGGGGAGGCGGAAGGTGGCGGCCGCGACGATCGGATCGAGGAACGGCGTGCGGCCTTCGATGCTGTGCGCCATCAGGCAGCGATCGAGTTTCAGCAGCAGGTCGTGCGGCAGCCAGTCGGCGATGTCGGCGGCCTGGGCGCATTGCAGCGCGGTTCTGCCGTGCGTGGCGGCTTCGCGTTCGGATGCGGCGAAACCGTTGCGCCAGTTCGTGGATTCCCGGCGCAACACGCCCAGGCCTTGCAGGGCGCCGCGGGCGCGGATTTGGCGGGCGAAGGGAAAGGGGCGCGTGGCGGTGCGGTAGCGGCCGTAGCCGGCGAGCATTTCGTCGCCGCCTTCGCCGGAGAGCACCACCTTCACATCCTGGCGCGCGCGGCGGGCGAGAAACCAGCTTGGGATGATGGCGTAATCGGCGGCGGGATCGTCCATGCACGCCACGATTTCCGGCAGGTGGCGCCAGCAATCTTCGCGCGTGATGAGCAGGGTTTCATGCTGCGCTCCAACAGCGCGCGCCATGGCGGCGGCGGCTTCGCGTTCGTCGGCGGCGCCGGGCGCGTCGAAACCGGCGGTGAAGGCGAGCACGGGGCGGGTGTCGAGGCGGGCCATGCAGGCAAGGATGGCGGCGCTGTCGATGCCGGCGGAGAGGAACAGGCCGTAGGGCACATCGCTTTGCATGTGCGCGGCGACGCTGTCGGTGAGCGCGGCTTCCAGGCGGGTGAGGGCGGCATCTTCGGCGATTGTTTCGGGCTCGCCTTCCGGCAGGGCGGCGATGCGGTGGCGGGCGGCAATGCTGCCATCCTGGATGCGGATTGTTTCGCCGGGGCGCAGGCGGGAGATGCCGGGGAAGATGGTTTCGGCGCCGGTGGTGAACTGCATGTTCAGCAATTCGTCGCGGGCTAGTGGGCGCAGGCCGCGGGGCACCAGGCCGGTATCGAGCAGGGCGCGGGGTTCGGAGGCGAAGGCGTGGCCGTTTGCGATGGGCGCGTAATAGAGCGGCTTGATGCCGAACGGGTCGCGGCTGAGAGTGAGGGCGGGCGAACCCCAATCGCCGCTGCGGATGGCGATCGCATACATGCCGCGCAGGCGAGTTGCGTAGGCGTCGCCATCGCGCAGCCAGAGATGCAGCGGCGGTTCGCAATCGCCTTGCGAGGTGAAGGCGGTATCGGGCATGTCGGCCCGCAGCGCGCGATAATTGTAGATTTCGCCGTTGGCGATCAGGTCGGCGCCGGCGGCCAGGAACGGTTGATCCGACCCCGCAACATCGATGATGGACAAGCGCGTATGCACGAGACAGGCCGGGCCGGCCGACATGACTCCCGCATGGTCGGGTCCGCGATGCCTCAGCGAATCGACGAGAGCGTTGGGCAGGCCGGTTCCCATGTCCAAGGACCCCTGAGTGAGGACAATTCCCGCGATGCCGCACATCAGGGTTTTTCCACGCTCGACAGAAACCGCCGCCATTCGGCGAGCACGGCCGCTTCCGCATATGTCGCTTCGAACATCGCGCGGCCGGCCTGCGCCATGGCGGCCGCGCGCACCGGATCGGCCAGCACGCCTTCGACGCCGGCGGCCAATGCCACGCCGCTATCCACGGGCACCAGCACGCCGGTGCGGCCCGGATCGATCAGCAGGCGCGGGCCGTCGGACGCTGCCGCCACCACCGGGCGCGCGGCGGAAAACCCATCGAGCACCGCGTTGCCGAGCGGTTCCACGCGCGAGGGGCAGACGAGCACGTCGCAGGCGGCGAGCAGGGCGGGGACGTCTTCGCGCCAGCCGAGGAAATGCACGCGGTCGGCGATGCCGGCTTGTTGCGCGAGCGTTTGCAAGGCGGCGCGCTCCGGGCCTTCGCCGGCGATGGCCGCGTGCAGGCCGGGCAGGCGCGTGAGTGCCGCAAGCAGCACGTCGAAGGCCTTGTTGCGGTGCAGCCTTCCCAAGGCCAGCACCAGCGGGCGGGGCAGGCCAAGTTCGACTGGCGGAACATCCCGGTGATCGGGGACGAAGTTTGGCAGGGTGTGCGCGCGCGCGGCCGGGAAACCCTGACCCAGGATCCAATCGCGCAAGCCCGGCGTGTTCGCGACCAGATGGTCACAATGGGCGAAGCGCCGCAGATCGTAGGCGCCGCCGAGGCGGCCGACGAGCACCCACGGCCCGCGCGGCGCGTGCGCGGCGGCGCGGCCCATCCATGCCACGGCCACGCGCGGCGCGAAACGGCGCAGCTTGGCGGCCAGGAGCGGTTTCGTAGCTATATCGAGCGCGCCGCCGAACCAGGCGGTCTGTGGCGCCAGCCCCGCTTCGCGCAGCCTTTCGAGCCGCGCCGGCTCCGCGCGCAGCAGCGGCAGCACCGCCTCACCCGCCCGGTGCAGCGCGATGCAGAGCCGTTCGTAGAACAGTTCGGCGCCGCCGGAGGGCGCGCCTGCCATGAGCTGGGCCGTGCGGATCACGCCGGCACTGTCTCGCGATCCAGCAACAGCAGCGCGGGTGCCAGGGCCGCGGCCACAGGCAGGCCGGCCATGCTGCGCCCCTGACCCACGGCCACGTCGGCGCGCGGGCCGGCGGGGCCGTATTCCTCGTTCGAGGTGGGGCCGAACAGGCCGAGCGTGGGGGCGCCGGCAGCGGCGGCGAGGTGCATCAGGCCGGAATCGTTGCCGACGAACAGGGCGCAGCGCGCGAGGCACGCGGCGGCTTCGGCGACGCTGAGGCTGCCGACGAGATCGATGGCGTAGGGGATGGCAGCGAGCACCGGGGCGGCGGCATCGCGCTCGGC
>CAXUEX010000192.1:0-4973 GCA_964250215.1 uncultured Acetobacteraceae bacterium | reverse complement strand
GCGCTCGCCGGTCTCGCGCGCGGCATTGCGCAGGCGCGCGCGGTGCTGGGCGGCACGAATTTCGGCTGCATTGCGGCATTCGGCGGCTATCCATCGGTGGCACCGGTGATGGCCGCGCGCAGCCTTACCCATCGGCCGGCCATTGTGCTGCACGAACAAAATGCGGTGCTCGGCCGCGCCAACCGCTTTCTGGCGCGCTTCGCCGATACGCTCGCGCTCGGGTTTGACGGCACTACGCGTTTGCCTTCCGGCATTGCGGCTCCCATTGTCGGCAACCCGGTGCGCGCCGCGATTGCGGCTGCTGCCGGACGGGAATACATGCCGCCCAGCGAACGGATCGGTCTGCTGGTGCTCGGCGGTTCGCTCGGCGCGCGCGTGTTCAGCGACGCGGTTCCGGCCGCGATCGCATTGCTGCCCGAAGCGCTGCGCGCACGCCTGCGTATCGTGCAGCAATGCCGCGCCGAGGATGTGCCGCGCGTGCAATCCGCCTACGCCGCCCTCGGCACAGATGCCGAGCTCGCGCCGTTTTTCGCCGACGTGGCCACGCTTCTCGCCGGCGCGCATCTTCTGATCGCGCGCGCCGGCGCTTCCACCTGCGCCGAAATCGCAGCGATCGGCGTGCCCGCCCTGCTGGTGCCGCTGCCGGGCGCGATCGACAACCACCAGGCCGCCAACGCCGCATCGCTGGCCACGGGCAAAGGCGCGCTGGTGCTGCCGCAATCCGAATGCACGCCGCCCAGGCTTTCTGCCATGCTGCAACAATTGCTTTCCGATCCCGAAGAACTCGCGCGCCGCGCCACCGCAATCGCACGGCACGGCGCACCGCATGCGGCCGCCTTGCTCGCCGACCTGGTGGAACGGCAGATGGAGACCGTGCGATGAGATCCCTGCCGCTGGATATCGGCACCATCCATTTCGTCGGCATCGGCGGCATCGGCATGTCTGGCATTGCCGAAGTGCTGCACACGCTGGGCTATGCCGTGCGCGGCAGCGATGTTGCCGAAAGCGCCAATGTGCGGCGGCTGCGCGAAGCCGGCATTCCGGTGACCATCGGCCATGCCGCGGAAAACGTCGGCCAGGCGCGCGTGCTGGTGGTTTCCAGCGCCGTGCGGCCGGACAACCCGGAGATTGTTGCGGCACGGCAGTTGCTGCTTCCGGTGGTGCGCCGCGCCGAAATGCTGGCCGAGTTGATGCGCCTGCGCTGGGCCATTGCGGTGGGCGGCACGCATGGCAAGACCACCACCACCAGCCTGGTTGCCGCGGTGCTGGAGGCCGCCAAACTCGATCCCACGGTGATCAACGGCGGCATCATCGAAGCCTATGGCAGCAACACCCGGATGGGTGCGGGCGACTGGATGGTGGTGGAGGCGGACGAGAGCGACGGGAGTTTTCTCCGCCTGCCGGCCACCATCGCGGTGGTCACCAATATGGATGCGGAACATCTCGATCACTGGGGCACGGCGGAGGCCATGACCGCGGGATACGAGCAGTTCGTGAACAACCTGCCGTTCTATGGCTTCGCGGTGCTCTGCCTGGATCACCCTGGCGTGCAGGCGATGATACCGCGCATTGATCGCCGTATCGTCACCTACGGGTTTTCGCCGCAGGCCGATGTGCGCGCGGAGAAGATCGTGTCGAACACGCTGGGCGCCACGTTCGAGGTGGAGCTGACGGATCGGTTCCGCAACCGCCGGCGCAGGCTGGGGCCGTTCCGGCTGCCCATGCTCGGCCAGCACAATCTGCAGAACGCGCTCGCCGCCATCGCCGTGGGCATCGAGATGGAAATCGACGACCAGGTGCTGCGCCAGGCGTTCCTGAGTTTTCGTGGCGTCAAGCGGCGTTTCACGAAAACCGGCGAGGCCGGCGGCATCACGGTGATCGACGATTACGGCCATCATCCGGTGGAAATCGCCGCCGTGCTGAAAGCCGCGCGTCAGGCCGGCGCGCGCAACGTCATCGCCATTGTGCAGCCGCACCGCTATTCGCGGCTCGCCAGCCTGTTCACCGAATTCTGCACCTGCATGAACGAAGCCGGCACCGTGGTGATCGCCGATGTGTATGCCGCTGGCGAGGCGCCGATTGCCGGCGTGGACCGCGATGCGCTGGTGGATGGGCTGCGCGCCAGCGGTCATCGCAGCGTGGTGCCGCTGGCCGCCCCCGATCATTTGGCCGAAATGGTGAACGCCATCGCCAAACCGGGCGATTTCGTCGTCTGCCTCGGCGCCGGCAACATCACGCAATGGGCGCAGGCGCTGCCGGCGCAGCTCGCCGAATTGCAGGCGCCGAAAGCGAAGCGCGCATGATGGTCGCGGAGCGCCATCTGGCCGATACGTTACCGCAGCTGCGTGGCCGGCTGCAGGCCGATGCGGCGCTCGCGCCCGCCACCTGGTTTCGCGTCGGCGGCCCGGCGGAGGCGCTGGTGCGGCCGGCCGATGCGGCCGACCTCGCGCAATTCCTGCACGATCTGCCGCACGATGTGCCGCTGAGCGTGATCGGTGCTGCTTCCAATCTGATCGTGCGCGATGGCGGCATCCCCGGCGTGGTGGTCCGGCTTGCGCGCGGCTTTGGCGAAATTGTTGTGGAGCCGAACGGCATCGTCGCCGGCGCCGCCGCGCTGGATATAACGGTTGCGGAACACGCGGCCGCGTCGGGCGTGGCCGGCCTCGAATTCCTCTCCGGCATTCCGGGCACGATCGGCGGCGCCGTGGCGATGAACGCGGGCGCCTATGGCAGCGATGTTTCGGCCGTGCTGGATTGGGCGGAGATCGTGACCCGCCAGGGCGAAATCCGGCGCCTGGCCGCGGGCGAGCTCGCGCTGGAATACCGCCATGCGCAACTGCCGCCGGAATCCGTGGTGGTGCGCGCCCGCTTTCAAGTGCGCACGGGCGATCCGGAAACCATTGCCGCGCGCATCGCCGAAATCCGCGCCAGCCGCGAAGCCACGCAGCCCGTGCGCGCCCGCACCGGCGGCTCCACGTTCCGCAATCCGCCGGGTGCCAAAGCCTGGGAACTGATCGATGCGGCAGGTTGCCGCGGCCTGCAAATTGGCGGCGCGCAGGTTTCGCAGAAGCATTGCAATTTCCTGCTCAACACCGGCGATGCCACGGCCGCCGATCTGGAAACGCTGGGCGAGGAAGTGCGGGATCGCGTGCGCGCCACCAGCGGTTTTTCCCTGATCTGGGAAATCAAGCGCTTCGGCCGCCGCACGCGGCAGGCCGTGCCATGAAGCGCGTTGCTGTGCTGTATGGCGGCATCTCCGCCGAACGCGAGGTGAGTTTGTCCTCCGGCGCGCAGGTGATCGCGGCGCTGCGCGAGGCGGGGTACATCGTGCATCCGGTCGAGGTCGGCGCCGATCTTGCGGCTGTGATCGCGGCGCTGGAACCGAAGCCGGATGCGGTGTTCAACGCGCTGCACGGCCGCTTCGGCGAGGACGGTGTCATCCAGGGCGTGCTCGATTGGCTGGAGATTCCCTACACGCATTCCGGCGCGCGCGCTTCCGCGCTGGCCATGGACAAGGCCGCGAGCCGCGCCGTGTTCGCCGCCGCCGCGCTGCCCATTGCGCATGGCCGTGTGATCGAAATCGCGGCGCTTGCCGATGCCGATCCGCTGCCCCGGCCCTACGTGATCAAGCCGCTCAACGAAGGCTCCTCGGTGGGCGTCACCATTCTGCGCCAGGGCGACAACCGGCGGCATGAAATCGCCGAGGCCTGGCGTTTCGGCCCGAGCGCGCTCATCGAGGAATACGTTCCTGGACGGGAACTTACGGTTGGCGTAATGGGCAGCCGCGCGCTGGCTGTCACCGACATCGCCGCCGCGCACGAGTTCTACGATTACGAAAGCAAGTATGCGTCCGGCGGCTCGCGCCATGTGCTGCCCGCCGCGTTGCACGCCGACATCGAATCCCGCGCGCTCGATCTCGCGGTCGCGGCGCACAATTCGCTGGGCTGCCGCGGCGCCACGCGCGCCGATTTCCGTTATGACGACACGCATGGCGAACCCGGCCGGCTGGTATTGCTGGAAGTGAACACGCAGCCGGGCATGACACCGACGTCGCTGCTGCCGGAGCAGGCGGCGTTTCGCGGCATCGCGTTTCCCGCTTTGTGCTCATGGATGGTGGAGAACGCGCAATGCCGCGCGTGAAAAGGCGCGAAATCGCTCGGCCCAGCCGATTGAAACTGCTGCTGCGCCGGCAGCGGCGGATGCTGCGGCCGCTCGCCATGCTGGTGGCCGGTTTCGCGCTGGTGCTGGCGGCCACCGCGCTGGTGCATTCCGCGCAGCCCGGCGGCGCGGTGGCAAAGCTGCAAACGAAGCTTGCGCGCACGCTGGATTTGCGCGTGCAGAGCATCGTGATTGCCGGCCGCGCGAACACGCCGCAGCCGCTGCTGGATGCGGCGCTGGGCGTGCGCCGCGGCGATCCGATCCTGAACTTCTCCGTCACCGGCGCGCGAGCGCGCATCGAAAGCCTGTCGTGGGTGCAGCACGTCGCGGTGGAACGCCGGCTGCCGGATACGATCTTCGTCGATATCCAGGAACGCCGGCCGTTCGCCATCTGGCAGAACCAGGGCCGTTTCCAACTCATCGATCGCGGCGGCCAGATCGTCACCGACGAGGATGTGACGGTGTTCGCCGATCTGCCGCTGGTGGTGGGGACCGGCGCGCCGGAACACGCCGCCACGCTGCTCGATGAGCTGGCGCCGTATCCGGCGATCCGCGATCGGGTGGCGGCCGCGGTGCGCGTGGGGGACCGGCGCTGGAACCTGCAACTGAAGCGCGGATTGCTGGTTATGTTGCCCGAAGAAAACGAAATTGCCGCGCTGCAACGCCTGGCCGATCTGCAAACGAAGCAAGCGCTGCTGGATCGGCCGCTCGTGTTCGTCGATCTGCGCCTGCCCGACCGGCTCGCGGTGCGGCCGAAACCGGCGCCCGCTCCGGCGCCCGCGCAGGATGGCGGCATCGTCGGCGCCCTGATCGGG